>CAXTHY010000007.1:43889-71847 GCA_964244175.1 uncultured Jatrophihabitans sp. | reverse complement strand
AAGCACGACGGCGGCTGGCGGCTGCGGCGCCTCGAAGACGGCACCGTGCGCTGGACCACCCCGACTGGACACACCTACGACAAACCCCCCGACCTACTACCCCACGACACCACCATCACCGCGGACACCAGCCCGCCCGAACCCGCGCCCGAACCCGCGCCCAGGCCCAGGCCCAGGCCCGAGCCCGGCACCGGCACAGAGGTCGGCGTCGGCACCGAGGTCGACCCGAGCGACCAAGATCTGCCGCCCCCGTTCTGACCGCCGCCGTTCTCGCAGCCGCGGCCCTTCTGACCCGAACGTGCCTCTGACCCGACCGCGCAACCCGTGCCGCCGCGTCCGGCCCGAGATCAAGCAGACCCTGCCTGTCGACGCTTTGCTCTGCTCGGCGTCATCGAGCGCTCGATGACACCGAGCAGAGCAAAGCATCCACAAACAGGCACCCCACCCAGACAGTCAGCCAGACGCCGCCTGACTGACCTCGCTGCGCTACCGAGGGTCCGCTGCCGGGTGCGCAAACCACCATGGACCACCGTCGGTGGCGACCGCCGATTCGTGGACGCGCTCAGCCAGGTAGCACGTTCGCGCCCGGAACCCGGCGGCGAAACCAGCGAACGCGCGCCCGCCCAGGCACCTGGACGGGCGCGGGTTCGGCCGGTGGTGCAGCCGGCGGACGCGAGTCGCGCCACGTCTGCACCAGCGCCTCGACGTCGACGGTCCGCACGCGCACCGGCGGCCCGACCTGCGGGCGGGCGTGCGCCTGGCGGATGCGCTCGTTGAGGTCCTCGACGCGACGCCGCACCTGTAGCTCCGAGCGTTCGCGCTGCACCCGCTCGGGCAGTTGCTCGACCTCCTTCGCCAGGGCCAGAGCGGGCGGCAACAACTCGGCGGCGTCAACGTTCTCGCGGCGCAGGTAGTTGGCGACCCAGGCGAGGTCGTCCTGCCGGCGGTCGAGATCGGGGATCGGCTTGCCCTTGCCGGGCAGGTGCTCGAAGGCTCCGGATGCCTCAGCCGTACGGATCTGTCGTTCCACCCAGCCGGGGAAGGACACGTTGGGCGGCTTGCGTTGGGTCACCACAGCACCTCCTGCCCGCGGCAGTCGATCTTCTTTGTCCGCTTCCACCTTAACGTGCGGCAGGGGGCGGGCTCCGTGGAGCCGCCCCCTGCCGTGATCGAGCGATCAGCGGTCAGGCACGTGCCGCTCAGCCCTCAACCCTCAGCCCTTGGCCTGCTGCCGGTACCGGGCCTCGATCTCCCGACGCAGGGCCTCGTCGCTGTGTCGGACGGACAGGCCGACGATGGGCTCGAGCGCCCGGCCGAGCGCGCGGCCGGCCAGGCCGCCGGGCAACTCGTAGCCGAACGTCACGTTGATGATCGTGTGGTCGGGCTCGTCGGCCTCGAACTCCCACGTCGACCAGTTCTTGAACCCCTTGATCGATTCGAAGGCGATGATCTTGTTCTGTTCCCACTGGGTGATCTTGACCGTCGAGCTCAGTTTCACCGGCCGGACCTGGAAGGTGCCGTCGAAGACTGCACCCAGGCCGTGGTCCTTGCCGCCGACGGGTTCGAACTTGGCCAGGCCGAACATCCAGTCGGTGGTGGTGTGGTAGTCGTCTACGTAGGCGAAGGCGACGTCGATCGGGGCGGCGCAGGAACCTTGGTGGTGGATGTCGACCATGCCGAGAATGTATCGGTCGAACGCGGCGTCGTCAGTCCGAGGCCGACCAGTGCGGCGAGCAACGACAGGCCCACGGCGAGCCACCAGGCCACGTCGAAGCGCACGACGATCGAACCGGCGCCGCCGAGCACAGTGACCAGGGCGGCAACACCGAGCGCCGAGGCTACCTGCCGGCCGGAGTTGACCGTGCCGGAGGCCGTGGCCGCGCGTTCGGCCGGCAGGGCCGTGGCTCCCGCGGCGATGAACGAACTCAAGGCCAGGCCCACGCCCACCCCGGTGATGAGCATGCTCGGTAGCAGGTCGCGCAGGTAATTCGGGGCGGCTTCGGCGAACGCGATCCGCCAGCCCAGTCCGGCGGCGAAGAGCAGGCTGCCCACTGCGGTCAGCGGGGCGAGACCGAACCGACGGGCCAGTCGCTGCGACCAGGCCGTCACGAAGGGGACCATCAGGGGTCCGGGGGCCATGGCAAGTCCGGTGCGCAGCGCCGAGTAGTGCCACACGTTCTGGCACCACAGCGAGTTCGACAGCAGCATGATGGCGAAGGCCGCGCTAAACGCGATGGTGCCGGCGTTGGCCACCGCGAACCGGCGCACCCGGAACAGGTTCAGTTCTATCAGCGGATGCGCGTGGCGCAGTGAGCGCGCGATGAAGGCCGCAGCGCCCAACACGGCGGCAGTCAACAGGGCCGCGATCCGCGTCGAGGTCCAGCCCCACGTCGGCGCTTGCACCAGCGCCCCGGTGAGGGCGGCTACCGCGACGGTGAGCAGGACGGCGCCCAACAAGTCGGGCAGCGGCTCGCGCGAACGCGCCGGTGGCCGCGGCAGCACGCGCAGCCCCAACGCCACGGTGGCCACACCGACGGGGACGTTCACGACGAACACCCAACGCCAGTCGAGGGTCACCAGCAGGCCACCGAACACCGGGCCGCACACCGCGGCCACGGCGCCGACGGCCGACCAGCTGCGGGCGGCGGCCGTCCGTGATTCGGCCGGCACCGCAGCCATCAGCAGGGCGAGCGAGGATGGCAACTGCGCGGCGGCACCGGCGGCCTGCAGCACCCGCGCCGCCACCAGGACGCCGAGGTCGGGCGCGAGCGCGCAGAGCAGCGATGCCGCGGTGAAGACGCTGACGCCGGCGAGAAAGACACGCCGGTGGCCGAGGCGGTCGCCGAGCCGTCCGGCCGGGACGAGCAGCGCGGCCAGGCCCACCGCGTAGGCATTGAGCACCCACGAGACGCTGGCGGTCGAGCCGCCGAGGCTGTGGCCGATGTCGACGAAGGCCACGTTGACGATCCACAGGTCGAGGTTGGCCATGAACACCGCGGAGGCGATGACCGTCATCACGACCTTACGGTTTGGATTCCCAACTGACATGCGGACGAGACTAGCGCCGCAACGGTTTGATATGCAAACGTTGACGGATGCCGAAACCGACGTTGCCTGCAGTCGCCGGTCGGCCCTGCTCGGTCGCGGCCGCGCTCGAGATCGTGGGCGATCGCTGGTCGCTGCTCATCGTCCGCGAGGTGATCTTCGGCAACCACCGCTTCAGCGAGATCGCCCGCAACACCGGTGCACCACGCGATCGCCTGGCCGCGCGGCTGAAGGAGTTGGTCGCCGCCGGCGTGCTCGAACAGCGTGTGTACCAGGCCAACCCGCCCCGCGCCGACTACCACCTCACCCGCGCCGGGCACGAGCTGGGGGCCGTGCTGCAGGTGCTGCGCGAGTGGGGCGACAAGTGGGCGGTCGAGTCCCCGCCGATGCGCGTCGCGCACCACGATCACGAACTGAAGATCGGCACCCGGTGTGACGTGTGCGGCGAGCGGGTGCGGCGCGGTGACGTCGTGCGCACCTCGCGGGCCCCCGGCTGGGAGCTCCCCGGACCGATCAGCCCAACCTGAACGCGACGCTGGCGCAGAGGCGGGCTCAGACGAGGTGCCGGTCGTCGTGCGGGATCACCGGCGGCGTCGCGTCGACGTCTTCACCGCCGCCGCCGTCGCGGCACCACGGGCACCACGGCTGCAGCCGCCGGTGGGTCGACTGCGCGAGGATCAGGTAGATCATCGACAGCTGGATCAAGGCCCAGCCCACGCGCCCGATCGGCGTGGTGGCGAAGTTACTGCTGATCAGGACGATCAGGTACGGCACCAGGAAGCGCGGCTCGGCACCGGTGTGCGCCATCCAGAACCGCCGGCGCAGCCGGGTCGCCTGCGCGGCCGGGTTCAGCGGCATCGCATGCACGCATTGCTCGCACAGCTGACGGTCGTGCTTGCGCATGAGCAGCCAGCTCAGCACCACGAAGCCGAACAGCGCGATCGGGACGGTGAACAGGAACGGTCCGGGAAGCGGATGCAGCCCCACCGCCACAACCCCGATGATCGACGCGATCAGCATCCCGCTCGCGTAGTGCCCGAGCCTTCCGCTCACGCTGGCTGATCGTGAAAATCCCGACGCATACGGCATTGCCCCACCCCGCTTCGTACGGGCCTCGCCCCCGCGGGCCCGTGTGGCAGACCGGACCTCACGATCGGGCTGCCATTACTCACACTAAACGACAACGACCCGCCACCGGTACTCCGGTGACGGGTCGTTCGGCGTTAGTGCCTCTGGGTGGTGCTAGTGAGTGGCTGTACCCCGCTTGCGCACCACGACCGTGGCGCCACCGGCGGCTACGACGCCCAGCAGGACCAGCAGCAGGGGCAGCAGCGGCGTGCCGTGGTGCGGCGTGCCCTGGCCGGCCGGCACCCCGGTCGGAATAGCCGTGTTGCCCGCCGAGGCGCCGCTGCCACTCGTCGATGAGGTCGCGGCGGTGGTCCGGTTGTTCGTTACCGTCGCCGAGGCAAGATCGAGCTCGATCAGCGCCGTAGTGGCGAGCGTGGAAGCGCGCGGCGCGGCGAGCGGGGCGGCGAGCGGCGCCGCCGCGACTGCGCGACCGGCGTGCAGGAGCGTCTCGCCGGCGCCATTGGCCTTCGCCGCACCAATGACCGGCACGGAGGGCACGGAGATGGAGGGCAGGGAGACGGGCAGAGTCGGCAGGCTGGGCGGCGCAGTGGGTGCGGTGGGCACGGGCAGGGGCGGCAGCGCGGGCGGTGCGGGGAGCGCGCCGCCCCCCGGCACGACCTGCAGCTGCACAGCGGTCTCGACGAAGCTGTGATCGGTCTCCGTCTGGGCGTTCACGACGATATTCAGCAACTGGCTCGTCAGCGCATTGATGATCGGCGTCAGTACCGCGGTATTCAGTGCTGATCCAGCACTCGTCAGGCCGGACTGGATTTGGCCGATGGCCGAGGTGATGGCTCCGGTGACGACCGAGTTGCTCAGCGGAATCGGCGTGCCGGCGACCGTGATGGTCACCCCCTGCAAGTCGGTCTTGAGGGTATTCGGCAGGTTCGCGAGCAGGCTGGTGAGCGCCGCCGGAAGGTCGGCCAGCGCCGTAGCCAGATACGGCAGCAAGGACGTGTTCGGGCACAGATTGTTCAGATCGAGGCCCAGGTTCTTCAGCACCGCTGCGAGGTCGATGCTCAGGTCGCCGGTCAGCAGGTTGGCGGTGATCGCGCCGCCGGCCACCGAGAGGGTGAACAGCGCAGCCAGGTCGGCGCTGCTCGGCAGCCCGGTGACGCTGAGGGCGCCCCCAGGAAGGCTCGACAACGCAGTACTGAAAGCGTCGAAGATCGTGCCCGCTGTGGTCGTCAAGGCGGCACCGACCATCTTCAGGGCCGGACTGTTTGCGGTGATCTTGAGGCCGGCGAACTGGTACGAGCCGGCCTGGTCGGTGTCGCTGACGCGCTTGTAGGGCGGGTTCGTGCAGTCGGCCGACGGGTCGGCCAGCTTCTTGCCGATCGCTGCTTGCTGGGCGCGGGCCGAGATCGCGCCGAGTTCCAGCTTCACATTGCCGAGCACGCTGGTGATCGCCGACGCCGAGGGCAAGCCGGACAGGTCGATGGTCGCGTTGGCCTTGGGTTCGCCGCTGCCGCCCGTTCCGATGGTGCCGTTGTTCTCGATCAGGCCGGACGCGCCGACGGAGCTGCCGTCGGAGTTCGCCTTCGCGTACTGCGCGACGGCGCCGAACGTGATCCCGCCCGGCGGCGGGAGCTGCACCTTGCTCGGCGAATCGATGGCCATGCCCAGTACGGAGCCGTTGAGGTCGTTGCTGTTCGGTCCAGGATCGCCGGGGTACTTGGCCGTCTCGCCGGTCAACGCAGCAACCGTGTCGAAGCTGGTACCACCAGCGCTGCCCGAAAGGAATCGGCCCCCAGCCTTTGACGTGTTGCCCGCGGCGCCCGCGGCGCCCCCGCCGGCGGCGAGGACCGCGGCGGCGGTCAGCGCCGTTGCCATCGTTGCCGCAACGAGCGGGAGTGCGCGGCTGCGCGCGGACCGACGAAGGCCGGACTCCCCAAGATGACGACCTGCGCCTGCGCTCAATGCACTGCCTTTCGAGACGATCGATCCGGCCATGTACGGCGTCATGACACGGGCTTGACGAAGTATGGGGTCCTTGCGGGTTAGTCAGGCTGACCGGGTGCCCGGCATGCCGAGCGGTACCGACTCGTACCGTAGCGCGGCCGGGGCGCTCTCGGGAACCGCGGGGTTTCGAGGCGTAACCGGATCGATGCGGTGATAACCAGCGCCCAACGGGGGCCGGGAGTCCTGCTCACCCTTGTTCGGCCACAGCGAGGCCACCCGCTCGGCCTGCGCGGTGATCGACAGCGACGGGTTCACGCCCAGGTTCGCCGACAGCGTCGACCCGTCCACCACGTGCAGCCCCGGGTGTCCGTACAGCCGCTGGTAGGGATCGATGACGCCGGTCTCCGGCGAGTCGCCGATGACACAACCACCGATGAAGTGCGCCGTCATCGGGATGTTCATCAGGTCCCCCCACGTACCGCCGGGGATGCCGTCGACGTTCTCGGCCAGCTGCTCGGCCGCCTGGTTGGCCACCGGGATCCACGTCGGATTGGGCTCGCCCTCGCCCTGGACCGTGGTCAACTTGGCGAAGCCGAACCGGGTCTTGCGGCGCTTGACGGTGATCGAGTTGTTCAGGGTCTGCATGACCAACAAGATGATCACCCGTTCCGACCAGCGTCGCGGCACGAGCAGGCGCAGCAGCTTGGGATGGCGCAGCAGGGTCGTCATGGCCTGCGTCCAACGCTGCCGACGGCTGCCGCCGTCGGTCATGATCGTGTTCAGCAGCCCCATCGCGTTGCTGCCCTTGCCGTAGCGGCACGGCTCGATGTGGGTGTGCTCGTCGGGGTGCCAGGACGAGGTGATCGCGACGCCCTCGGTGTAGTCGCGCTTCGGCTTGTCGATGCGCACGCCGAGCAGGGCCTCGGAGTTGGTGCGGGTCAGGTAGCCCAGGCGGCGCGAGATGTTGGGCAGGCTCTTCTCGCGCAGGGCGTGCAGCAGCTTCTGGGTGTTGTAGGTCCCGGCCGAGAACACCACGTCGTCGGCCGTGAAGACCGGGCCGCCGCGTTTCGACCACGATCCGGTGCGGGTGGTGTGCACCTCGTAGCCGCCGCCCTTGCGCGGGCGGACATCGGTCACCGTGGTCAGCGGGTGGATCTGGGCGCCGTGCTTCTCGGCCAGGTAGAGATAGTTGGCCGTGAGGGTGTTCTTGGCACCGTGCCGGCACCCGGTCATGCACTCACCGCACTGGATGCAGCCGGTGCGCTCGGGGCCGGCCCCGCCGAAGAACGGATCGGGGACCGTCTGGCCCGGCTCCTCTTTCCCGTCGCGGCCGAAGAACACGCCCACCGGCGTGGCGTGATACGTCTCGGCCTTCCCGAACTGCTCGGCCAACCGCTGCATCTCGAGGTCGCTCGGCGTGGTGGTCGGGTTGGTGACGACGCCGAGCATCTTCTTGGCCTGCGCGTAATGGGTTGCGAGTTCGTCGCGCCAGTCGGTGATGTGCGCCCACTGGCTGTCGTCGTAGAAGGGCTGCAGCGGTTCGTAGAGCGTGTTCGCGTAGTTCAGCGAGCCGCCGCCGACGCCCGCGCCGGCCAGGATCAGGCAGTCCTTGAGCAGGTGGATGCGCTGAATTCCGGTGCAACCGAGCTTGGGGGCCCAGATGAAGTTGCGGACGTCCCACGACGTCTTGGGCAGCGTGTCGTCGGTGAACCGTCGCCCGGCCTCGAGCACCCCGACCCGGTAGCCCTTCTCGGTCAGCCGCAGCGCGGTGACGCTCCCCCCGAAGCCCGAACCGATGACAAGCACGTCGTAATCGGGCGACCCGCCTCCCCGGCCCGCACTGTTGTCGTCTCGTTTCAGCATTACTGGACAGTAACGCTGTTGCTCCAGGGAAGTCGACAACGGTTATTAACCGAAGCGGCCGCTGATGTAGTCCTCGGTGCGGCGGTCGGACGGGTTGGCGAAGATCGTCTCGGTATCGTCCATCTCGACGAGTTGCCCGGGCTTGCCGACCCCGGCAAGGTTGAAGAAGGCGGTGCGTTCCGACACCCGGGCCGCCTGCTGCATGTTGTGCGTGACGATGACGATCGTGTACTTCTCCTTCAGCGTCTGGAGCAGGTCCTCGATCGCCAGCGTCGAGATCGGGTCCAAGGCCGAGCACGGCTCGTCCATCAGCAGGACCTGAGGCTCGACCGCGATCGCCCGCGCGATGCACAGCCGCTGCTGCTGGCCGCCCGAGAGGCCGGCGCCGGGCTTGGCCAGGCGGTCCTTGACCTCCTCCCAGAGATTTGCCCCGCGCAGCGACCGCTCGACGATCGAGTCGGTCTCCGAGCGCTTCAGCCGCTTGCTGTTCAGCTTCAGGCCGGCGACGACGTTGTCGTAGATCGACATCGTGGGGAACGGGTTCGGCCGCTGGAAAACCATGCCGATCGTGCGGCGGACGTCGACGGGGTCGATGCCGCGGTGGTAGATGTCGTCGCCGTCGAGCAGCACCTTGCCCTCGACCCGCGCGCCGGCGATCACCTCGTGCATGCGATTCAGCGTGCGCAGCACGGTCGACTTGCCGCAGCCCGACGGACCGATGAACGCGGTGATGCTGCGGGGCGCGACGGTGAGCGACACCTCGCTGACGGCGAGAAACTTGCCGTAGTAGATGTCGCGGTTCTTGTTCTCGATGCGCTTGGCCATGGGGATTCCTTCTCTAGGACGCGACTTTGTTGCGTCGGCCGATCAGCCGCGCGACGAGGTTCAGTGCCATGACGATCACGATCAGCGTCAAAGCGGCCCCCCACAACCGGTCGGGGGCGTAGTTCGCGATCGAGCCGGCGACCCGGTTGCCGTTCGCGTCGAGGTGGTACGAGGCCTTGCCCGACGACGTGTTGATGTCGATGAACTGCTGGTTGATCAGGCCCGGCAGCGAGCTCTGGAAGCCGCTGAACAGGTTCGTGTTCGTCGTCCCGGAGTAACCGACCAGGATGAGCAGCGGCGCGGTCTCACCGGCGACGCGGGCCACGCCCAGCACCACGCCGGTGACCAACCCCGTGAACGCGGTCGGGATGACGACCTTGAGGATCGTGCGCCACTTCGGGATGCCGAGCGCGTAGGACGCCTCGCGCAACTCGTTCGGGACGAGGCGCAGCATCTCTTCGGTCGTGCGCACGATGACCGGAATCATGAGGATCACCAGCGCCAGCGAGACCAGCCAGCCCGCCCGGATCCCGCCAAGGGTGGTCACGAACAGGGCGTAGATGAACAGCGCGGCCACGATGGACGGGATGCCGGTGAGGATGTCGACCATGAACGTGGTCAGGCGGGCGAACGGCCCCCGCCCGTACTCGACGAGATAGATGCCGACGAGGATCGCGATCGGAACCGAGATCACCGTGCACAGCGCGACCTGCTCAGCCGTGCCGATGATCGCGGCCGAGGCCCCGCCGCCCTGCACGCCGGCGCTGATCCCGGCCTGGTCGCCAGTCCACCAGCCGGCGTCGAGAATGACGCGGTAGCCCTTGCTCACGACCGTCCACAGCAGCCAGATCAACGGAACCAGAGCGATGCCGAACGCCAGCCAGACGAGGGTGGTCGCAAAGTTGTTCTTGACCTTGCGGGCGCCGCGGGCCTTGCCGAACGTCATCCCGGCGCTCGGCGTCGCCGTCACGCTGCTCATGCGATCTCCTCGGGGCCACTCGCAAGCTCGGGCCCGTCGTCGACCGCATCCGCGCTAACGCGCGATTGTGCTGATTGATTCGCTCCGCAAGCGTCGCTCATGAGAAGTCCTTCCGGCGGTTGACGATCGCTCGCGCGGCCGAGTTCACGACGAAGGTGAGCGCGAACAGCACGAGGCCGGCCGCGATGTAGGCGCCGGTGGAGGCGGGGTTGTTGAACTCGCTGGAGCCGAGCGCGATCTTCGAGGCGAAGGTCGAGCCACCGGTGAAGATGGAGAAGTGGAAGGCGCCACCGACCGTCGACAGGATCAGGTAGACGGCGATGGTCTCGCCCAATGCGCGGCCCAGACCGAGCATCGAACCGCTGACCACACCGGCGCGGCCGTAGGGCAGCACCGCCATGCGGATCATCTCCCACTTCGTCGCGCCGAGGGCGAGAGCGGCCTCGACGTTTGCGCGGGGGGTGCGTTCGAAGACGTCCCGGCTGATGGCGGTGACGATCGGCAGGATCATCACCGCGAGCACGACGCCGCCGTCGAAGATCGTGCCGTTGGCGTAGAACAGATGGAACAACGGCCCAGGCAGGTGCGACAGCACGCGCTGCACCGGTTCGAGGGCGGGCGCGAGGGTGGTGTAACCCCAGATGCCGTAGACGATGGACGGGATCGCGGCCAGCAGATCGATGATGTAGGCGACCGGCTTGGCGATTCGCTTCGGCGCGTACTGCGTCACGAACAGCGCGATGCCGATGGCGACCGGGACGGCCAGGATCATCGCGATCAGCGAGATGATCACCGTTACCCAGAGCAGGTTGGCTATGCCGAAGCGGAGGTTGCCCGGCTGGGGGCTCCACTCCGTGGACGTCAGGAAGTTCACCTTGTCGTCGGCGATCGACGGCGCCGACTTGATGACCAGGAAGGTCGCAATCAGCACGACGACGACGATGACGATGGCGGCGGCGCCGGAACTGATGGCCGCGAAGACGCGGTCGCCGATGCGTGGCCGTCCGCCGGCGCCGGTGATGCCGCCGCCGACCACCGCCGGCGCCGGCCCGAAACCGGCGGACAGCGGCTCACTCGAGCCGACGATCGGAGGACCATTCGGATGGTCACCGACCGGCACGTCCTTGTCGGGCGCGATGACGGACTCACCCCCAATGCTCGGCGCCGACAGCGGCGCATCTTCGAAGGGGGGCTGCGGAGCTCGACCTGTCATCGCTTCTCGCTCTGGCATGAGACATACCCGTCGTTATCTTAGTGAACCCCGCTGGTCACCGGATCTGCGGTGACCAGCGGGGCAAGGACGTCGATGCGGCGGTCAGCTGATCTTGGCGACCGACGCGGCGACCTTGGTCTTCAACGAGTCCGGCAGCGGCGCGTAGCCCTGCTGCGCCAAGAGATCCTGACCGGCGCCCGAGGTGTAGGTCAGGAAGTTCTTCACGAACGTTCCCGTGGCAGCGTCGGCGTACTTGGTGCAAACGATCTCATAGGTGGCCAGGATGATCGGGTAGGCACCCGAGGCCGTCGGCTTGTAGTTGATCTTCAGCGTGAGGTCGTCGCCGGTGCCGGTGACCTGGGCCTCGGCCGCGGCTGCGCTGGCCGTGGTCTTCGAGATCTCGACCGGCCCAGAACCGCTGTCGATCGACGCCGTCTGCAAACTGCTGCTGACGGCGAAGGAGAGCTCGACGTAGCCGATCGCGCCCTCGGTGCTGCTCACCGCGGCCGCGACACCCTGGGACTTCGCCTTGCCCTGGCCGCCCTTGAACACGGTCGAGCCGTTGTCCTTCGCCGGCGTGGCGGTGAAGTCGGTCGGGTCGGTGGCGGCGAGGAACTTCTCGAAGTTGGAGGTCGTGCCCGAGTCGTCGGAGCGGTAGATCACGCTGATCTTGGTGCTCGGCAGCTTGGCGCCGGAGTTCTTCGCGGCGATGGCCGGGTCGTTCCAGCTGGTGATCTTGCCGGTGAAGATCTTCGCGGCCAGCTCAGGGGTCAGCACGAGCTTGTCGACGCCCTTGAGCTTGTAGGCCAGCGCGATCGGGCCGATGACCATCGGCAGGTCGAGCGGCGCACTCTTGCAGCGGGCCGTGGCTTTCTTGACCTCGCCCGCGGTCGGGTCGAGGGCCGAGTCGGAGCCGGCGAAGTCGACCTGCCCGGCGTTGAAGCTGCTGACGCCCGCGCCCGAACCGGTCGGGTTGTAGTTGATTTTGGCTCCCGGGCACGCCTTGGTGTAGGCATTCACCCACGCGGTCACGGCATTGGTCTGGGCCGTGGAGCCCTCGCCGTTGAGCGTGCCTGTCGAGCAGGTCGGGCCACCGGCGGGCGCGGCAGATGTCGTGGCGGAGCTGGAACCGCTGGACGCGGTCGAGGAGCTGCTGGCGCTGCTGCCGCCACTGCCGCCGCTGCTGCTGCACGCCGCCAGCGCCAGGCCGGCGACCAGCACGCCGGCACCGAGGCCGACACGGTTGAGCTTCACTTGGTTCTCCCTTTGGTCTGATGTGTTCTCAAGCGGGGACGCTAAGAGCGACACATGGCGCCACGGGGTGGCCAGGGTGAACGCGGAGTGAATGCCCGAGCGCGCGGAAGTGACCTACGCAAATGCGACATGTGGCCCGCAGGTGAACTGGATCACCACGGCCGCCCGCGTACCAGCTCAGCGAGCGGTTACGCCGAACTCCACTGGACGTCGGCGTCGTAGTGGGTGAAGCCCAGCTTTTCGTACAAGCGGATCGCGGCAACGTTGTCGCCGTCGACGTAGAGCAGTACGGCCGGGCAGCCGCGCTCGGCCAGGTGACGCAGGCCGCGCACGAGCAGCCCGCGGCCCAGCCCCAGGCCCTGGGCGTCGGGCGCGACGCCGAGCACGTACACCTCGCCGACGCCGTCCGGGTGGACCTTGGTCCAGTGGTAGCCGAGCAGGGTGCCGTCGCGCTCGGCTAGCAGGAAGCCGGCCGCGTCGAACCAGTCCGCGTGCAGACGCGCCTGCAGATCGGCCGGGCCCCAGCGGCCCTGCTCGGGGTGCTCGGCAAAGGCAGCGGCGTTCACGGCCAGCCAGGCGTCGTTGTCGCGACCGGGTTCGAACGCGCGCACCGCCACCCCGGGGGCGAGCGGCGGATCTTCGGCCAGCGGATGCTCGCCATCCAGCGGGCGGCGCAACTGGTGCAGCTCGCGCGAGCGGGTGAAACCGCGGCGCTCGAGCGGGGCGACGAGCCGGCTCCGCGAGCCGTGGCTCCAGATCAGGACGTCGCCGGCGACGCTCGCGTCCAGGACAACGTCGAGCGCGTCGAGCCGGGCGGTGAGTTCGAGTGCGGACCCGGCGCGCTGGGCGTAACCGGTCACCTCGCCGTCGTCACGCACGACCACGTGGACGACGTCACCGGATGCGAGCAACGAATCGGCCTGGTCGGACAACGGCGGCGCGCCGTCCTGACCCTCGACCTCGGCGCTCAGCCGGCGGATGGCCGAACGGGTCGCGTCGTCAGGAACCGAGGTCGAGATCGACAGCGCCACGGCCCAACGCTAGCGCCGAGTCAGTGGCGGGCTTCGGTCAGTGGCGGGCTTCGAAGCTGTCAGCGGCGGCGGGCACCGCAGCGTCGACCTCGGCCTCGAGAGCGGCGTCGCGGCGGGGCGTGCCGTCGGACGGGCGGACGAACTTGTACCCGACGTTGCGCACGGTGCCGATCATCGACTCGTGCTCGGCCCCGAGCTTGGCCCGCAGGCGCCGCACGTGCACGTCGACCGTCCGGGTTCCGCCGAAGTAGTCATAGCCCCAGACCTCTTGCACCAAGTGCGAGCGGGTGAAAACCCGGCCCGGGTGCTGGGCCAGGAACTTCAGCAGCTCGAACTCCTTGTAGGTGAGATCGAGGGCGACGCCGGACAGGCGGGCGGTGTAGGTGGCTTCGTCGATGGCGAGCTCGCCCAGCTCGAGGCGACCGGACGTCTCGTCCGGGAACGCCGCGTGCCGCTCGATCGCCAGTCGCAGGCGGGCATCGAGCTCGGCCGGCCCGGCGGTGTCGAGGACGAAGTCGGCCACGGCCCAGTCGCCCGAGACGGCGATCAGACCGCCTTCGGTAAGCACGGCGATCACCGGCACCGCGGTGCCCATGGCGGTCAGCAACCGGACGAACGCCCGGGCGCCCATGAGTTCGCGCCGGGCGTCGACGAGCACCGCGTCACCCAGGCTGCGCTCGACCAGCACGGCGGCATCCTGGGGCAGGACGGTCACCTGGTGGGAGAGCAAGCCGAGGGCGGGAAGCACCTCGGCGGTCGGCTGCTTGGCTGCGGTCAGCAGGGTGAGCTCCACACTCGCCTCCGGTCGGAGAGGAACGGCGGGGTGTCACGGGCAGGGCGGCGATGCCGAACCCGGTAGGGCGGCGCTGCCCCCAAGCGCTTCCAGGATACCCGACCCGGGTCAGCCACAATGACCGACGTGACCAATCCCCTGACCGTCGCGCTGCACACCGGGGACGGGGTGCAGCTCGCGGCCGAGCACTGGCCGGCCGGGGGTGCGGGCGCGGCTGACCCCCTGGCCATCGGGTGTGTCGTTGCCCACGGGTTCACCATGTCGGCGCGCAGTCCGCACGTGCAGCGGTTGTGTCGGGTGCTGGTCGAGCGCGGCATCGGCGTGCTCGCGCCGGACTTCCGCGGTCACGGGCGCTCCGGAGGTCTCGGGACTGCGGGGGCGGAGGAGATCCACGACATCGCCGCCGCGGTGCAGTGGCTGCGCGATCAGGGGTACCGGTTCGTCGCCATCCTCGGCTGGTCCATGGGCGGGACGGCGGTGCTGCGCCACGCCGGGCTGGGTGGTGACGCCGACGCGGTGGTGAGCGTCAGTGCTCCCGGCGTGTGGTTCGAGCGGGGCACCCGCCCGATGCGGATGGTGCACTGGATGTTCGAGCACCGCAGCGGGCGAGCCGCGACGCGGTACCTGCGCCGCACCCGGGTGACGCCGCACGGCTGGTCCAACCTGCCCGAGGCGCCGGCCGACGTCGCGGGCGACATCGCGCCGCGTCCGCTGCTGATCGTGCACGGCGACGCCGACCGCTACTTCCCGCTGCGCCACCCCGAGGCGCTGGCGGCGGCCGCCCCCACCGCCGATGTCTGGATCGAACCGGCGATGGGGCACGCCGAGGTGGCGACGACGCGCGACCTGGTCGCCCGCATCGCCGACTGGGTCCACGACGCGAGCGAACGCCCCCGCGCCGTCTGCGACGATGATCGTCGTGACTGACGCGGACCACACCGGCGACACCACCGCCGCCGTCCCGGTCGTCGCGGCGCGATCGTCGCCGGATGCGGCGGCGCCGCCGCCCCCGTCCGCCGACCTCGGCCTGCTGGTGAGCCTGGCCGCGGCCGTCGTGGCCGGACTCGGTCTCGCGGTCACCGCGCGGACCAGCGCGCTCGCGCTGCTCGTCGCGGTCGCCGTGGTCCAGGCCGCCTTTGCCCTGGCTTGGGTGTTCGGGACGCAGCTGCCGGGCCGGCGCGGTGCCCTGCTGATCGCGGCCGCCGCCGCGGGCGGCGCGGATGCCGTCGTCTCGGTGTGGCCGCACGGGCGCCTCGGTGCGCTCGTGGCCGTTCTCGGGCTGGCCCTGCCCGTGCTGTTCGTGCATCAGCTGGCCCGTGGCGCGGCCCGCGTGCAGATTGTCGCGTCGCTCGCCGCCATCGCCGCGTTGGTGATCGTCGAGGTGTCGCTGCCGGCCCTGCTGCAGCTGCGGCACGAGTTCGTCGAAGCCGACCAGGGCGGCCGGGTCGCGCACGATGTCCAAGGCGAAGCCTTGGCCGGTCGCCTCGCGCCAGACGGCCTCGCCGGCGACGACAAGAGCGGGCGGCCGCCGGTGCGATCGCCGCCGCGCTCGTCGTCGGCTACCTCGTCGATCTCATCGTGCCCGTCCCCCGATTCGATCCCGAGGTCCCGCGGGGACTGCTCGGCGTGCTCGCCGCGGTCGCGGTCGGGGCGGCCGTCTGCTACCTGCTGCTGCGCCACGACGTCGAGTTCGTCGACGGCCGGGCGCTGTTCGTCGGGGGCGCGCTGGGTGCGCTAGCTGGCCTGCTCGCCATCGCGGCGGCATTCGTGCAGCACAGCCTGCCGGCGCCGGACTCGTCCCTTCGTCGACACCTGCGCCAGGTCGTGGCCGCGTTACTGCCCCTGTTCGTCCTCGCGCCCGTGGCGTTCCTGCTGTGCCTCGCGATCCGCTCCTGACCGGGGCGCAGGGAGCCCGGCCGTGACCATCGCACTGGCCGTGCTCGCCATCGCGGCCATCGTCGCGCTCGCCGTAGCCCTGTCGGACCGGACCTGCGCCACGCTGGCCGAACGCAAGGCTTCGGCCTTCCTGTCCGCCCCGTTCGGGCACCCCGCCACGGTGCGGGTGCACGGCCGCCCGTTCCTCACCCAGGCGTTGCGCGGCCGGTACGCAAACGTCGAGGTACTCGGGTCGTTGCGCGTCGGCGACATCACCGGCGCCACCCTCGTCGCGCGGCTGACCAACGCCTATCTGCCCCTGCGCGAGCTGTTGGGGCGCCGGGCCCGCGAGCTGCCCTGTGAGCACGTCGAGGGGCAGATCGTGCTGCCGTACGGCGAGATCGCCCGCGTGTCACGAATCCCCGGGCTCGTGCTCGCCTACGAGGGGAGCCGGCTGCTGGCCTCGGCGTCCCTTCCGGTGCCCGGCATCAGCCAGCTGGCGCGAGTCGGCGGTGAGGCCGTCCTGTCGCTGAGCGGCAACGGGGCGGTGTGGTTGCGCATCCGTGGGGTGTCGGTGGCCGGCATCTCGCTGCCCGGGATCGTCCTGAACCAGTTGTTGCCGTCGCTGAACGTGCCGATCCCGCTGCCGCCGCTGCCCTACGGGCTGCGCCTGGACGAGCTCACCCCGACCTCCCGGGGCCTCGTGGTCAGCGGCTCGGCCGACGCCGTGGTGTTCCGTCCGGCCGACCCCATCGCCCAACCGGCGGCGCGGCGGCTAGGCTGAACCCATGCGCATTGCGCCCCACGTGAGTCTGCCGGTGTCCACCGCGCTCACCTCCCGCCGCGCGGTCGACCTGTGCCGCGTGGGCAGCTGCCTCTGTCGCGCTTTCTGATCGACGGCGCCGGCTCGGCGCACGGCGTGCTGCGGCGCGCACGAGCCTCCCGGGCATCCTTGCTGCCCCCTGTTCGCACCCCTGAACCATCCACACCAGAGGAGAATCCATGAGCCGCGCTGACGCGCTCGTCACGGCCGATTGGGCCGAAGAAAACCTGAACACCGACGGTGTCGTGTTCGTCGAGGTCGACGAAGACACCAGTGCCTACGACGGCGGCCACATCGCCGGGGCCGTCAAGCTCGACTGGAAGACCGAACTGCAGGACCAGATCCGTCGCGACTTCGTCGACAAGGAGCAGTTCGAGAAGCTGCTCTCGGACAAGGGCATCGGCAACGACGACACCGTCGTGCTCTACGGCGGCAACAACAACTGGTTCGCCGCCTACGCCTACTGGTACTTCAAGCTGTACGGCCACGACGACGTGAAGCTGCTCGACGGCGGTCGCAAGAAGTGGGAACTCGACGGCCGTGAGCTGTCCAAGGACACCGTCGAGCGGTCGGCCACGCAGTACACGGCCAAGGACCAGGACACCTCGATCCGCGCGTTCCGCGACGAGGTCGTCGCCTCGATCGGCAAGCAGAACCTGGTCGACGTCCGCTCGCCCGACGAGTTCTCGGGCAAGCTCCTCGCGCCGGCGCACCTGCCGCAGGAGCAGAGCCAGCGCGGCGGCCACATCCCGACGGCGCTGAACGTCCCGTGGTCGAAGGCGGCCAACGAGGACGGCACGTTCAAGTCCGACGACGAGCTGGCCAAGCTCTACGGCGACGAGGGCCTCGACGACGGCAAGGACACGATTGCCTACTGCCGCATCGGCGAGCGCTCCAGCCACACCTGGTTCGCGCTGCACGAGTTGCTCGGCCACGAGAACGTCAAGAACTACGACGGTTCGTGGACCGAGTACGGCTCCCTGGTCGGCGTGCCGATCGAAAAGGCCGTCTGATGTGCGGTGCCCCCGCGCAGAGCCCCACGCTGCCGGCCGGCGTCGATCTGGACAAGGAGACCGTGATCTACGGTGTCGTGTCGGCCGGCGAGACGCCGGTGCCCGGCGCGTACGTCCGGCTGCTCGACGGCACCGGGGAGTTCACGGCCGAGGTCGTCACCTCGGCCACCGGCGACTTCCGGTTCTTCGCCGCGCCCGGCGATTGGACGTTGTCGGTGCTGCACCGCGACGGCAAGGGCCGCCGCGAAGTGCAGGCCACCGGCCCCGGCCTGGTCGAGGTCTCGCTCCAGCTCCAGTAACAGTCGAGCTCGGCCCCGTAGCGGTGCACGCCTCGGCGTGATCACCCGCTACGGGGCCGCTCTGCTGTAGCGTCCGAATCAGTTCGAGACGAGCGGGAGGCACCAATGGAAGCGGCCTATCTCGTGCTTCTCGTCGCGGCGTTCCTGGCCATCGGCGCGCTGGCCGCCTGCGCCATCGCGAAGCTGCTCACCGATCACCGGTGAGGCCGGACACCACCGACCTGCGCAGCGGCGCGCCGATCCACGACGACCTGCTCGGGCTGCTGGCGCTGGTCGGCACGTGGCACGGCGCCGGCCACGGCGTCGTCGCCTCGAGCGGTGAGCAGTTCGAGTTCGGCCAGCAGATCGTCGTCGCTCACGACGGGCGCCCGTTCCTCGTCTACGAATCCCGCTCGTGGCTGCGCGCCGCCGACGGCTCGGTCATCCGGCCGGCCTGGCGCGAGAGCGGCTTCTGGCGCCCGGGGCCGGGACCGGACGACATCGCGCTCGTCCTGGCGTCCAACACCGGGCAGGCGCTCGTCCTCGCCGGCACCGCAGGCGACCAGCGCTGGGACCTGGCCACGATCTCGGCCCAGCGCGCACCCAACGCGGTCGACGTCGACGGTGAGCGGCGGCTCTACGCCCTGCGCGACGACGAACTCGTCTACGCCACCGAGCTCGCACCGGGTGGGCGGCCCTACGCGCCGCACCTGAACGGGCGCTTGATCAGAGCGCCGGCAGCGGCTGATCGGCAACCAGGCTGAGCCCGAGCCGCTGCGCGCTGCGGCCGATGATCAGCCAGACCTGCTCGGTCAGTTCGGCGGTGAGCTCGTTGCGGGCTGGGACGCGGCGCTCGATCCACCAGGCGGCGGTGGCGTCGACGAGCCCCACGACGCCGACGATCACATGCTCGGCCGGCTCGACGTCGCCGCCGAGCGCCGCGGCGTAGCGCCGCACGAGAGCGGTCAGCTCGGTGGCGAACGCCGCCTTCGCGTCGATCACGCCCCGCTCGCCCGAATCCCGCACGACGTAGGCGTGCTGAGCCAGGAAGCGGTAGAGGTTCGGATGCTGCTCGATCCAGCTCAGGTGCTGATCGATGGCCGCGCTGATGATCTCGCGGGCCGAGCCTTGGACGGCGAGGCCGGCCCGGATCTGTTCACCGATCTGGTTGGCCACGTGAGCCGACACCGCGGTGTCCAGCGCGTGCTTGCCGTCGAAGTGCCGGTACACGTGAGTACGGGGCACACCGGCGATCTCGGCGATCTGCCCGGTCAGCGCGTCCGGCCCGTACCGGTCGATCGCGTCGATGGCGGCGGTGATGATCGCCATCCGCCGCTCCCGGCGGTGCGGGTCCCACCTGGTCGAGCGGCCGTCGCGCGGGCGAGCGGCGGCCTCGGTCGGGCGGGACATGACTCGAGCGTAGGCGGAGCCGTCGGTGCGGGTACGTGTGACGGCTTGTCAAGGCAACATGTAAGTGCTACACACTGTGAGAGATACTGCCGATCGCGGTATCGGTGGCGCACCAACAGCTCGTGGAGGCTCGCATGACCGCAGTGGCACCCCTCGACAGCGTCCGCAAGACGGCGGCCCGGCTGCTGGCCTCGTCGTCGAAGAACTCCTACGACCCGGGCCTGGACATCGACTGGGACGCCCCGGTCGAGTTGGACATGAAGTTCATGCCGTTCGAGCGCACGTCGCTCTACGGCACGCCGCTCTGGGACCGGATGAGCGACTCGCAGCGCATCGAGCTGTCGCGGCAGGAACTCGCGAGCGTCGCCTCGACCGGGTTGTGGTTCGAGCTGATCCTGATCCAGATGCTGGCGCGTTGGGCCTACCACCAGGACCCGCAGGACCCGCGCACGCAGTACGCGCTGACCGAGATCGGCGACGAGACCCGGCACATCCTGATGTTCGCCAAGGCGATCGCCCGCCTGGGCGCTCCCACGTACCGGCCGCGCCGGTTCGTCCACCAGCTGGCCCGGGTCTACAAGGCCACCGCCGCCGGGCCGACCCTGTTCGCGCCCGTGCTCGTCGCCGAGGAGATCACCGACCGGCTGCAGCGCGAGACCGTCAACGACGAGTCGGTGCACCCGCTCGTGCGCATGGTGAACCGCATCCACGTCGTCGAAGAGGCGCGGCACGTGCGGTTCGCCCGCGAGGAGGTCAGCCGGCAGATGGCGAGCATCGGGCCGATCGCCAAGGTCATCAGCAACCTCGCATCGGCGATCGTGGCCTCGTTCGTCGCGGCGTCGTTGATCAGCCCGGACGTCTACCGCGAGGTCGGCCTCGACCCGGCCGAGGCGGCCGAGGCCGCGCGCACCAACCCCTACTACCACCAGACGCGGCGCTGGATGGCCGAGAAGATCATGGCCTTCCTCGAGAACGAGGGCATGGTCACCTGGTACAGCAAGCCGATCTACCGGCTGACGCACCTTGTCTGAGCGTCCGGGACGTAAAACGGCCCCCGAGCTTCTTCCGCACTGGGCGGGTCGGCTGGACGGGCCGACAGCTCGGGGGCCGGGTAGCTACCAGGGAATTTGCTCACCACCGCGTCAGCGGCAGGGGGCGTCGCCCTCGCAGGTCCGTTGCACTTGCGGTGGTTAGCTGGAAGCCACCTCACGCGTCCGGTAAGTACTCAACTTTGGACCACCCCCTCTCTCGTGTACGACCACCGTACGACGCGATGTGGGTTGCGGCAACGCCGTTTCAGCGACCCGCTCAGAAGCCGGCGAGGCGGCGGATCTCGGCGTTGACATCGGGCACCCGCGCGCGCTTCGTCCCATCGAGATCGACGACGTCGACCGGCCCGCGCACGCTGCTCGTCACCCACACCACGTCCGCAGCATGCAAATCGTCGACGCGAGCAAGCGTCTGCGCGGTTTCCCACCCGGCCGCCGCGGCGTGCGCGAAGAGGCGCTGTTGGGTCGTGCCGCCGAGAATGCCGGTGGCGCCGGTGGGGGTCGTGTGCAGCGAGCGGCCGCGCACCCAGACCACCGACCCGGTGGGCGCCTCGAGCACGAACCCGTCGCTGCTGACGAACACGACCTCGTCCGCCCCGCGGCGTGCGGCCTCGCGCTGCGCCGCCATGTTCACCGCGTACGACAACGTCTTGACCCCGCCGAGCAGCCACGGCGCCGCGGCGAACGCGTCGGCGGCCAGCCCGCGCGACAGCGTGATCACCGCGAGCCCCTCGCGCCGTTGCCGCGGATAGAGCGCCGGCAGCGGCGTGATCATGACGAAGCCGGTCGGTCGGCCCTGCGCCGGGCCGCGGGTCAGCAGCAGCTTCATCGCCGCTTCGCCCGGTTCAGCCCAGGCACCCAGGGCCGTCTCGACCAGCTCGCGCCAGGCGGCGGCGTCGAACGGAATGTCGAGGGACGCGGCCGAACGCATCATCCGGGCCAGGTGAGCGTCGAACTTGTCGACCGCGCCATCGATCACCCGGCAGCCCTCGAAGCAGCCGTCGCCGCGGGCCAGCCCGGCGTCGTCGGCCCGGCCGACCGGGGTGGTCGCGTCGACCACTCCCTGGCCCAGTACCGCGAGCACCGTGGATTGCGTATTCGCCACGGGCGTCACGCTACCTACGATGGGGACGATGAATGCTCGCCACTCGCACGCGCACCGGTCGTCGGCCTCGACGGCCGACCTGGCGACCCAGCTGCGCTCGCACGGCCTGCGGGTCACCGCACAGCGCGAGCAGGTGCTGGCCGCGGTGCGCCGGCTCGGCCATGCCACGCCGGACGAGATCAGCGACACGGTCTCCGGCGTCGACGTCGCCACCGTCTACCGCACCCTCGAGCTGTTCGAGCAGCTTGGCCTGGTGCGCCACGCCCACCTGGGCCACGGCGCGGCGTCGTACCGCCCGGCCGAGGATCAGCACAGCCACGTCGTCTGCCACCACTGCGGCCGGGTCGTCGACGCCGACCCGTCGCTGGTCGACGCGCTCGAGGCCGGCTTGCTCGACCAGGCTGGTTTCGTGCTCGACCGCTCCCATCTGACCGTCTTCGGCACCTGCCGCGCATGCACCGCGGAACAAAACGAGGCAAGCGCGCGATGAACCCAACGAGATGACCACTTATCCCGAGCATGCGGTGGCCGCGGACGGACGCGATGCCGGCGTCGCCTGGCACTACGGTGACCCGCTGCGCGAGCAACGGCTGATGGCGACCGGCGCCGCGGTCGTCGACCGCAGCAACCGCGAGGTCCTGGCCGTGCCCGGCGCCGACCGGCTGGCCTGGTTGCACACGATCTGCTCGCAACACGTGGCCCTGCTGGGTGACGGCGACTCGACCGAGTCGCTCGTCCTCTCGCCGCACGGGCACGTGGAACAGCACTGGCAGGTCACCGAGCTCGACGAGACGGTTTGGCTCGACACCGAGCCTGGTGCCGCGGCCGAGGTGCTCGGGTACCTGCGCAAGATGCAGTTCCTCAAGCGCGTCGCGCCAGCCGACGTCTCGGCCGACTGGGCCGTGCTCTCGCTGGTCGGGCCGGCCGCGGCCACGGTGCTGGCCGTCGCCGGGTTGGCCGTCGCCGGGCTGCCGGTTCCCGAGACCGCCGGCCGCGCCGTCCGCCTCGCGGGCGGCGGTTTCGTCCGCCGCATGCCATGGCCGGGCGCCGATGCCGTCGACCTGCTCGTGCCCCGCGCCCGCCGCGCCGAGCTGTTCGACGCGCTCGTGGTTGCCGGCGCGCACGCGGCCGGGCTGTGGGCGTTCGAGGCGCTGCGCGTCGAGGCGCGGCGGCCCCGACTGGGTCTGGAAACCGATCACCGCACCATCCCGCACGAGGTCGGCTGGATCGGCTCGGCCGTGCACCTGGACAAGGGCTGCTATCGCGGTCAGGAGACGGTGGCGCGGGTACAGAACCTGGGCCGACCGCCCCGGCGGCTCGTGCTCGTGCACCTGGCCGGTGAGTCCGACGAGCTGCCGCCACCCGGCACGCCGGCCGAGAACGGCGCGCGCGCTATCGGCTTTCTCGGCACCGCCGTCCACCACTACGAGCTCGGACCCATCGGGCTGGCCGTCATCAAGCGCAACATCGAGCCCGGCACGACCCTGCAGATCGGCAGTCACACCGCCCTCGTCGACTGAGGACCTGCCGACCGACGGTGTGGTTCTCGCGAGGCTGGTGTCGGCGCGGCGCGGCGTCGGCCTGCGGCTGGCTGCCGACCCGGACGGGGTGTGGTGCTGCACGAACGATTGAGGACTGCCCGCATTCATGCTCTGCGGCGCTGGGTGCGGCCTTGCGCGGCGGCGCGACGGGGCTGCGGGCGACGGGGCGACGGGGCGACGGGGCGACGAGGCGGGGCGACGAGGCAGCGGGCGGCGGGCGGCGGCGACCTTGCGGGCCGCGGGCGGGCGGCGCCGGGAAGCGCGAATGCGGGCAATCCTCAAGCGTCCGTGCCGCAGCACCCCGCCCGGGTGGGTTAATCTGGTGACGACGGCGGAGGGGCTCGCCGACAACCGCGACTGCACCACTGGGTGCACGCCAACGGTCCCTACCTCATGCACGAGGAGCTCATGCACGAGGAGGTAGTGGCATGCGCCCCAAAGAATCTGGCCCACGCAGCGGAGAATCGGATGTCCTGCTCGCGATAGCCGTCGGCGGAGTCGTCGGCGCCGAGGCGCGGTACGGCCTGGCCGAACTCGTCCCACACGCGAACACCGCGTGGCCCTGGGCGACACTGCTCACCAACGTGATCGGCAGCGCCCTGCTCGGCGTGCTGATGGCCACCCTCGCCGAGAGCGCGGCGCCGCCGCGGCTGGCCCGGCCGTTCCTGGGCGTCGGCGTGCTCGGTGGGTTCACCACGTTCTCGACGTTCGCCGTGGACGCCTACCGGCTGCTGCTGGCGCATCGTCCACTGGTGGCAGCGGCCTACGTGGTTGTGTCGGTCTTGGTGTGCCTGCTCGGTGTGCTGCTGGCGATGCCGGCGACGACGAGGCTCATCCAGCGGACGCGACGATGATCGCGCTGCTGGTGGCGCTCGGCGCCGCCGTCGGCGCGCCGGCGCGGTACCTCACCGATCGGGCCGTCCAGGCCCGGCACGACTCGGGGTTCCCGTGGGGGACGATGACGGTGAACGTCGTCGCGTCGGTGGTGTTCGGGGTGATCGCCGGCGCCGCCGGGCACGTGTCGCCCCAGGTGCAGGCGCTGGTGGCGACGGGCTTCTGCGGCGCGCTGAGCACGTTCTCGACGTTCAGCTACGAGACCGTGCGTCTCGCCCAGGACGGCCGGCGCTGGTTCGCCACGGCCAACGCGGTGGTCAGCGTCGGAGCCGGCCTGGGCGCCGTGGCGCTGGGTTGGGCGATCGGTTCCGCCGCCTGACCGCCGACGTGACACAGGTCGCTAGCTGAGTGCTTGCAATAGCTAGCACCCGTTGGCAGACTGGGTTCCGTGATCGCCGAGGGGCCGAAGGAACAGGCCAAACGCAGCGGCGCCGCCATCGGAGAATTCATCCGGGAGCAGCGCCAGCAGGGCCAGGTGTCCATGCGTCAGCTCGCTCGGCTCGCAGGCGTTTCGAACCCCTACCTCTCGCAGATCGAGCGTGGCCTCCGCAAGCCCAGTGCCGAGATCCTGCAGCAGATCGCCAAAGGATTGCGGATCTCGGCCGAGCAGCTTTACGTGCGGGCCGGCTTCCTCGAATTCCGCGAGGGCAACCCCGAACTCGTCGCCGCGATCATGGCCGACGAGGACCTGGGGGAGCGTCAGAAGCAAGTGCTGCTCGACATCTACGACTCGTTTCGACGCGAGAACGCCCAGCTCAAGCGTGCGGCCGACGATCCGCTCGTCGTGCCGACCGTGACCGAACCGGTTGCCGCCGGCGAGTAGCCGGCCCACCGGCCCCCCACGAGATCAGCCCCCACCACAAGATCAGGAGTGCCATCCATGTCCATCACCAGCGACATCCGCGCCTACGCGGACACCGCAGTCAGTCAGGGCAAGCAGGTCCTCGACACCGCCCAGGCCCAGCTCAACGACGTCAGCGGGCAGGCCAACGACCTCGTCGGGAAGGCCGTCAACATCGACGCGATCACCGCGGCGGTCGAGCCGTACGTCGCGCACATCAAGGAGTACACGAGCGTCGTCACCGACAAGGTCGAGGTCTTCGTGTCCGGCGTCCTCAACGACAAGCGCATCGCGCTCGTCGTTGACACCGTGCAGCAGCGCGTCGTCAAGCCGGTGCAGGAACTGACCGGCCTGGGCGCCAAGCCGGTGACGAAGCCGGCCACCAAGTCGGCCTCAAAGCCGACCAAGGCCGCCGCCAAGCCGGCCCGCAAGCCGGCCGCGACCCGCTCGTCCACCTCGCCCGCCACCAAGCCGGCCAGCAAGCCGGCCGCGCGCAAAGCTCCGGCCAAGCGCACCAGCCAGAGCTGAACCACACGGCCACACGCGAGCTGCCCCGTCCCGATCCGGGACGGGGCAGCTTCGTCTTTGCGTAGGTACGCTTGAGGAGTGAATGTCGTCGCCGATCTGCAGTTCTGGACCGACCTCGTCCTGTTCTATGCACTGGCGGCATTGCGGCTGTGGGCGTTGCTCGACTGCCTGGTGCGCAAGCCGGCCGCGTTCCCCGCGGTCGACAAGCTGACTAAGCCGGCCTGGCTGGCGATCCTGCTGATCTCCGGCTTGCTGGGCACGTTTGCGAGCCCGCCCGCATTCCCGATCTCGCTGATCTCCGTTGTGGTGTCGGCCGTCTATCTGGCCGACGTCCGGCCGGCCGTGCGCGAGATCTCCGACGGGCGATAGCGCGGCGCGAGCACCAGCGCCGCGCCGACGAGCACGGCCACCACGAGCAGCCCGGTGAGGACGTTGGCCACCGTGTCGGAGAAGCCTGGCGGGACGAGCACACAGCCGCCGGCGCACAGGGCCAGCACGGCGATCCGCCGGGCGCCGACGGCACTCGGCGCCAGGGTGAGCGCACCCCAGAGCAGGTACCAGGGGTGCAGCACCGGCGCGAACAGCCCGACCGCGAGCAGCGCATAGCCCGCGCTGCGTTCGAGCCCCCGAACCCGCGCGGTGAGCACGAGGTAACCGACGACGCAGACCATCGCCGTCATTGCGGTGACCCGGCCGCCGATCGCGAAGTCGTCGTACGACGCACCGCGCACGATCGGCGTGAGTACGACGCTGGTCGCGCCCGCGACCGAGAACGGGGTGTGCGTCGCGAACTGCTTGCCGGACGCCGCGATCCACCCGAACCCCCCGGAGACCACGAGGCCCAGCGCGGCGCTGACCACGGCGGCCACGACCAGATCACCGCCCACGACCTGCCAGCGCCGGGTCAGGCGCCGGGCGCCAAGGTGCACGGCGACGAGAACGGGCAGTACGACGAACGCCGCCGCGGTAACCGACCCGGCGAGACCGACGAGGGCCACCGCACTGAGCCAGCGGCGCTGTTTGGCGGCAACGAGCGCGGCCAACATGAACGCGATCATCAGCGCGTCCAGCCGGGCCGCGGACACCAGATAGAGCAGGACGAGGGGATTGAGCGCGACCAGCGTCAACGCGCGGTCGGGGTGGCGCCCACCGAGTTCGGCCGCGAGCCGGGCGGCCCACACGACGGCCGCCACGGCGACGATCCGCAGTGCGATCACCGCGCCGAGCGCGCTGCCGCTGCCGGCCGAGACGGCGAGGTGCTGGATCAGGGTGCCCAGCGGCCCGCTGCCGCTGGGCGTCCCCCGCGACCCGGGGTCGATGGCCGCGACGGCCGGGGAATCCCCGAGCCGCGACGGCACGTAGCTGTACGGATCGTGGCCACGGCGCTGCACCAGCCCGTACGCCGCGTAGCTGTACACGCTGGTGGACATCAGCGGCGGCCCGATGGCGAACGGGACGCCCCACGCGGCGGCCACCCACCACACGTGCCCGACCGGTTGCGGGGCGCGGCGGACGTACTCGACGACGACCAGCCACAGCGCCACGAGGGCGATGACCGCGCAGAGCAGCAGGGCGGCCGCCACGTTCGGGCGCACCTCGCGGCTCGAGTCCTGCAGGCCCAGCCACGTCGTGAGCGGCCGCGTCGGCTGCAGGGCCCCGACCTCCCCGCCGGCCGCGACCACGATCACCGCGATGCCGAACCCGACGACGGCGAAGGACAGCAGGACCCGGTCGCGCACCGCCTGGCGGGCGACGGTGAGACCGTGCAGGGCCTTCTCGGCCAAGTCGTTCATCGCTGTGTGGCGTCCATGGGTGCCTCACATTATGGAGGTCCTTACCTGACCCGAACATTGCCTTGCCGCCGGGCGAACGTCGGCGGGTGACAGTGGTTGCCGGAAGCCAGCACGTACACCTGCCCCGAGGAGTCCCGTTGTTGTATCGCAGAATCCTGGTCGGTGGCGTCACCGCCGCCGCCATCGTCGGCGCCGGTGGCACCGCGATCGCCCTCACCGGCACGGACGCCAAGCAGGGCCACTTGCTGCGTCGCCTCGCGCACGGCCAGTTCGTGACGAAGGGCAAGGACGGCAAGTTCGTCACCCACGATCTGATCACCGGGACGGTGACCTCGGTGTCGTCGACGTCGATCACCGTCCAGGCCGCCGACAAGAAGAGCGAGACGTTCGCGGTCGGCCAGGACACCAAGGTCCGCGAACGCACCGTCGGTCAGAAGACCGCGAGCGGCCAGAAGACGAAGGGCAAGGCCACCGCGTCCTCGATCAGCCAGATCGCCAAGGGTGACCACGTGGTCGTCGCCGGGACCGGAACGACGAAGCTGGCCGCCAAGCGCATCGTCGAGGTCAAGGGAACGAAGTAACACCAGCCCGATCCAGCGGGAGGCGCACGGTGAACCGGGCGCCTCCTTCCTGGGCGTGACCGGCTTCGATCGTCCCGCCCAGGCGCCGCACGAGACCGTGCACGATCGCCAGGCCGAACCCGTCGCCGGCGACGCTCTCGTCGAGGCGCCGGCCGCGCTGGAGCATGGCCTCGCGATCGTACGGGTCCACCCCG
>CAXTHY010000007.1:41808-43879 GCA_964244175.1 uncultured Jatrophihabitans sp. | reverse complement strand
GGCCGAGACCGGTGCCCACCTGCCGCACGCCGCGGTAGCGCTCGTAGAGCACGCCTTGCTCGAACGCGACCGGCAGATCGGCGTCAGTCAGGCCCGGGCCGGCGTCGCGGACCTCGGCCACGGCCCAGCCCGGCTCGGGGCGGGCGGCCAGCACGATGCGGGCGCCGGCCGGCGTGACCCGCAGCGCGTTGTCGAACAGGCCGTCCAGCACCTGCCGCACGCGCGCGGCGTCGGTGTGGGTCCAGACCGCGGCGGGCGGGGCCTCGAGCGCGAACGCGACACCGCTGGCGGCGCAGCGCGGCTCCCACACTCGGGCCGCCCCATGCACCAGCGCCACGAGATCGACCGGCGCGATGTCGATGCGGAAGTCGCGGGCACCGAGCCGGGCTAGGTCGAGCAGATCGCCCACCAGCCGCTCCAGCCGCCGCGCCTCGCCTCGCATCACCGCGCCGACCTGCGCCGTCTGATCGGGTGGGACGACGCCGTCGGCCAGCGACTCGGCGTAGCCCGACAGCGTGGTCAGCGGGGTCCGCAGGTCGTGCGAGACCGAGAGCAGGAACTCGCGCTGCCGGGCCTCGGAATGCCGCAGCCCGGCGGCGAGCGTGTTGATCGCGTGACTGACCTCGACGACTTCCTGCGGGCCCTGCGCCGGCAGCGTCACGTCGCGGTTGCCCGCGGCGAGCGAGTGGGCCGCGGCGGCCGTGCGACGCAGCGGGCGCGCCACCCGCCAGGCCACGAGCAGCCCGATGAGCGCGGCGAGCACGCCGGCGATGAGCAGGGCGAGGGCGAGGCGTCTAATGGCGACGCGGGTCTGGGCGGTCGCGTCGACCTGCCGCTGGACGATGACGATGCCGCCGCGGCCGGCGGCGCGGGCCTCGACAAACACGGTGGTACCGGAGACGGTGCGCACGGCCGACACGTCCTGCCCGGCCAGCACCTTCGCGATGTCCGCGGCCGTCACCGCGCGGCGCACGAGCGGCGCGCTCGTCGCGAGCGTGGCATTCGGCCGGATCACGCCGGCCCGCACATTGAGACCCTGCAGGGCGCGGTGCAGCTTGCGCTGCGCGATGACCCCACCCTGCCCAGTGGCTGTCTGGGTGACGTCGGCCAGGCGGGCCAGGCTCTGGCGGGCCGAGCCGGCGCCGGCGTTGCGCAGCAGCCCGGTGGCCAGCGCGCCCGCGATGACCGCAGTCAGGACGGCGATCCCGACGCTGAGCATCGAGATGCGGGTGGCGATGCTCAGCCGCCGCCGCGGCGCGGGAGCCACGGGAGTGGCGGTCGCCGGCCGTCGATCGGGCCGTCCGTTCACTGGGCCGCGTCCTCGGCCGCGTACCCGACCCCGCGCACGGTGCGGATGGGGCTGTCGCCGCCGAGCTTGGACCGCAGCTGGGCGATGTGCACGTCCACCGTGCGGGTGCCGGCCACGGACGAGTACCCCCACACCTCGCTGAGCAGCTGCTCGCGGGTGAAGACGCGGCCGGGCCGGCGCATCAGGTGCGCGAGCAGGTCGAACTCCGTCGCCGTGAGGCTGTGCTCGGTAGCGCCGACGAACACGCGGCGTTGGGCGGCGTCGAGGGTCACCCGGCCGACGGTCTGCGGCGCCGCCTCGGGCACCCCATTCGTCCGGCGCAGCACCCCGGTGACGCGGGCGACGAGCTCGCGGGGTGAGAACGGTTTGGTGACATAGTCGTCGGCGCCCATCTCGAGACCGACGATGCGGTCGACCTCGTCGTCGCGGGCGGTGACGAACAGGACCGGCGTCCAGTTCTGCTCGGCCCGCAGCCGCCGGCAGATCTCCACGCCGTCGATACCCGGCAGGCCGACGTCGAGGATGATCGCCGCGGGCTTGAAGCGGGCGATGGCCGCCAACGCGTTGTCGCCGTGGTGCTCCACGTGCACGCCGTACCCGGCCTTGGCGAGGTTGAGGCGGATCAGGTCGGCGATGGCGGGCTCGTCCTCGACGACGAGTACGAGGCCGCGGGCCTTGGCCGCCCCGCGTGGTTCGGTCGACGGCGTGGACACCTTCGAACTCTAAGCCGAGCGTGCCCGTCCGCGGGGCGCGCGAATGTCA
>CAXTHY010000007.1:30575-41798 GCA_964244175.1 uncultured Jatrophihabitans sp. | reverse complement strand
TGGCGATGCGTGCGCTCGTGACCTTGGCGGTCGTTTGCCTGACGCTGGGGCCGACGTAGGCGATCCTGCCGTTGCCCAGGTCGAAAGCGACGATGGTGGCGTTGGTCCCGACGAACTTGCGTCCCGGGTGGCCGTTGACGATGAGGTGCTGGTAGTCAGCCTTCCCGCCGGTGGCCTGCATTCGCGACGGCAGAGATCCCGATTCGGTCCAGATGATCACGTCCATCGCGACGCCGTCCACCGTGACGTCCCAATCGCGTTCCTCGAAGCCGGGCCGTCGCGAGGTGCCGATTGGATCTTGCTTGGCCGGACCGGGGAGCCACCCTGCGTTGATCGTCGAGTAGCCGCTGCCCCCGTTGTTGGCACTCGGCGCGTTCCGGCGCGGCGTTGCGGTGTGCGTCAGTGCATTCGTCGAGCTGGGACTGTGCGTCGGCGGCGCTGACGACGCCGGTGTCGTTGGTGCGGTTGTCGCCGGCGCGGCCCCAACGGCGGGATCGGTGCGGTGGTCCGACGATGTAGTGACGACTGTGGCGGTGACCGCGATCGCGGCGACTGCCACCGCAGCCCCGATCGCGCTCGCGGCGCGGGAGCCCGTTATGCGGCCGCGCCGGGCGATCCGCTGGTGCACAGCGTCGAGGACCTCGGCCGACTCGGGTCGACGGTCGGCCTCGTCGGCGAACAGAACCGTGAGCAGGTCTTCGGTGTTCATGAGTGCTCCGTTGTTTCAGAGGTAGTCACGAGGGTGGGCCCGATGTCGGCGCGCAGGCTCGCCAGGGCGCGGGCGGCGTAACCGCGCACGGTGACGGCCGAACAGCCGAGAACATCGGCAATCTCGGCGTCGGTGAGACGTTCGTAGTAGCGGAGCACGAGCACGCTTCGCTGCCGCCGCGGCAGCTGGCTCAACCGCCGCACGGCGGCGTCCCGGTCAGCGATCGTGCCGGCATGATCACCCGTCGGCGGCCCCTCAGGTAGCTCGTCGAAGGGCAAGAGGATGTTGCGGACGGCCCAGGTGCGGCGCCAGGACAGGTACGCCCGGGTGAGCATCGTCCGGAGGTAGGCGTGCGGATGGTCGGCGGCGGCCACCAGTGACCATCGGCGATACGCCTTGAACAGCACGTCCTGGACGAGGTCGCGGGCCAGCTCCCGGTCGCCGGTGAGCACCGTGGCGTAGCGCAGCAACCCGTCCAGCTCGCGCCGGGCGAACTCGTCGAAGTCGCTCATGTCCACGTGAGATAAGACGCCGCTCGACCTCGATCCGTGGTCCTCGTCCTGCCAGCCAGAGATCAAGAGGCCAGGCTCGTGCATCGGATGTGGGACTTATCGGGTCGATGGAGCTTGTTCCGAGCCGTTCCCTGGGTGCGGTTCGGCGTAACGTGCTGGTCCAGGGAGTTGATGTTGAGGTGCGGTTGGCGGGGACGTCGTCGTGGCGACTTGACGTCAAGCACGGCTATCTGGTCGAGCTTGCTCTTTTCGTCCGTGAGGCTGCTGGGCTTGATGTCGTGGGCCTCGCCGCGGACGTCCCCTCGTTGATCGGTGCAGTTCCGGACGTGACTGGTGCCCTGGACGCTGGTGTGCGCCGCGACGCGGTCGATCAGTGGCGGCGATGGTGGGGGCAGATCCTCGATCTCGAATTCCGGGACCGACAGCACGACCGCGGCGACCGAGCCCATGCGCGACGGCGGATAGCTGCCCACGAGGCCGTTTGCGATCCGCCGACCTTCGAGGCGCTCGCCGACCGTCCGGCTCTGCGGGCTGCGGCCAGGGCGAGCTTCGCGGCTTTCAAGCAGTGGGAATCGGCTCGTCCGTCGTCTGAGCGAGATGGAATGTCGGGGTCACCCCTGGACTGGTCGGTGATGAAGCAGACCGCTGAAGACGTCGCCTTCGATCGCCAGGTGGACCTTGGTGCGGTGCAGGCGAGCGTTGCCGTCCTGCCGGTGCGCGGCATCTGGTGGCATCGTGTGTCGCCTGGGTGCGTGTTGTGCTCGACCGATGCCGCGGCCGACCCCGTCACTGCTCGGGTGTTGCTTCGGGACGCCTTTGAATCCCATGTCCTGGGTCCTGCCTGAGTCCGCTGCGTCAGCGATCTGCTCCGTCTGTGTTGATCCAGGGCGGGGCGTGCGGTCAGAAGAGCGAGAGCTGCGCGGGCTCGGGGCGCCGCGCCGGCAGCTTGGGCAGCGGGCCGCGGCTGCCACCCGTCGCGCCCCGTACCCACGACGGCAGGGCCGCGTGGCGCGGCACGACCGGGCCGGCGTCAGCTTCGGCTTCGGCGTCGAGGCCGGCCAGCACCCGCAGCGCGTCCTTCGCCGTCCAGGTGAGGTGTTGCGCGGCGAACGCGGCCCGCACCGCCTCGGCGTCCAGCGGCAGCACACCGGGCCCGGCCGCGAGGTCGAGCTCGATCGCGACGTCGGTGTGCATCGTCATCACCTGGCAGTTGCGCTGCCAGGCCTTGCGCGCGCCCGCGGCGCAGAGCCGGGCGGCGATGCCGGCGCCGAGGGCCACCCGCACCGCGTCGAGATCGTCGAAGGCCCGCTGGGCCTGGCCGAGCTGTTGCAGCAACCGGGCGGCCGTGCGCGGGCCGACCCCGCGCACCCCCGGCAGGTTGTCGGACGGATCGCCGCGCAGCGCGGCGTAGTCGCGGTACTGCTCGGGCCGGATGCCGAGCAACAGCTCGAGCCGGGCGGCGGTCATCAGCGGTGATGCGTCGACGCCACCGTTGATGATGCGCAACACACGCGTGGTGTCGTCGATGAGCGCGAACGCGTCGCGGTCAGAGGTCATGATCACCGTGCGGGCGGCGACGCGCTTGGCGTAGGCCGCGGTCGAGGCGAGGACGTCGTCGGCCTCCAGACCGGCCGGAACGACCACGCACACCCCGAGCTCGCGCATCACGGCGGCGGCGGCGCTGAGCTGGTCGACGAGCGTCTCGAGCTTGTCTACGCGGTGCGCCTTGTACTCCGGCCAGCGCTCGCGGCGGGTCGAGGAGTCGGGGTCGTCGAAGCCGATGACGACGGCGCTGGGGCGGATGCGCTCGACCGCGGCGACGAGCTGCATCAGCAGCCCGCGGACCGCCCACGTGGGCCGGCCGTCGTCGGTGAGCTGCCCGGTGCGGGCCTGGGCGTGGAAGCTGCGGTGGACGAGGGAGTTCCCGTCGATCGCCAGCACGACCGGCTCGTCGCTGTCTGCCACGCGCCCACTCTGGCACGCGGGTACGACGTGCGCGGGCAGCCGCCCCGGCCATCCGGGAAACTGGCAGGACAACGCCGACACGGCGGGACGAGGCGGAGGCAGCGTGCAATTCCGGGCCAAGTGGGCGGCGTTCGGGCTGGCCGCACTGTTGGTCACGACCGGCACCTGGCACTTCGCGTCGCCCAGCGGCTTCGAGTCGATCGTGCCCGGGTTCCTCGGCTCGCCCGCGTTCTGGGTGGGGGTGAGTGGCGTGGCCGAGCTGTCCGGTGCCGTATTGCTCGTGGTACCGCGGACGCGTCGGTGGGCAGGTTGGGCCTGCGTCGTGCTGTTCGTCGTCGTGTACCCCGCCAACATCAAGATGGCCGTCGACTCGGTGCACGGGCACGGCAGCGCGTTGATCGCCTGGGCCCGGTTGCCGCTGCAGATCCCGCTGGTGCTCTGGGCGCTCTACATCGCGCGGCACGCCGAGGCGCGTCCCGATCCGCCAACCCCACGCGGGGCCGCTTGATCAAAAGTATCGATTGCGTCGCCATTCGACCGAAACCATCCTTTGATCAAGGCCAATGCGAGGGTGGGCTAGCAGTGAAGTTCGGTAAGCGCGTCGCGTCGGATGGTGACGAGTTGGGCGCCGCCCTTGGACCCGACGACGTTCAACGCGATCAGACCGGCGGCCGCGGCCGCGGTGGTGAACGGTGGCCGGGAGCTGGTGAGCGTGGTGGCTGCGCCAGTGCGGGTGTCCAACACCGTGATGTCGGTGTTGTTGTCGAAGATGACGTAGGGGCCGGTCAGGGCGAGCAGCGCGGGCACGATGTCGGCGCTCGGAGGGCGATAAACGACGACCGGCTTTTGCCGGCCGGACGTGGTCAGATAGATGACGTCGCGCTGGGCGGTGCCGGTTCCTACCCAAGCCCTCCAGGCGTAGGTCGATCCGTCCTGCAACAGCGCGACGGTCTTGCCGGGGTCGACGTGGAACCCCGGCGGCAGGCTCGGCGAGCCGTGCCAGACGACCTTGCCGTCGCGGCTCCATTCAATCGCGCCACCAATGAGCTGGGGGCCGATGACAGCACCGCTGTCCAGGGTCGACTGGCCGGCAGTGGCGAGGTCGTAGTCGTAGACTTTGCCCTGGCCGGTGTTGCTGACTTCGCTCCAATACACGTGCCCATCCAGGAGCTGCGGGTCGGACACGATCATGTCCGTTCCCAAGCCGGCGTCGCGCACGACGTGGACCGTCCCGGTGGCGAGGTTTACTGCCTCAATCGCCCCGATGGCCCCCTGCCCGCGGCCAAGGATCACAGCGAACGCAGCCCACTGGGTGTCGATCTGGCCGCTGCCGAGGCGGAGGCTAGGCTGCCCGGCCAGCGATGTCGGCAGTCGGTAGAGCACTCGGGTGGATCGGTCCGGCCGGACGAGCACCAGGTCACCGTTCGGCGCGAGGTCGGACGAGGCGAGGACGGCGCCGGTGGCGGACATGGCGAGGATGGACAGGCCGCTGCTCGCGGCGTAGCTGGCCGCACCGGGGGGTCGGATGATGGGCGACTGGACGCTGGCCCAGCTGTCCGGAAACGGGATGGTGCAGGCCAGCGGCCGGAATGGGCTGTTGGCCTTCGGAACGGTGGGCGTCGGGGCTGAAGACGGTGAGCGCGAAGCCGAAGGTGCCGGAGCAGTCGAGGTGGCGGTGCCAGGGTGTACGTGGCGCCCTGGCAGATTGCCTAATACCGCGGCCGCGGCGATCGCCGCCACGACGGTAGCCGCCAGCAGGGGCCTAATCCAGACCGGGCGATGGCGTTCGGCGCGCGCCGAAGGGTAGCCCACCTGGGCATTGCGGATAAGTCGCTCGATCAACTCGCTGTCGGCGTGCGTCACCGACGCGACCTCGTTGAGGGTGGTGGTGACTTGCTGCTCGACGACACTGGTTCGATCCATCACGTACCCGCCTTGCTGTCGAGCCCGTCTGGGACTAGGCCTCGCCTCATGACGCCAATGGCGCGGCTGATGATGCTGCGAACCGTGGCGACCCGGCAGTGCAGAATGTCGGCGATCTGGGCATCGGTGAGGTCGTAGAAGTGCCGCAGGACCACCGCGGCCCGCTGCCGCTCGGGGAGCTCACCCAACATCTGCCAGATCGCGTGCTTCGTGGCGACCGCCTCGCCGAGATCACGGCCGTCGGGCCGCTCGGGCACCTCCCACACTGAGACGCTGTTTCGCCGCGGTGACCGTCGTTCGCTGACGAATTGATTCACCAAGGCGCGTCGGGCGTAGGCCACCGGCACATCGGCGGCCGTGACCTTTTCCCAACGCGGATACAGGTGGGTGAGTGTCTCCTGGAGCAGTTCCTCTCCGCGGTCTCGGCTGCCAGTGAGCAACACAGCGGCACGAAGGAGCTCCGAGGCATGGGCGCGAACGAACGACTCAAATCCGAGTTTGGCCGCCACCGAATCACCTCCCACACCCACACTGACGCACGCCAGCAGCAATCTGTGGCGACCCGACGAGATGGGGTAGTCATCGGACCGGTGCCATCGCGCGCTCCGTGCGCCCAGCGCTGGCTGCGGGGTGACTACCGCGGTCACGGCCGGCAGGTACGTCGATCCGGGTCGGGCGAGCCTCCTGCTCGACGTTGGGTTCCAACGCCGATCCTGGAAACCCTCACCCGTCAACCTCAGCAACCACCAAGTCCGCACGGACCCAGAACGCCTGCTCGATGTCCAGTACGTGGTCGAAGGACTGCGCGACGTCTACACCGACGAAGGCATCGACATCTGGCTACGGGCCCGAAACCGCAACTTCGGCGGCCAACGGCCCATCGACCTGGTTACCGCAGGAGACATCGACACTGTCCTGCGGGAGGCCCAACGCCTGGCCGGAGCGATGTAGGCCGTGGACGACGAACTGCCCCGTCTCGTTGCCGCCGGCGCGGTCACCACGCTGACCGGCCGGTGGCAACGTCATCGCGGCGCCCGACACGCCAGCACGGCACTGGACGGGCGCCTCGGCGACGGACGATGGGGGACCAAGACCGGGTTCCCCTTGCTTTACCTCGGGCATCCCCTGGACTCAGTGATCGTCGAGGCCTACCGACACCTCATCGACCCCATCGAAGACGAGGACGAACGCGCCCCGCTGACCCAGAACCTCGCGCCCCGCGCACTGATCACCGCCAACGTCTCAGTACCAGCATTCTCGACCTGAACGACGTCCGCACCCGCGCCGAGTTGCACCTCATCGCGGACGTCCTCCGCTGCCCAACCAGCGACCGCGACGGCTACGCAGCCTGTCAGAGCATCCACGCGGCGAGGTTCACATCCGACCCCTGCTCCTCCATCTTGTGGACCCGAATGGTGGGGGACGCGGGAGGTGGTGGCGGCGAGACCAGGCGTGCGTATGACTTGGACGCCAGGAACCGGCCGTAGTGGATCGACACCCGAGGCGACGACGTCACGGCCACGAGGTAGGCATCCTGGCGAGCAACGGACGCCGGGCCGTCGGGATCACCCGATTGCGGCTTGATCCGCGCGGTGAAGCAGCGAATTCGCTGGACGTCGTTGCGTGGCAGTACCCGATCGAACAACGCTGCGACGTCGAGCTACTTGTACGCAGCGCCGCGCAGCCCGTAATAGAGGTTGCACCCGTCGACGTAGACGTTCGTAACCGACGCCATCAGGCGTGCGAGCCCGACCCCGCTCGCAGCGCTTCGGCGACGTCCTCGGCCTCGAGGTCGGGGAAGTCGGCCAGGATCTCGTCCACCGTCATCCCGTCGGCCACCATGCCCACGACCGTGGCCACCGGCATGCGCATGCCGCGGACGCAGGGCAGGCCGCCCATCGTGGCTCTCAGGTGCCGGTGGTACACCGAAGCTCCGACGCATTCGGGGGCGACCACGGCCAGCGTTGCGACACGCCCAGGCGGCCGCTGGCGAGCCCGTCGCGACGCCGCTAGCAAGGAGTACTCACATAACTTCGCCCGCCGGATCGACGCTCAGCGCTGGCTGGACGAGGTCGATCTCAAGCCGTCGACCCACGCGCGGCACGCCGAGCCGCGTCCCGATCCGCCACCCCACTCGGGGCAGCTTGATCAAAGTATCGATTGCGTCGCCATTCGACCGAAACCATCCTTTGATCAAGGCCATAGAAGGTGGGCCCCGTCGGGCTCGAACCGACGACCCACGGATTAAAAGTCCGCTGCTCTGCCAACTGAGCTAGAGGCCCGGGTAGCAGTAGCTGCCCACGGCGAGGTTACCGTGGCCCGGCCCGCCCCGAATCCTGAGAGCCCTCTTGGCGGACTGCCGGCCGCATATGCGTTGCAAAGCCGTCGAGCGCTGGACATATCCGCGAAACGCAATGCTGAAAATGTGCGTTGCATGCGAAGCACTTCGACCACCTGCATGCGCCCGGTCCCGGTCGGCGATCCCGGCCAGCCCCTGCGCAGCCAGAACTACGAACTACTCGAGCTGGTCCGCGCGCCGTGGACGCTGCGGGTCGGCAATACCCCGATGATCGTGCGTCCGAGCACGGTGCGCGACCTGGCGGCGGTCGCGCAGATGCACACCCGGTGCACGCCGCGCTCACTGCTCGACCGCTACCGCGCCGGCGGCCGGCCACCGGCCGTCGCCGCGCTGGACGCCGCCCTGCGCAACCAGTTCAGCGTCGTGGTGGCGATGTCGGACGGCTCGGTCGTGGCCATCGGGTCACTCACCCCCGACCGCTCGCACAACCACCTGAGCGCGGAGATCGGGTTGCTGGTGCAGGACGCCTGGCAGCGTCTCGGGATCGGGACCGAACTCGTGACGCACCTCGCGGGCGTGGCGCAGGTCGCCGGCTACCACGAGATCATCGCCTACCCGGCGACCGCGGTGCACGCGGCGCAACGGCTCATGGTCGAGGTCGGCCGCACCCGGATGGTGCCCGACGTCGACCTGCACCTGCACACGTACCTGCCGGAATCGGCGACGCTCGGGCTCGGCTCAGTGCGCCAGCGGCTCGCCGGCTGACGCGCCTGCGACGGGTCGAGACTCCGGGGGCCGGGCGGGTAATCGCGCAACCCGCCCGGGTCCCGGTTAGCCGAAGCGGTCAGCCGCTCTGGACGCCCGCTGGGCGTGGGGCCACCGCGGACCAGGCGACGGTCAGCTCGCCGTGCCGGGTGCGGGTGGTGTCGACCGGCCAGCCCGCCTCGCTCAGAGCGGCGCAGGCCGCCTGCCAGCGCTGCCGGGCCCCAAACACCGACAGCGCCGCGGCCGACTCCCACGCCGCGTCGAACGCCCGCAACAACCCGTGTACGGGCTCGCCCGCGATGTTGTGGTGGATCAGTGCCTTGGGCAACCGCTCGGCCAGCTGACTCGGCCGCTCGAGCGTCTCGACCCGGCACGCGAACGTCAGCGACACCGGCCCGGCGCGCTCGAGCAGCACCCAGCACCCGCGCCGGCCCACCTCGTCGCACGTCCCCTCCACGAGTCGACCGCCCGGGGCGAGCCCGGCACACATGGTGCGCCACGCGGCCGCCGCCGCGGCCTCGTCGTACTGGCGCAGAACGTTCGCCGCCCGCACCAGCACCGGACGGTGACCCCCGAGCTCGAAGCCGCCGCGCGCGAAGGCCAGCCGCGGCGGGTCGGCTGCCGGCAGCGCGCCCGCCACCCGCTCGGGGTCGAGTTCGAGCCCGAGGACGCGCACGTCGGGCCGCACCCGCGCCAGGCGGCCCGCCAGCTCGACGGCGGTGACGGGCGTCGCGCCGTAGCCCAGGTCGATGACCAGCGGATCGGCCGCCGCGCGCAGCACCGGTCCCAGCCGCGCCACGATCCAGTTGTCCATGCGCCGCAGCCGATTGGGATTCGTGGTGCCGCGGGTCGGCCGGCCCAGCGCGCGGGCCCGGCCGGCCGCCAATCGCGGGTTGGACCGCCGCGGCGGCTGCGCGTCGGCCACCCGTCCACCCTAGAAGCCGCCCGCGATGATCTCGGCCTCAGCACGCGAATGTGCGTGCTCGGACCGAGATCATCGCGGGACGGGCGGCGGCGGAGCCGAGACCGGTAACGTCGCGAGTCGTGCCTGCCGTGCTTGCCGACCTGACGACGCTGCGCCTCGGCGGCCCGGCGAACCGGACGGTGAGCGCCGCGACTCTCGACGAGCTGGTCGACCTCGTGCGCACCGCCGACGCCGCCGGCGAGCCCGTGCTCGTCGTGGGCGGTGGCAGCAACCTCGTCGTCGGCGACGACGGCTGGGCCGGCCTCGTGGTCCTCGTGCGCAGCGACGGCCTGGACCGGCAGGACGACGGCGACGCCGTGCTGCTCACCGTCGACGCCGGGGTGCGCTGGGACGACCTGGTCGCCCGCACCGTGACCGAGGGCCTCTCCGGCCTCGCGGCGATGTCGGGCATCCCCGGCCTCACCGGCGCGACGCCGGTGCAGAACGTCGGCGCGTACGGCAGCGAGGTCGCCGACGTCATCACCGGGTTGCGCATCCTCGACCGCGGGAGCGGCGCGGTCGAGGACTGGGACCCACAGCGCTGCGGCTTCGGCTTTCGGACCAGCGCGTTCAAGCACACCGAGCGCTTCGTCGTGTTGTCGGTAACGTTCCGGCTGGTCAAGAGCGCCGACGCCCCGCCGGTGCGCTACCTCGAGCTCGCGCGGCGCCTGGGCGTGCCGCCCGGGGACACCGCACCGTCGGCACGGGTGCGCGAGATCGTCCTGGAACTGCGGCGCAGCAAGGGGATGGTGCTCGACGCGGCCGATCACGACACCTGGAGCGTCGGCTCGTTCTTCGTCAACCCGTTCGTCGCGCCCGACAAGGTGCCGGCCGGCTGCCCGAACTGGCAGGTCGACGACAAGATCAAGCTCTCGGCCGCCTGGCTCATCGAGAACGCCGGATTCGGCAAGGGCTTCGGTCTCGACATCGGACGGGGATCGGCCGCGTTGTCGACCAAGCACACGCTGGCCCTGACGAACCGGGGCGATGCGACCACGGCCGAGCTGATCGACCTCGCGCGCATCATCCGCGACGGTGTGCACGCGCGGTTCGGCATCATGTTGCGACCCGAGGCGCGGCTCGTCGGCGTCAACCTCTGAGGATTGGACTACGCATGTCGCTGCCGCCACCGCCGGGCCCGCCCGAGGAGTCCGGGCCATACGGCGAGCCGCAGTACCCGCCGCCCGGCTACGGCCCGCCGCCCGGCTACGGCCCGCCCTACGGCTACGGGTATCCGCAGCCCCAGCCGACCCGACTGTCGCTGCCGTCACTGGGTTGGCCGCTGCTCGGCGCGGGCGTGGTGGCCGTCGTCGGGTCCGTGACCCCCTGGGCCTCGGTGCACATCTTCGAGACCGTCCGCGACGTGAACGGCACCGACGGCGACGGCAAGCTCACCATCGTGCTGGCCGCCCTACTCGCGGTCATGGGCCTGCTGATCGGCCTGCGCCAGGGGCACCTGTGGACGTCGGTCGTCGGAGTGGTGACCGGCACGCTGACCGTCCTCATCGCCCTGATCGACGTCGTCAACATCAGCCAGTTGACCGGCTCGGACGTCGAATTGCCCGACAACATCATCTCGATCAGCTACGGCCTCTGGTTGGTGCTCGTCGGCGGGCTCGCCGGCATTGCGTTGTCGGTCGTTGCGATGGTCAGGCGGACGGCGCCGCCGCAGCGTCACTGACGGCGGTCGACCTTGTGCGGCGCCGCCTGCGCCAGCGGCTTCACGACGAGCAGGTCGACGTTGACGTGGGCCGGCCGGGTCACCGCGAACGCGATGCAGTCGGCGACGTCGTCGGCGCTGAGCGGGTCGGCGACTCCCTCGTACACCTTGTCGGCGGCGGCCTGGTCGCCGCGCAGCCGGACCAGCGAGAACTCCTCGGTGTGCACCATGCCCGGCGCCACCTCGGTGATCCGGACCGGCCGGCCGTTGAGCTCAAGCCGCAGCGTCTCGACCAGTGCGGTGGCGCCGTGCTTGGCCGCCGTGTAGCCGGCGCCGCCTTCGTAGACCAGGTGCCCGGCAATCGATCCGGTGACCACGACGTGCCCGCCCGCGCCGCGCTCGAGCGCGGGCAGCAGGGCCTGCGTC
>CAXTHY010000007.1:30230-30565 GCA_964244175.1 uncultured Jatrophihabitans sp. | reverse complement strand
ACGTTCGTCTCGTACATCTGCTGCCAGTCGGCCGGGTCGGCCCGCTCGATGGGCTCGACGCCGACTGCGCCACCGGCGTTGTTGACCAGCACCGCGACGTCGTCCAGGTCGGCTGCGAGCGCGGCGACGGACTCGGCCGAGGTGACGTCGAGGACGACCGCGCGTACCCCTTGCGTGCTCGCGGCCAGCTCGTCGAGCCGGTCGCGCCGCCGGGCGGCCGCGACGACCTCGTACCCCTCCACGGCCAGGCGCCGCGCCATCGCCGCATCGGGCGGGCGCACGGTCGGTCGCGCGCAGGCGCTTGTGCGACCAGCCAGCGACCCCTTGCAGGACGT
>CAXTHY010000007.1:5441-30220 GCA_964244175.1 uncultured Jatrophihabitans sp. | reverse complement strand
CGCCCGGGCGGTGGCTGCGCCGATCCCGCTGCTGGCTCCGGTGACGACTGCGGTGCCTCGTGACATGCCCCGATTCTGAGTGAGACCCGATTCGGTCATGATGGCGGGTGGGCATGAATCCATCGGGGCCGTTGTTAGGGCCCCGGGGATCCGCCGGTTGAGAGGAGCGCTGTGCAGTCGACGAGCCGGGCGGTCAGGCGCGTCGCGATGCTCAGCGTCCACACCTCGCCCCTCGATCCGCCCGGTGGCGGCGACGCCGGCGGGATGAACGTCTACATCGTCGAAACCGCCAAACGCCTGGCCGCCCGTGGCGTCGAGGTCGAGATCTTCACCCGCGCGACGTCCAGCGATCAGCCGGCCGTGCTGAGCTTGTGTCCCGGCGTCCATGTGCGTCACGTCACCGCCGGGCCGTTCGAGGGACTGGCCAAGGCCGACCTGCCCGCGCAGCTGTGTGCCTTCACCGCCGGCGTGATGCGGGCCGAGGTCGGTCACGATCCGGGCTGGTACGACGTCGTCCACTCGCACTACTGGCTCTCCGGGCAGGTCGGCTGGCTGGCCCGCGAGCGCTGGGGCGTGCCACTGGTCCACTCGGCGCACACCCTCGCCAAGGTGAAGAACGCCCTGCTGGCCGACGGCGACGATCCCGAGCCGATGGCGCGCATCATCGGCGAGGAGCAGGTGGTGGCCGAGGCCGACCGGCTCGTCGCCTCTACCGGTGACGAGGCGCGCGAGCTGGTCGAGCTCTACGATGCCGATCCGCGGCGGGTGCGCACGGTCGCCCCGGGGGTCGATCTCGACGTGTTCGCCCCGGGCCCGCGCGATGCCGCCCGGGCCCGCCTGGGTCTGCGGCCGGACGCGCTCACCCTGCTGTTCGTCGGACGCATCCAGCCCTTGAAGGCGCCCGACGTGCTGCTGCGCGCCGCGGCGCTGCTGCGTGACGACCCGAGCCTGGCCCGTCGGCTGCAGGTCATCGTCCTCGGCGCGCCGAGCGGCTCGGGCCTCGCCCACCCGCGCCGCCTGCAGTCGCTGCGCGACGAGCTCGACCTGCGCGACGTCGTGCAGTTCCGCCCGCCGGTCCTGCGTGAGGTGGTAGCCGACTACTACCGCGCGGCCGATCTCACCGTCATCCCGAGTCACAACGAGTCGTTCGGCCTCGTCGCGCTCGAATCGCAGGCGTGCGGGACGCCGGTGGTGGCCGCAGCGGTGGGCGGCCTGCCGACCGCGGTGGCCGACGACGTGTCGGGCGTCCTCGTCGACGGGCATGACCCGCAGCAGTGGGCCAAGGTGCTGGGTGAACTGTTGCGCACGCCTGCGCTGCTCGCGCAACTCGCGGCCGGTGCGCGTCCGCACGCCACCCGCTTCTCGTGGGACCGCACCGCCGACGGTCTGCTCGCCGCTTACGACGAAGCCGTGTTGAGCGCCCGCGCACTGAGCGGCGGACTTCGATGACCGATGTCGCCGCGACGATCGAAGCCGTGCTGAACGACCAGGGGCTCGAGTGGCAGCGCGTCGGCGACGCTAGCTTCGCCGTGGCCCTCCCGGGGGAGAAGCGGCTCAAGACCGCCTGCGTACTGACCGTCGGCACGCACGCCCTCGAGATCGAGGCGTTCGTCATGCGCGCGGCGGAGGAGAACCGTGAGCAGGTCTACGCCTGGCTGTTGCAGCGCAACGCCCGGATGTACGCGGTGTCGTGGTCGATCGACGGCACCGGGGACGTTTATTTGGCCGGCCGGGTAGCGCTCGAATCGGTGAGCGCGCAAGAGATCGACCGCCTGCTCGGCTGCGTCCTCGAGTACGCCGACGGCTCGTTCAATGTGCTCCTGGAGATGGGTTTCGCCTCGTCCATCCGCCGCGAGTGGGCCTGGCGCGTGAAGAACGACCAGCCGCTGGCCAACCTCGCCGCGTTCGCGCACTTCGCGCAAAGCACACCCGAGTGATTTACGACACGGTTGCGTAGCGTAATAGGATGCGGTTCACTGGATAACGCTACGGTGGCGTAGCGATATTGCTGGAGGACGCACACCGATGGACCAAGAGACGATTTACAAGCGGCGCTGGCTGATCCTCAGCGTTCTCGTGCTCTGCCTGCTCGTCGTCATTCTCGACAACACGATCCTCAACGTCGCGCTCAAGACGATCCAGACCGACCTGGACGCGTCACAGACCGAGATGCAGTGGGCGATCGACAGCTATGCCTTGGTCTTCGCCGGCCTGCTAATCACGTGGGGTGTACTCGGCGATCGGCTCGGTCGGCGCAAGGTGCTGCTGATCGGGCTGACCCTATTCGGGCTGACGTCGCTCCTGTGCTCGTTCTCCGGCTCGTCGACGCAGCTGATCGTGTTCCGCGCGCTGATGGGCATCGGCGCGGCCGCCGTGCAACCGCAGACCCTGTCGATCATCCAGAACGTATTCGAGCCGAGTGAGCGTCCGAAGGCGATCGGCATCTGGGCCGGCGCCTCGGGCATGGCCATCGCGTTGGGCCCGATAACGGGCGGCGTCCTGCTGAAGTACTTCTGGTGGGGTTCGATCTTCCTGGTCAACGTGCCGATCGTCATCGTCGCCGTGATCGCGATCTTCTTCCTCGTCCCCGAGTCGCGCGACCCGAAGCCGGGCCGGCTCGACCCGCTCGGGGTCGTGCTCTCGATCGTCGCTCTCGTCGTCCTCGTCTACGGCGTCATCCAGGGCGGCAACACCAACGACTGGCTGCAGTGGGACACGCTGGGCGCGATCCTCGTCGGTCTCGCACTACTGGCCCTGTTCGCGCGCATTCAGGCGCGCAGCAAGAACCCGACGATCGATGTCACGCTGTTCAAGAACCGGGCCTTCAGCGCCGGCGCGTTCGCGATCGCGATGGCGTTCTTCGCGCTGCAGGGCTCGACGTTCTACCTCGCCTACTACTTGCAGGCGATTCGGGGATACACACCGCTGAATGCCGGACTCGCCCTCATCGCGGTGGCGGCGGCGGTGATGACCGCGGCTCCGCTGTCGGCGCGACTGTCGGCGCGGTTCGGTCCGGGCGTCGTCGCCGGGACGGGTCTGACGATCTTCGGCGTGACCATGGCCGGCTACGGGTTGGCCACCCAGACGATGCCGGTGTGGGTGGTCGAGGTGATGCTGGCCGGCACCGGTCTGGGCATGGGCCTGACGATGTCCCCGGCCACCAACGCGATCATGAATGCGGTGCCGCGGGAGAAGGCGGGCGCGGGGGCAGCGGTGAACAACACCGTCCGCCAGGTTGCCGGTGCGCTCGGGGTCGCGATCCTCGGCTCGATCCTGGCCGTGACCTTCCGCGCCGACCTCGGCTCGGGCACGCCGCGTACCGTCGCGGACCAGCTCGACCGGCCGACCGCAGTGGTCTCGTCGCTCCCGGCGAAGGAGCGCGTCGGCCCGCTCGTGAACTCCGACACCAGCCAGTCGATCGGCAACGCGTTCGACTTCGTCAGCCAAGCCGCGGCGGCGCTGCAGGACCGTAGTGAGGCGGCGAAGCCCAGCTCGGTGTCGCCGGCGCAGGCCCGACAGCTTCGCCTGCAGGCGCAAGCCGTCATCGACAAGTTCGTCGGCTCGACCCGCAGCTCGTTCATGTCGGCCATGCACATCACGTCGCTGCTGGGTGGCCTGATGGCACTGCTGGGCGGAATCGTGGCGTGGCGCTTCCTGCCCAGTCGTCGGGAGTTCGGCGAGATGACGCAGCGCCGGCCCGCTGCGCCGACCGCGGCCGGTCCGGAGCTGGTGGATCAGGTGGGATGAGCATTCCGACGATCCGCCGTGGGCGCCCGCGGGACGAGTCGATCAACGCGGCGATCCTGAATGCGACAATCGACGAGCTGATCGAGCGCGGGTACAGCGGGCTGTCGATGGAGGCCGTTGCCGCCCGTGCTGGCGTCGCCAAGACCACGGTGTACCGGCGCTGGACGAATCCCCTCGACCTCGCGCTCGAGGCGATGCGCACCTTCGAGGTGGTGGAGGACGATCCGCCGCCCGGCTCGGCCCGTGCGCAGCTGCTGTGGTTGCTCGAGGGCATGCGCCGCAAGTGGAACGACCCCCGCTACGCCGCGATGATGCGCCGCGCGGCGGCCGACGGCACCGCGCAGCCCGAGGTGTACCGGCACAGCCGCGACCGGCTGATCCGGCCGCACATCCGTCGGATGAACACAGTCCTGCACAAGGCGGTGGACGAGGGCCTCATCCGTGCCGATGTCGACGTGAGCTGGGTGCGGCAGATGCTGGTGTCCCCGATCATGGCGGCGGCGCTCACCCACAAGGAACGCATCGGGGCGGCGCAGGTCGAGGCGGTGCTCGATACCGTGCTGCGGGGGTCGGCACCATGACACTGCGTCCGCTTCCTCATACGCCGGTTGATCAACTGGCCTCTTGAGCAACCCGCGGCAAAGAGGTACCCGCGGCGGGGCCGGAGCCCGGACCAGACTGTGTGGGTGGGCTGGCAGGATGGCGCCATGGCCAAGCTCGTCCTGCTCCGCCACGGTGAGAGCGACTGGAACCAGAAGAACCTGTTCACCGGGTGGGTGGACGTCGACCTCACCGACGCCGGGGTGGCCGAGGGCATCAGAGGCGGCGAACTGCTCGGCGAGCACGACCTGCGGCCCGAGGTCGTGCACACGTCCCTGCTGCGTCGCGCGATCCGCACGGCTCAGCTCTGCCTCGACACCGCTGACCGGCACTGGATCCCGGTGCGGCGCTCATGGCGGCTCAACGAGCGGCACTACGGGGCGCTGCAGGGCAAGAACAAGGCCCAGGTGCGCGACGAGTTCGGTGAGGAGCAGTTCATGCTCTGGCGCCGCTCCTATGACACGCCGCCACCGGAGCTGGCCGACGACGACGAGTACAGCCAGGTACACGACCCGCGCTACGCCGACCTGCTCGAGACGGTGCCGCGCACGGAGTGCCTGAAGGATGTCGTCGGGCGGATGCTGCCGTACTGGTACGACGCGATCGTGCCCGATCTGCGACGCAACGCTGTCGTCCTGGTCGTGGCCCACGGCAACTCGCTCCGTGCGCTGATCAAACACCTCGACGGCCTGAGCGACGAGGCCGTCGTGGCGCTGAACGTACCGACCGGCATCCCGCTGTACTACGAACTCGACGCCACGACGCTCATGCCGGTGAGCGGGGGCGAATACCTCGACCCCGAGGCCGCGAAAGCCGCGATCGAGGCAGTCGCCAACCAGGGCAAGAAGTAGCGGTCAGCGCACGCCGTTGGTCAGCGGCTCGGGCCGCTTGCCGGTGACGATGAAGATCGTGCGGCGGGCGACGGCCACGGCGTGGTCGGCGTAACGCTCGTAATAGCGCCCGAGCAGCGTCATGTCGATGGCCGCCTCGGTGCCGTGCGACCAGCGCGGCGACAGCACCAGCGTGAACAGCTTGCGGCGCAGCGCGTCCATCGAGTCGTCCTCGGCCTCGATGGCCTGCGCGAGCGAGACATCGCGGCCGTCGACGACCTCGCCGACCTTGCTGACCAGCGACTTGGCGACGTCGCCCATCTGGGCGATGACGTCGCGCGCCTCTTCGGGCACCGCGGCCTCGGGGAAGCGCAATCGCGCGATCTTCGCGACGTGCAGCGCGAGGTCACCCATGCGCTCGAGATCGGCGACCAGGTGCAGCGTGGTGACCAGCACCCGCAGGTCGGTGGCCACCGGCTGCTGGCGGGCGATCATCTGGAACGCGCGGTCCTCGAGCTCGACGCGCAGCGAGTCGACCCGCGTGTCGGAGGCGATCACCGTCTCGGCGCGGTTGAGGTCGGCGTCGAGCAGCGCACCGGTCGCCTGCTCGACCGCAACCGCGACCAGTTGGATCATCTCGGCGACGCCGGCACCGATCTCGTCCAGCTCGTCATGGAACACGTCACGCATGTAATGCACCCTTCGTGCGGGGATCGACGGCATCGTGCTCAAGGCGTGAACGACGCCGGGCGGCAAGGTGAACAGCACGTGTCACGGTGTCCGCCTCCTTCGCAGTTGCGGGTCCGAGGTCCGCAGCGTCCGTACGATCGAAAGTGTGCCGATCGCGGTGAGCATCGTGGTGGCCGTCCTGGCGCTGGCCATCGGGGCGGCGCTCGGAGCCTCGATCACCGCGTCCCGTCATCGTAGGCCCGGTGACGATCCGCTGCCGGCTGACTCCGAATCCGCCGCGGCCGATCCCACCGACCAACAGCCGCTCTCGTCCCTGGTCGTCGAGGCGCTCGACGTGGGCGTAGTGGTGGTCGACCGCGACGAGCGGGCGGTGCTGGTCAATCCGGCGGCCCGGGCCATGGGGATCCTCGACGTCGACTCCCTGGCCTTTCCCGGGCTCGTGTCGATGGTGCGCCGCGCCATCGAGACGGTCGAACCGAGCACGCTGGCCGTCGATCTGCCGATGGATCGGCTCGGCCGCGAGCCGATCGCCCTGGCCGTCACCGCCGAACCGTTACGTGGCCCCGACGACCGCGTGTTCGCCGTGTGCCTGTTGCTCGTCGACGTCAGTGAGATGCGCCGCCTGGAGGCCGTGCGACGCGACTTCGTGGCCAACGTCTCCCACGAGTTGAAGACGCCGGTAGGTGCGCTGACACTGCTGGCCGAGGCGATCCAGGACGCGGCCGCGGAGCCGGAGATGGTGGCGCGCTTCGCCGCCCGCATCCAGCACGAGGGCTCCCGGTTGGCCAAGCTGGTCGGCGAGCTCATGGAGCTCTCGCGCGTGCAGGGGGCGGATCCGATGCCCGGCGCGACCGTGGTCGACGTCCGTTCCCTCGTCTCCGAAGCGATCGAACGCACCCGCCTCGCGGCCGAGCAGGCCTCGATCACCGTGACGATGTCGTGCGGACGCGACTTGCGCGTGCAGGGTAACGAGGCGCAACTGGCCACCGCAGTCGCGAACCTCGTCGACAACGCCATCGCCTACAGCGGCAGCGGCACGCGGGTCGCCGTCACTGCGCGTCGCTCGACCGACGACGACGCCCGGCCGACCGTCGACATCAGCGTCACCGACCAGGGCATCGGAATCGCCGAGGCCGACCGCGACCGCATCTTCGAGCGCTTCTACCGGATCGATCAGGCCCGCTCGCGCGCCACCGGCGGCACCGGTCTCGGGCTGGCCATCGTCAAGAACATCGTCGGCAACCACCTCGGGACGGTCTCGGTGTGGAGTGTCAACGGCTCCGGATCGACGTTCACGATCCGGCTACCTCGCGTTCATTCCGATCGTCCATCGTCAGCCTCGCACGACGACTCGGACGACGAACCGGTGAACGCCGAACCGACAGCGGTGGAAGGGTTGCGACAGTGAGCGGTGCCAGACTGTGCGGCATGACCTCCGCAAGGAGCAACGCATGACTCGAGTTCTGGTCGTGGAGGACGAGGAATCGTTCTCCGAAGCGCTGTCCTTCATGCTGCGTCGTGAGGGATACGAGGTCGAGGTTGCCGCGACCGGCCTGGACGCGCTGCTGACCTTCGACCGCACGGGCGCCGACCTGGTGCTGCTGGACCTGATGTTGCCCGGCCTGTCGGGTACCGAGGTGTGCCGCGAGCTGCGTAACCGGTCCCACGTGCCGATCATCATGGTCACCGCCCGCGACTCCGAGGTCGACAAGGTCGTCGGGCTCGAGCTCGGGGCCGACGACTACGTCACCAAGCCGTTCTCCTCACGCGAGCTCGTGGCCCGCATCCGAGCGGTGCTGCGTCGCGGAGCCGAACCCGAGGAGCTGATGCTCAACGTGGTCGAGGCCGGTCCGGTGCGCATGGACGTCGAGCGGCACGTGGTGACCGTCGACAGTCACCAGGTGCAACTGCCGCTCAAGGAGTTCGACCTGCTCGAACTGCTGCTGCGCAACGCCGGGCGGGTGCTCACCCGCGGTCAGTTGATCGACCGCGTGTGGGGGGCCGACTACGTGGGTGACACGAAGACGCTCGACGTCCACGTGAAGCGGCTGCGGGCCAAGATCGAGCCCGACCCGGCCAACCCGAAGTACCTCGTCACCGTCCGCGGGCTGGGTTACAAGTTCGAGAGTTAATCGACGCGGACGAGCTAGGACACCAGGCCATCGCGCTGCGCCTGCGCCGTGGCCGGGTGCACCGCCACCAGCCCGAGCTCGAGGCGCTTGGCGCAGATCGCGACCAGCGCGTCGTAGGCCTTGTCGCCGATCAGGGCGATCAGCTCGGGCCCGTAGGAGACGTACATCGGCTCGCCACCGACATGCGCCTCGGGCGAGGACGTGCAGTACCAGTCGAGGTCGTGGCCCCCCTCGCCCCATCCGCGGCGATCGAACTCGGCCAACGTCGAGCGCAGGATTTTCGTGCCGTCGGGCCGCTCGATCCATTCCTGCTCGCGGCGCACCGGCAGCTGCCAGCACACCTCGGGCTTGGTCTCGAGCGGCTCCATCGCGCGCTTGAGCGCGAGGCCGTGCAGCGCGCAACCGATGCCACCCGGATGCCCCTCGCGGTTCGCGAACACGCAGGCGCCGTCGACCACGCGTGTCTTGCGGCGCTTCTCGTCCTCGACCTTCTCCGCGAAGTCCAGCTTGAGCTTGCCGTTCTTGCCGACGCGGTGGCCCTCGTCGAAGAGCTGCCAGTCCTCGCGGGTCAGCTGCTCGGCGAAGCGGGTGACCCGCTTCTGGTCGGCCTTGTCGGTGAAGTACGCGCCGTGGTTGCAGCAACCGGTGCTGGCCTGGCCCTGAAGAGTGCCGTGGCAACCGCGGCCGAAGATGCACGTCCAGCGCGAGCACAACCAAGTCAGGTCGGCGCGGATGAGGTGCTCGCCGTCGGCCGGATCGGGAAATTCGATCCACTCGCGGGGGAAGTCCAGGGAAACCTCGTGATGCGGCACGTGGCGAGCCTACGAGACGCATAGGGTTTCCCTCATGCGGCTCGGCGTACTGGACGTTGGCTCGAACACCGTCCACCTGCTCGTCGTCGACGCGCACCGCGGCGCCCAGCCGACACCGCAGCATTCGGCCAAGTCGCAACTGCGGCTGGCCGAGCACATCGACCGCGACGGTGACCTGTCGCGGGCCGGCGCCGATGCGCTGGTCAAGGCCGCGATCGTGGCGCGCGAAGAGGCCGACGACCTCGGCTGCGACGAGATGCTGGGCTTCGCGACCTCGGCCGTGCGCGATGCCGGCAACAGCGGACGCGTCCTCAAGCGCGTCGCCAAGGAGGCCGGCGTCAGCCTCAGCGTGCTCTCTGGTGACGACGAGGCCCGGCTGACGTTCCTGGCCGTGCGCCGCTGGTTCGGTTGGAGCGCGGGCAACCTGATCAGCCTCGACATCGGCGGTGGCTCGCTCGAACTTGCCGTCGGCCCCGACGAGGATCCGGCGCTCGCGGTGTCGGTCCAGCTCGGGGCCGGGCGGCTCACCCGGACCTGGTTCGACGACGACCCGCCGTCGAAGACCCAGATCGCCCAGCTGCGCGAACACGTCGACAACACCCTGGCCGAACCGACGCAGCTGCTGCTGGAGCACGGGCTGCCCGACCGGGTGGTGGCCACGAGCAAGACTTTCCGCACGCTGGCCCGCCTGGCCGGCGCTGCGCCGTCGTCGGCCGGTCCGCGGGCCACGCGGTTGCTGACCCGCACCGGGCTCTCGCAGGTGCACGCATTCATCTCCCGAATGGCCTCCCAAGACCTGGCCGAACTCGACGGAGTGGGCGTCGGGCGGGCGCATCAGGTGCTGGCCGGCGCGGTCGTGGCCGCAGGGGCGATGGACGCGCTGGACGTCGACGTACTCGAGCTGTGCCCGTGGGCTCTGCGTGAGGGTGTGATCCTTCGCCGTCTCGACTGGCTCGACGCCGGCTGAGCGGTGGGCACGGTCTACTGTCCGCCCCATGCCCCGCGCCGACGAGCCCCGAGTGTGGGAGTCGAGCCGGGCCAAGGTCGGGCTCTCGACCGCGTCGGTCTACCCGGAATCGACCGCGGTGGCCTTCGAACTCGCGGGCAAGCTCGGCTACGACGGCGTCGAGATCATGGTCTGGACCGATCCGATCAGCCAGGACCCGTACGCACTGCAACGGCTGTCCGAGCACTATCAGGTCCCGATCCTGGCGATCCACGCGCCGTGCCTGATCATCACCCAGCGGGTGTGGACGACCGACCCGTGGACGAAGCTGCAGAAGGCCCAGTTCGCCGCTGAGCTGGTCGGCGCGCAGACCGTCGTCATCCACCCCCCGTTCCGCTGGCAGCGCGACTACGCGCGGCACTTCCGGGCGGGCATCAAACGGATGGCCGGCGAGACCGACATCCGGTTCGCGGTCGAGAACATGTTCCCGCTGCGGGTGCGCGGGCGCGAGGTGTCGGCCTACCAGCCGAGTTGGGACGTCTCAGCCGACGAGCCCTACCGCGACTACACGCTGGACCTGTCCCACTCGGCCGTCTCGAAGTCCGACGCGCTCGGGATGCTGGACGCGATGGGCTCGCGGTTGACGCACCTGCACATCGCCGATGGCACCGGCCTGCCGAAGGACGAGCACCTGGTGCCCGGGCGTGGCTCGCAGCCGTGTGCCGAGGTGCTCGAGCGGCTGGCCGGCCGCGACTTCCGCGGGCACGTCATCGTCGAGATCAACACCCGGCGGGTGCTCGACCGGGCCGAGCGCGAGGCCGACCTGGCTGAGGCGCTTGCCTACTGCCGGCTGCATCTGGTGGCCCCGCGGCAACCGGCGCGGTAAGCCCAGCGGCGGCGCCGCACTAGCCTGGACTGATGCTGCGTACCGCGATCATGGCCGCCGCACGCAACGACCGCATCGCGCACGTCGTCACCCGTGCCCCCGTGTCCCGCTCGGTCGTGCGCCGCTTCGTCGGAGGGCCGGACACCGCCGCCGCCGTCCAGGCCACGCGACGGCTCGTCGCCGACGGTCTCACCGTCACGCTCGATCACCTGGGCGAGGACACCACCGACCGCGCCCAGGCCGACGCCGTCGTCACCGCCTACCTCGAACTGCTGCGCGAGCTGGATCGCAACGGCCTCACCGAAAGCTTCGGACTGCTGACCAGTCAGGCCGAGGTCAGCGTCAAGCTCAGCGCCGTGGGCCAGTCGCTCGGCGCCGACGGCGAGAAGATCGCGACCGAACATGCGCGCACGATCTGCGCCGAGGCCCGCCGCGTCGGAGCCACCGTCACCCTCGACATGGAAGACCACACGACGACGGACTCGACGCTGGGCATCCTGCGTGATCTGCGCGTCGACTTTCCCGAGACCGCCGCCGTGCTGCAGGCCTACCTGCACCGGACCGAGAGCGACTGCCGCGACCTCGCCCACGCCGGCAGCCGGGTCCGGTTGTGCAAGGGCGCCTACGACGAGCCGGCCTCGGTGGCCTTCACCAAGCGCAGCGACGTCGACCGCTCGTACGTGCGCTGCATGAACGTCCTGCTCGCCGGCCCCGGCTACCCCATGTTCGCCACCCACGACCCGACGCTGGTCGACATCATCAACACCCGTGCCGAGGCGCACGGGCGCCCGAACGACGGCTTCGAGTTCCAGATGCTCTTCGGTATCCGCCCGGACGAACAGCGCCGCCTCGCCGCCGCCGGTCACACCGTGCGGGTCTATGTCCCCTACGGTGCCCAGTGGTACGGCTACCTCATGCGGCGGCTGGCCGAACGCCCGGCCAATCTCGCGTTCTTCGCCCGCGCGCTGATCTCGAAGGGATGATCTCGATGGATCGCATCGCCATCCTCGGCGGCGGCAAGATCGGCGAGGCCCTGTTGTCGGGACTGCTGCGAGGCGGGCGCACGGCCCGCGACGTCATCGTCAGCGAGAAGTACGCCGAGCGCGCCGCGTACCTCCACACGCAGTTCGGCGTCGAGGTCACCGACGTCGCGAGCGCGGTGAAGCAGGCCAACACCCTCATCCTCGCCGTCAAGCCGCAGGACATCGACAGCCTGCTCGCCGAGGTCGCGGACGTGGTCGGCGCCGACCATCTCCTCGTCTCGGTCGCCGCCGGGGTCACCACCGCCCGCATCGAGCGCGCCCTGCCCGCCGGCGTCGCCGTCGTGCGGTGCATGCCGAACACCCCCGCGCTCGTCGACGAGGCGATGACCGCGGTCTCGGCCGGGTCGCACGCCGACGAAGCGCACCTGGTGGTGGCCGAGTCGCTGCTCGGCTCGGTCGGTCGGGTGGTGCGGGTGCCGGAATCCCAGCTGGACGCGGTCACCGCACTGTCCGGCTCCGGGCCCGCGTACTTCTTCTTCCTCGTCGAGGCCATGATCGACGCCGGGATCCTGCTCGGGCTGCCGCGCACCCTCGCCGCCGAGCTCATCGTGCAGACCGCGGTCGGCGCGGCCACCATGCTCCGCGACTCCGGCGAGCACCCGGTGCAGCTGCGCGAAGCCGTCACCAGCCCCGGCGGGACGACGATCGCCGCCATCCGCGAGCTAGAAATCCACGGCGTCCGGGCCGCGTTGCTGGCCGCCATCGAGGCCGCCGCGATGCGAAGTAGGGAACTCGGCGCCCCGGATTGACGGCAAATGCCCGCAAGCCGGGCACCCATACCCACATAGGTGGGGTCCAGCTATCGCACAGGCCCCACTGGTACCGCTAGTCTCAGTGGCAGCACGTGCGTGTCCGTTTGTCGGTGGGGAAGCCGACGCACCGACGCGTGCCGAAGGTGTCGGTGAGACATGTCCACAAGACCCCCAGCGGGCGGTGGCTCCAGCCGTGAGAGCGGTAAACCGGAGCCGACCGTCAGGCCGGTCGATCCTGCCTTGGCCGAGGTCAGGTTCCTGACCGTGGCCGAGGTCGCCAGTGTGATGCGCGTGTCCAAAATGACCGTCTACCGCATGGTGCACGCCGGCGAACTGCCCGCAGTGCGGGTCGGTCGGTCCTTCCGGGTTCCCGAGAAGGCCGTCCACGACTACCTGCGCGGAGCCTTCATAGAGGCTGGTTAGTATTAGCTGGAACGGCTTGGCAAGAGCGGCACCTGACGGACTGCTGGGTCGCGACCACAACAGTGAAGTCCGGAGAGGTGGCTCAGCCAGATGGGCTCAGTGATCAAGAAGCGGCGCAAGCGGATGGCCAAGAAGAAGCACCGCAAGCTGCTGAAGAAGACGCGCGTGCAGCGTCGCAACAAGAAGTAGCCACCCCGCCCACACCGGGAATTCGAGGCGTCCCCCTTATGGCAGGAGTGGTCCTCATCGCCGGCGTCAGCCGGTTCGTCGGCGGGCGCCTGGCGGCTCAGCTCGCCGCCGACCCCGAGGTCGATCGGGTGATCGGCATCGACACCGTTCCCCCGCGCACCAGTGAACTGCAGCTGCTCGGGCGCACGGAGTTCGTGCGCGCCGACATCCGCAACCCCCTCATCGCGAAGGTCATCGCGCAGGCCCGGGTCACCACCGTCGTCCATGCGGCGTTGATGTCGCTCGCCGACGGCCCCGGCGCCAGTGGCGGCCGGGTCTCGATGCAGGAAATGAATGTCATCGGGACGATGCAGCTGCTCGCGGCCTGCCAGAAATCCGACACCGTCGAACGGGTCGTACTGCGCTCGACCACCGCCGTCTACGGCTGCCACCCGGGCGATCCGGCCGTCTTCACCGAGGACGACGGGCCGCACAGGAATTCGGCCGGCGGCTACTCCAAGGACGCGGCCGAGGTCGAGGGCTACGTCCGTGGCTTCGTCCGGCGCCGTCCGGACGTCGGCGTGAGCGTCCTGCGGATGGCGCAACTCATCGGCCCCACCGTCGAGACCGCGCTGACCCGTTACCTGCGGCTGCCCGTGGTGCCGACGATCGCCGGCTTCGACCCCCGGCTACAGCTGCTGCACGAGAGCGACGCCGTCGAGGTGCTGCGCCTGGCGACCGTGTCCGATCGCCCCGGGGTGGTCAACGTCGCCGGCGACGGGATCGTCTCGCTGACCCAGCTGGTCCGCCGTGCCGGCCGCATCCGGATCGCGGTGCCGGGCCCGGCGATGGGGCTGGCCGGCAAGCTCACCCGCAACAGCGGCGCCCGGGAGCTGGCCAGCGAGGAGTCCGACCTGCTGCGCTACGGCCGAGTCGTCGACACCACCCGGTTGCGGGCACAGTTCGGCTACGAGCCGCGCTACACCACCGAGAGCGCCGTCGCGTCGTTCCTGCGCGCGGGTCGTTTCGTACCCCGCCTCGGGCTGGCCGCCGTCGGCGTAGGGTCCGATCTGCTGCAGGCGCGCGCGGCACGGGCAGGGCGGATACGGCCCGCGGTGAGCGGGGCGTGACGCCCGTGGGTGACGCGGAAGGGAGACGGCCGAGCATGGACGATGCGCGGGTCATTCAGCTGCACGGCGATCCCGCCGCCGCCACCGGCCGGGTGCGCCGAATGTCCGGGCGACGGGCCGGCCGGCCGGCTCCTGGCCCCGGCGCACCGGATGCCTCCGTCCACACGCTGCCCGCCCCTTCGGCCGAGTCGCCCGACCCGCTCGAGGCGCTCCCGATCACCCCGGCGCGCCCCGCCCGCAGGGAGCAGTGGCTGGCCGACGCGCTGAGCTTCGCCCGCCGCCGCCTCGAGGGGGACTACGCGGTCGACGAATACGGCTTCGACCCCGACCTGACCGAGAACGTCGTCCTGCCGGTGTTCAAGCAGTTCTACGACAAATGGTTCCGGGTCGAGGTCAACGGCGTCGACAACATCCCGGCCGAGGGCGGGGCGCTGCTCGTCGCCAACCACGCCGGCGGCCTGTGGCCGCTGGACTCGGCGATGACCGCGGTGGCCGTGCACGCCGAGCACCCGGCCCACCGCTACCTGCGGATGCTCGGGGCCGACCTGATGTTCGGCACCCCCGGGCTCGGCTCGTTCGCGCGCAAGACCGGCTCGACCCTGGCCTGCAGCGAAGACGCCGAGCGGCTGCTCGCCGCCGGTGAGCTGGTCGGCGTCTGGCCCGAGGGCTTCAAGGGCATCGGCAAGCCGTTCGCCGATCGCTACAAGCTGCAGCGCTTCGGTCGTGGCGGCTTCGTCCATGCCGCTCTCACCACCGGCGTGCCGATCATCCCCGTCTCGGTCATCGGGTCGGAGGAGATCCACCCCGTGCTGGGCAACGCGAAGACCGTCGCGCGGGTGCTGGGCCTGCCGTACTTCCCGCTCACGCCCACGTTCCCGTGGCTCGGCCCGCTCGGCCTCGTCCCGCTGCCGAGCAAGTGGTACATCGAGTTCGGCGCCCCGATCGAGACCGTGGGCTACGGCCGCGAGGCGGCCGACGACGCGGTGACGGTCTTCGACCTCAACGACCGGGTGCGCGAGACGATCCAGAGCACGCTCTACCGGCTGCTGGTACAGCGCCGTTCCGTCTGGCGTTGATCCCCACCGGCACGCTCGTCAGCGGCGCAACGCCTTACGCGTCGCCGACTGCACCGCCCCGAGCGCCGGGGTGAACCGACCGCGGCGGGCGGCGCGGTGGGTGGCGATCCCGGCGGCCACCCCACCTGCCGCCGCCCCGACCCCGAGCGCGGCCGGAATCCCGATCCGCGCCGCCTTGCGTCCGGTGCGGAAGTCGCGGATTTCCCAGCCCCGTCGCTTGGCCTCGGCCTTGAGCGCGGAGTCCGGGTTAACCGCGACCGGTCTCCCCACCAGCCCGAGCATCGGCAGGTCATTGATCGAGTCGGAGTAGGCCGAGCAGTGGGCGAGAACGAGGCCCTCGCGCGCGGCCAGCGCCCGAACCGCGGCCGCCTTCGCCTCGCCGTGCAGCACGTCGCCGACCAGGCGTCCGGTGTAGACGCCGTCGACCGATTCGGCCACCGTGCCGAGCGCACCGGTGAACTCCAGGCGCCGCGCGATGATCGTGGCGAGCTCGACCGGGGTCGCCGTCACCAACCACACCCGTTGCCCGGCGTCCAGGTGCAACCGGGCCAGGGCCTCGGTGCCGCGCCAGATGCGATCAGACATCTCCTCGTCGTAGATCTCCTCGCTCAACGCGACGACCTCGGCCACCTTCTTGCCTGCGACGAATGCCAGCGCCGACTCGCGGGTGGTGTGCATATCGGCGCTGTTCTCGCCGCCGAGCCGCAGCCGCGCCTGGCGTGCGGCGAATGCGGCGAGGTCGCGCCAGGAGAAGAAGTCGCGGGCGGCCAGGCCCTTCGCGAAATGATAGATCGACGCACCGACCATGATCGTGTTGTCGACGTCGAAGAAGGCGGCCGCAGTGGGGTCGGGTTCCAGCGCCGGGCTGATGTCGGCCGCGGCGGCGAGAACCTGCGGATCCGGCGGCGTCCCGATCTCGTCCCCGCCCGAGGTCATGCGGACTCCTCGTCGCTCACGCGGTCAGGGTAGCGAGAGCGGGCTGTGCGCCAGGTGGGTGTGGGCGCGATTCGCGCCGGTTCTACTTGGACGCGGATTCTATTTGGACGCGGAGGCGGCCCGGCCCGGCGGGCAGAGCCCAAACCCGGCGCCGATGCCCGGCACGGACAACGACACGCCGCATGTCCCGGCGCCGACGCCGGGAAGGGAGGGCGTGCTGGGTGCGGGCAACGGCACCGGCAGACTCGGCCCGGCGGGTGGTGTCACAACGACGCCTCCGGGCCCGGACGTAGTGGCTGGCGAGTTGCCCCGGGTGGTCGTCACCGTCGTCTGGTCCGGACCGGTTCGGTGCGCCGTGCCGCCCGGGGCCACGGGGTGCTGCGGGGTCGAGGTCGCCGAAGGCTGCGTCGGGTCGGCCGGGCCGGTGGTGCCGCCCGGCGCCGCGCACGGCGAGCAGGGCAGCGGGCCGAGGTCATCGGTACGGGCGTTGGTCAAGCAGGCGCAGTGGACCTTGGCCGCGAGGGCCGCGGAGCGCTGCAGCGCGTCGGTGACCACCGCGGCCGATGCGTCGGTCCGGGTGCGCAGGGCACCCGCCGGCAGCGCCGCTGCCAGCGCCTGCAGCCGGGTGAGCTGCCTGGGGGCCCAGTCGTTCATCGTGTCCAGCGGCGATGTCGTGGCCGAGCGGGCGGCCGCACCGTTGAGCAGGCGGGCCGCCGCCCGCACATCGGAGTCCGACGAGCCCAGCGTGTCAGTGATCAGCGAGGCGGTCTTCGAGGTGACCCGGCCGCCGGCCAGCGGGCCGGCGCCCAAGGCGATCGCGGTCGACCGCGACAGCAGTGAGCGTGCCTCGGTGGCCCGGGTAGCCGCGAAGTCCAGATAGTCCTCGGCCTTGGCGCGGTCGCTGCCCGCGGTGGCCAACTGCACCGACTCGCTGGCCCGCTTGAGGCCGTAGAGCGTGTCGCCGGGCAGCGCCTTGCGGCTCATCCACGCGGCGCCGCCGAGCAGCAGGGCCAGGACGGCCACCAGCGACGCCGTGACGGCAAGCGGCCGGCCGATGGAGAAGCGACGCTTGCGTTCGGTGACCTCGGCCGCCGCAGCCTTCGTCGCGGTCGCGGTCGCGGCCGCGGCTGGGTCCGCGGTCTTCGTGGTTGCCGGGGCCGCGCCGCTCTCGGCGACGACGCGGGGGGCGATGGCCACGAGCTGAGCCCGCAGCTCGGCCCGGAACGCCGGCTCGGGAGCCGCAGCGACGTTCAGCCCGGCGAGCCCGCTGACCACGGCCCGCACCCGAGGATCGCGGGAGGCGGCGGGGTCGACCCGGCGGCGCAGCGCGCCGCGCCGCATCGACACGCGGTGCTCAGCCATTTCGTCCCTCCCTCCGCCAGCCGGAGCGCCGCTCGGATCGGCGTCCCAGTTGTCCGTTGTTCACCAGTCTCAACGACCGGGTCGGCACGGCGTTACTTTCCTTTCTCGCCGGGTCGCAGCGATCCGGCTCCTTCGTCGCCGACCATGCCCCCTTGATCGCTGCGCAAGCGTCGCTCACCGCAGCTCGGATCCGACGAGGTCGGCCAGTTTTCGGACCGCCCGGTGCTGCAAAGCCTTGATCGCACCGTCGTTCTTGCCCATCACCGACGCGGTCTCGTTGACCGACAGGCCGTGGACGAATCGCAGCATCACGCACTCGCGCTGATCGTCGCCGAGTCGGGCCACGGCGGCCATCAGATGCTCGGACTGCAACGTGTCGAGAACTGCGTTCTCGGTGCTCTGGACGTGGTCCTTGGTCTCCATCGTCTCGCCGGTCGTGGACTCGAGGCGATTGCGGGCCGACTTGGTGTGGTCGAAGACGATGTTGCGCGCGATCGTGACGAACCAGGCGCCGATGTCCCGGCCCTGGTAGCTGATCGACCCGATCCGGCGCAGCGCGCGCAGGAACGTCTCGCTGGTGAAATCCTCGGCCAGCGCGCGGTCGTTCACGCGGACGTAGATGAAGCGAAAGACCATGTCGACGTAGAGGTCATACAGCAACCCGAACGCCTCGCCGTCGCCGCCCTGGGCGAGCGCGACCAACCGCCAGGTCTCGGCGTGCTCGTCCTCGACCGTGCCGTCGGCCCGATCGGCGTCGGACGGGTCGCCCGGGTGTATCTCGGACCCGGGCGGCTCGGGATGCAGGTGCAGGTTGCGCGCGGCCCGGCGCCGGGCCCGCGAGCCGGTGATCGAGTGCTGGCCGCCGTGCAACGACGGCCGCCGGTGCACCGCCTCGCTGGCGAAAGCCGGTTGCGCGCCGAGCGCGGCGAGCGCGTCGTCGACCAGGTCAGCCAACGCCCGCAGCCGGTTCGCTTGCTCCCGGGCAGGCAGGCGCGCGCCAGCCCCCAACGGCCTGGCAGCGCCTGACATCGGCTGGACTCCCGGCGGGTTCGGCGTCGGCGGACGGGCAATGTGTGAAGATTGTGCTAAAGGCTACCCCCGTCGGCCTGCGCTTGAACACCGTTCGCCCGTGCTCATTCGTCGGCTCGTGGGGGCGGTTTCGGCGAAGGTGACGGCCGAATGTGACGGAAGGAGCGGGCCCAGTGGCACACGCTGCCCCGATCGGACCGGCCGACCTGCTCCGGACGGCCGCCCGGCGCGCTCCGGACCGGCTGGCGCTGGTCGACCCGGCCGCCCCCGACGGGCCACTGCGCCTCGACTACGCCGCCCTGGATCGGCAGGTCACCGCCGCCGCACTCGCGCTGCGCGCGACGGGCCTCGACCCCGCCGACCGCGTCGCGCTGCAGTTGGGTAGCGGCGCCGACTTCGTGCTGCTCTACCTGGGTGCCCTGCGGGCGGGACTGGTCGCGGTGCCGGTCAACCCCGCGTACACCCCGACCGAGGTCGCGCACATCCTCGGCGACTCGCAGGCCAAGCTGCACCTGGACGCGGCGGCCGCCCGGCGCCTGCTGGCCGACGCCCCGGACGGCCCCGATCCCGCGTTGGACCGGGGCGGCGAGGCGCTCGCTGTCCTGCTCTACACCAGCGGGACCAGCGGCCTGGCCAAGGGCGCGATGCTCTCGGCGCGGGCCCTGCTGGCGAATCTGCAGCAGCTCGGCGCCGTCGACCCCCCGTTGCTCACCGCCGACGACGTGCTGTTCGTGCCGCTGCCGCTGACCCACGTCTTCGGGCTGAACGCCGGGCTCGGCATGGCGCTGTGGACGGGCGCGACGCTGGTGCTCGCCGACCGGTTCGACCCCGGCGCGACGCTGGCGACGATGGCCGCCGAGCGGGTGACGGCCCTGCTCGGCGTGCCCGGCCAGTACGCCGCGTGGCTGGCCCACCCCGGCCTGGTCGCCGGCTTCGCGTCGGTGCGCTTCGCGATGTCGGGATCGACGACCCTCGCTCGCGGCGTCGTCGACGGTTTCGCCGCCGCCGGCGTGATCGTCCACGACGGTTACGGCCTGACGGAGGCTGCGCCCGTCGTCACCGTCAACGCCCTCGGCGCCGGCCGCGAGCGGCCCGCCCGCGGCTCGGTCGGCACCGCGCTGCCCGGCGTCGAGGTCGAGCTGCGCGACACCGACGGCGACGTCGTCGACGACGGCGACCCGGGCCGGGTCTTCGTCCGCGGCGACAACCTGTTCTCCGGCTACTGGCCCGACGGGCGCGACGGCCCGGGCGCGGACGGCTGGTTCGCCACCGGTGACATCGCCGTCGCCGACGCGGCCGGTCAGCTGCGCCTGGTCGGGCGCAGCGCCGAACTGGTGATCGTCAACGGCTTCAACGTCTACCCGGCCGAGGTCGAGGCCGTGCTGGCCGAGCAGCCCGGGGTCGCCGAGGTCGCCGTCGTCGGCGTCGAGGACCCGGCCACCGGGGAGGCCGTACGCGCCTACGTCGTCCCGGCCAAGGGCGCGACGCTGCAGACCGACCAGCTGCTGGCCCAGGCCGCGGTAGCGCTGGCGCGGTTCAAGCTGCCGCGCGAGATCGAGATCGTCGCCGCGCTGCCCCGCACGGTCACCGGCAAGATCATGAAGTGGCAGGTGACCCGTGGCCCCGACTGATCACCGCGTCACCCTCGTCACCCGGGCCGGCTGCCACCTGTGCGAGGTTGCCCAGACCGCCCTGCGGACACTCTCGGGCGAACTCGGCTTCGACTACCGCGAGGTCGACGTCGACGCCGCGCCGGCACTGCGGGCCGAATACTCCGACCGGGTGCCGGTGATCTTGCTGGACGGCCGCGAACACGGGTACTGGCGGCTCGAGGAAGCGCGGCTGCGCAAGGCGCTCGCGCGATAGCGATCAGCTGGGAAATCGCCATTATCACGGCGATCACGATTTGGGAAAACTTTCACGAGCGGCGTAGCGTTGCCCCGCGTTAGTCCGCTTCTACCACACCCGGCGCGGCCCGCTGCTGATGGGGCTCGGGGAACCTTTGCGCGCCCGCCGGCTCGAGGTGCTGATGTCCGCTCCACGCGATACCCGCTCGACTGGCGACAGCCGAGTTCCGGACGCGACGGTTGCGCGGCTCGCCACCTACCTGCGGGTGCTCGGCACCCTGGCCGACCGATCCGTCACCACCGTCTCGTCGGAGGAACTCGCGTCGGCCACCGGCGTGAACTCGGCCAAGCTGCGCAAGGACCTGTCCTTCCTCGGCTCGTACGGCATCCGCGGGGTCGGCTACGACGTGAGCACCCTCGCTGAGCAGATCTCGCGGACCCTCGGACTCACCGTCCACCGCTCGGTCGCGCTGGTCGGCATCGGCAACCTGGGCGAGGCGCTCGCCGGCTACGCGGGCTTCGCCTCGCGCGGGTTCCGCATCGCGGCCCTGATCGACGCCGACCATGCGCGCATCGGGCAGACGATCCGCGGCCTGGTCGTGCGCGACATCGCCGAGGTCGAGACGATCGTCCTCGAGAACGCGATCACGATCGCGGTGCTGGCCGTGCCGGCCACCGTGGCCCAGGACGTCTGCGACCAGCTCGTGGCCGCCGGCGTGACAAGCATCCTGAACTTTGCGCCCGTCGTCCTCGCCGTGCCCGAGCACGTCGACCTACGCAAGGTCGACCTGGCCGCCGAGCTGCAGATCCTCTCCTTCCACGAGACCCGCAAGGCGCTGGCCAAGGTGATGACCCGATGACCGTCTTAGTGGTCGGCCTGTCCCACCGCACCGCGCCCGTCTCCATCCTCGAGCGCGCGGCCGTGCCCGGCGACGACGTCCGCAAGACCCTCGACGAGCTGCAGCACGCCGAAATGATCAGCGAGGTGCTGCTGCTCTCGACCTGCAACCGCATCGAGGTCTACGCCGACGTCGCCCGCTTCCACCCGGCCGTGGCCGAGATCGGCACCGTCCTAGCCCGGCACGCCGGCCTGGACGTCACCGACCTGTCCGACCACCTCTACGTCCACTTCGCCGAAGCCGCGGCCGAGCATATGTTCACCGTCGCGTCCGGCCTCGACTCGATGGTGATCGGCGAGTCGCAGATCCTCGGCCAGCTGCGCACGTCCTACGCGCTGGGCACCGAGGTCGGCTCGGTCGGCACGGTGCTGCACGATCTCGCCCAGACCGCGTTGCGGATCGGCAAGCGGGTGCACTCCGAGACCGGCATCGACCGCGCCGGCGCCTCGATCGTGTCGGTTGCCCTCGACCGCGCCGAGGCCGAACTCGGCCCGCTGGCCGGGCGGCGGGCGCTGGTCCTCGGCGCGGGCTCGATGGGCGCGCTGGCCGGCGCAACCCTGCGTCGGCGCGGCCTCCGCGACATCGTCGTGGTCAACCGCACACCCGAAACGGCCGCATGGCTCGCGGGCACGCTCGGGAGCCGCTCGGCCCCGATGGCCGACCTGGCCACTGAGATCGACTCGGCCGACATCCTGGTGTCGTCGACCGGCTCCACCGGGTTGATCGTCGAGGCCGAGCTGATCGGTCCCCGCGACGAACGCCCGCTGGTCGTGCTCGACCTCGCGCTGCCCCGCGACGTCGACCCGTCCGTCGGGGAACGCCCAGGCGTGACCTACGTCGACCTCGACGCGCTGCGCACCGGCGGCGCGGCCGTCAGCGACGCCGAGGTCAGCGCGGCCACCGCGATCGTCGCCGACGAACTGCGTGCCCACCTGGCCGCGCAGCAGCGGCTGGCCGTCGCCCCGACCGTCACTGCGCTGCGGGCCCGGGCCGACCAGGTGATCGAGGGCGAGCTGACCCGGCTCGACGGCCGGCTGCCGGACCTCGCGCCGGCCCAGCGCCGCGAGGTGGCCGATGCGGTGCGCCGCGCGGTCGAGAAGGTGCTGCACGCGCCCACCGTCCGCGTAAAGGAACTCGCCTCGATGCCCGGGGGCGACCAGTACGCCGCCGCCCTGCGGGAGCTGTTCGACCTCGACCCGGCCGCGGCCGAGGCCGTGGCCGCCGTCCGCGCCTCCACTCCGGGCGGCTCCTCATGACCGTGCTTCCCGTCGCCGCCCCCCGCTCCGCTCCTCGGTCGCCGGGGCTCCCTGCGATGCTCACGTGGGGCGGCTCCTCATGACCGTGCTTCCCGCCGCCGCCCCCCGCACGCTGCGCATCGGCACCCGGGCCAGCGCGCTGGCCCGCACGCAGACCGCCGTCGTCGCCGCCGCCCTCGACGTCCCGGTCGAGATCGTCCCCATCGTCACCGAGGGCGACCGCTCATCGGCGGCGTTGACGCAGATCGGCGGCAGCGGCGTGTTCGTGTCGGCCCTGCGCACCGCGCTCGTCAACGACGAGATCGACGTCGCCGTCCACTCGTACAAAGACCTGCCGACCGCCGCGTACGCCGACGTGACCATCGCGGCGGTGCCCCTGCGCGAGGACGCCCGCGACGCGCTCGTGGCCCGCGACGACCTGACCCTCGGCGAGTTGCCGCAGGGCGCCACCGTGGGCACCGGCTCGCCGCGGCGGGCCGCTCAGCTCAATGCGCTGGGCCTCGGCCTCGAGGTCGTGCCCCTGCGCGGCAACGTCGACACGCGGCTGCGCAAGGTGCACGACGGCGCGCTCGACGCCATCGTCGTGGCCTACGCCGGACTGCGCCGGCTGGGCCGCGCCGACGAGGTCACCGAGGTGCTCGACCCGATCCAGGTCCTGCCCGCCCCCGCGCAGGGGGCGCTGGCGATCGAGTGCCGGGCCGACGATCAGGGCGCGCTCGAGATTCTCGCCGCGCTCGACCACCCCGACTCCCGCGCCGCCGTCGACGCCGAACGAGCATTGCTCGCGGCGCTCGAAGCCGGCTGTTCTGCCCCGGTGGGGGCCCTCGCCGACGTTGTCGAGGGCGATGCCGGACCCGAAGTGTTCCTACGCGGTTCGGTGACCGCAGCCGACGGCAGTGACGCCGTCCGCCTCTCGGCCACCGGCCCACTTACCGATGCCGAAGGAGTCGGCCGGCGCCTTGCCGCCGAGCTGCTCGCCAACGGCGCAGACACCATGATGGGGAGCTCCACATGACCCGCGCGCGCAAGACCCTCGGTCGGATCATTTTCGTGGGATCCGGCCCCGGCGACCCGGGCCTGCTGACCACGCACGCCGCTGACGCCATCCGTGCCGCCGCGCTCGTCGTCACCGACGCCGCAGTGCCGCCGTCGATCCTCGCCCTGTCCAGCGGTCAGATCCGCGTGGCGGCGACGTCACCGGCCGAGACCGCGAAGGCGATGCTGGCTGACGCGCGCGGCGGCGAGAACGTGCTGCGTCTGGTGGTCGGCGACCCGCTCTCCACTGACGACGTGGTCAAGGAGGTGCTCGCCGTCGCCAAGACGGTGGTGCCCTTCTCGATCGTGCCCGGGGTGAGCGCGGGCCTGGGCACGGCGGGCTACGCCGGTGTCCCCGTCGGCAGCCTGCGGACCGAGGCCGACGTGCGCGACGTGCACGCCATCGACTTCGACGCGCTCGCCGATGCACTGGGCACGCTCGTGGTCACCGTCGATTCGGGCGAGATGGCGACCGTGGCCGAGCAGCTTGTCGCCAGCGGCCGCAAGCCCGACACCCCGGTGGCGGTCAGCTGCAACGGCACGACGACCGGCCAGCAGACGGTGGTTAGCCAGCTCGGAGAGCTCGAGCTCGCTGCGGTAGGCATGACCGGCACGCTGGTCCTGACGATCGGCAAGGCCGCGCTGCAGCGCGAGAAGCTGGCGTGGTGGGAGTCGCGTCCGCTCTACGGCTGGCGCGTGCTCGTCCCGCGGACGAAGGAGCAGGCCGGCGCGATGAGCGAGCGGCTCAGCACGCACGGCGCGGTGCCCATCGAGGTGCCGACGATCGCCGTCGAGCCGCCGCGCACGCCCACCCAGATGGAACGCGCGATCAAGGGCCTGGTCACCGGCCGGTACGAATGGATCATCTTCACCTCGACCAACGCGGTGCGCGCGGTGCGCGAGAAGTTCGAGGAGTTCGGTCTCGATGCCCGGGCGTTCGCCGGCGTCAAGATCGGCTGTGTCGGTGCGGCGACGGCCGAGGCCGTGCGCGCGTTCGGCATCAACCCCGAGCTGGTACCGGCCGAGGACCACGCGTCCTCAGAAGGGCTGCTGGCCGAGTTCCCGCCGTACGACGAGGTGCTCGACCCGATCGACCGCGTACTGCTGCCGCGCGCCGACATCGCCACCGAGACGCTCTCGGCCGGCCTGCGTGGGCTGGGCTGGGAGATCGACGACGTAA
>CAXTHY010000007.1:5145-5431 GCA_964244175.1 uncultured Jatrophihabitans sp. | reverse complement strand
ACCGCGTACCGGACCGTGCGCGCTGCCCCGCCGGCCGCCGACATCCGCGACGCGATCAAGTCCGGCGGCTTCCAGGCCGTGTGCTTCACCTCGTCGTCCACCGTGCGCAATCTCGTCGGGATCGCCGGCAAGCCGCACGCCCGGACCGTCGTCGCCTGCATCGGCCCGCAGACCGCGGCCACCGCACGCGAGTTCGGGCTGCGCGTCGACGTCCAGCCCGAGACCGCGACCGTGCCGGCGCTGATCGACGCGCTGGCGCAATTCGCGCTCGCCCGGGCCGCGGAGG
>CAXTHY010000007.1:0-5135 GCA_964244175.1 uncultured Jatrophihabitans sp. | reverse complement strand
AGAAGGAGAAGCAGGCCGTCGCGGCCACGAAGAAGGCGACGCGCTCGTCGGGCCGGCGCGCCACCCGCTGACCCCCTCCGCAAGTTGTCCGCGTTTCCCAAGGTGTCAGCCCGGGCCCGCGCGGACAACTTCGGAACCCCCCGCAAGTTGTCCGCGTTTCTCGGGGTGTCAGCCCGGGGACGCGCGGACAACTTCGGGAGAGGCTGGGCGGGGCGGGCGCGGGTAATCTCGGGATCGTGAGCCTCCCCGACCTGCCGCCGTTCCCGACCTGGCGTCCGCGTCGCTTGCGGCGGACGCCGGCGTTGCGCCGGCTGGTGTCCGAGGTCGCGTTGCGCCCGGCCGACCTCGTCCTGCCGATGTTCGTCCGCGAGGGCATCGCCGAACCCGTCGCGATCAACTCGATGCCCGGCGTCCGGCAGCACTCGCACGAGTCGTTGCGCAAGGCCGCGGTCGAGGCGGTCGAGGCCGGGGTCGGCGGCCTGATGATCTACGGCGTGCCCGAGGAAAAGGACGCCGTCGGCTCAGGCGGGGACGACCCGGACGGCATCCTCAACGTCGCGCTGCGCAACCTGGCCGCCGAGGTGGGCGACGCCACCGTCCTGATGGCCGATCTGTGCCTGGACGAATTCACCGACCACGGCCACTGCGGCGTCCTCGACGAGCATGGCAACGTCGACAACGACGCGACCCTGGACCGCTACGCCGCGATGAGCCTCGCCCAGGCCGAAGCCGGCGCCCACCTGCTCGGCACCAGCGGGATGATGGACGGCCAGGTCGGCGCGGTGCGTCGGGCACTGGACGTGGCCGGCCACCTCGACACCGGCATCCTGGCCTACGCACCCAAGTACGCGTCGGGCTTCTACGGCCCGTTCCGCGAGGCGGTCAACTCGTCGCTGCAGGGCGACCGTGCGAGCTACCAGCAGGACGCGACGCGGCCGGTGTCCGAGGCGCTGGCCGAAGTGGCGGCCGACATCGCCGAGGGCGCCGACCTCGTCATGGTCAAGCCGGCGCTGCCCTACCTCGACGTGCTGCGGGCGGTGGCCGACGCCAGCCCCGTCCCCGTCGCGGCGTACCAGATCAGCGGCGAGTACGCGATGGTCGAGGCCGCGGCCGAGCGCGGTTGGCTCGATCGCGAGCGGGTCATCGCCGAGACCCTGACCTCGATCAAGCGGGCCGGCGCCTCGATCGTGCTGACCTACTGGGCCACCGAAGTCGCCGCCCGTCTCGGGTGAGGACCTACTACGAGCCGGCCCGCTCGTACCGCATCCTGCTCGTGCTCGTCGGCATCCTGCTGGTGCCGTTCCTGATCGACGTCGCGCTCGGCTCGGCGGTGGCGCACCTGCCCGGGTGGTTGCTCGGTGGGGGACTGGTGATCGGGGTGGGCGCGCTCGTCGTCCATGCCGCGCGGGTGACGCACTCGCTGACGCTGTCGCAGGACGAGTTGCGCATCGGCGACGAGGCCGTCGGCCGGGACGAGATCGTCGCGGTCACCCGCGGCGTCGACGGTGAGTTGCCGGTGCTGGGCTGGCGCACCGGCCTGCCGGCCGGCGCGAAGGGGCTGATCGTGCGGCTGGTCGACGGGCAGGACGTCGTCGTCCCGTGCCGCTTTCCCGATCAGCTCGAGAACGCGCTCGGCGTCGCGCTCGACACCGGCACCGAAGTGCGGGTGGCGGCCGACGCCGACCTGCTGCTGGTGGCCGAGATCGACGAGCGGGCCGACACGGTGTTCCGGATGGCCGGCTACGACCTGCCCGTCATCCCGTTCGACGAGGACGATCTGACGCGGGCCAAGGCGATCCTCGTCGCCGGCCGCCCGATCGTCGCGTACGTGGTGATCGACGAGGTCGACGGGATGGCCCACATCGCCCAGCTCGCGGTCCTGCCCGGCTCGATGCGGCAAGGGGTGGGCACCCGGCTGCTCGACCGCGCGTGCGAGTGGGCGCGCGCTCAGGGCTACCGCGCGGTCACGCTGACGACCTTCGCCGAGGTGCCCTGGAACGCGCCGTTCTATGCCAAGCGCGGTTTCGTCGAGCTGGCCGAGGTCACGGCCGGGCTGGCCGCAACCCGCGCGTGGGAGGCGTCCGTCGGCCTGGACGCGGTCGGCCCGCGCATCGTCATGCGCCGCGACCTCTAACGAGGGGCCATCCGGATCGCGCCGTCGAGACGGATGACCTCACCGTTGAGCATCGAGTTGGCGACGATGTGCTCGACCAGCGCGGCGTACTCGTCCGGGTCGCCCAGCCGGCTGGGGTGTGGTACCTGCCGGCCGAGCGAGTCCTGCGCCTCTTGCGGCAGGCCGGCCAGCATCGGGGTGTGGAACAGGCCGGGCGCGATCGTCATGACCCGGATCAGCTTGTCGGCGAGGTCGCGGGCGAGTGGCAGCGTCATGCCGACGACACCGCCCTTGGACGCGCTGTAGGCGGCCTGCCCGATCTGGCCGTCGAAGGCGGCGGCCGAGGCGGTGTTGACGATGACGCCCCGCTCACCGTCGATGACGTCGGCGGCGAGCATGCGTTCGGTGGCCAGGCGGATGACGTTGAAGGTGCCGATCAGGTTCACCGTGACGACCTTGGTGAAGTCACCGAGCGGAATGACGCCCTTCTTGCCGATGACGCGCCCCGGCGTCCCGATGCCGGCGCAGTTGACCAGCACCCGGATCGGGCCGAGCGCGGCCGCGGCGTCGAGAGCCGCGCTGACCTGGTCCTCATCGGTGACGTCGGCGGGCGCGAACACGGCGTTGCCCTCGATCGCCGCGACGGCGTCGGCACCGGGCGCGGACGGCAGGTCGAGCACCGCGACGTGGGCGCCGGCCCGGGCCAGTCGCTGTGCCGTGGCCAACCCGAGACCGGATGCGCCGCCCGTCACGACCGCCACGCTGCCGTCGATGTTCATGCCTGCGATCCTGCCGCAGCCGGGCGGCGGGCGCCGCGCGGGGGGTGGACCGCAATTCGCTTGTCGGGTGCTGAGATGACCACTTCCGGGCAGCGAAAGTGGTCAGCTCAGCACCCGACAAGAGGAGCGGGCAGACTGGGTGCCGTGCCTCAGGTGGCGGCGTCGCGAGCCATCACGACCTGCCACGGCCGGACGACCACGGTCAGCACGCCGTCGGCCACCGACTGATCCTCGGCGGTGGCGAGCCGGGTGGCCTCGTCCAGCGACGCCACGGCCAGGATCGTCAAGCCCTCGCCGCTGTCGTCGGCGATCGGCCCGGCCGCGATGAGCTCACCGGCAGCCAGGCGGCGTTGCAGGAACTCGTAGTGGTGCCGGATCCCGGGCTGGTCGAAGACGGCCTCGCCCGCCGGCACGGCCGGGCCCGGGCGGTGCTGCAGGATGTACCAGGTCTGCGGTTCGGTCATGACAGGCAGCCTAGGCACTTGGTCAGACCTGCGCGGTCCGGTTCGCGATCTTTGCGATCAGCTGACGGCGCAGCGTCGGATCAACCGGCTGGCCGGCACCCAGGAACTCTACGTCCGACTCGATCTTGTTTCCGGCGATGTAGGCGACGTCGAAATAGAGCGTCACCGTCTTGGCCGCCCCCACGAGCGTGAACCGGCCGCTGGCGGTGCCGGCCACGTTGACCGGTTGACCGGCCGAGCCCGGGGTGACCGTGAATGCGGTGTGGCCGAGCCTGGCTCCGGCGGGCAGGTGCGCGGCGAGGGCCTGAGCAAATCCCTGCCGAAAGCAGTTGCCGACCTTCGGGTTCTTCATGAGGGCGACGTCCGCGTCGACCTCGGCCTGCGTCTTGTACGCCTGGGCGTCGGACGAGATTTCACCCGCGCCGGAGTCGAACGTGTCGGAGTTGGCGGTGTGCACCGGATGGTCGGCGGCCTTGTGCACGCCAACGCACTTTCGCATTTTCGCGTCGAGCCCGCTGCCGTCGGCCGAGTTGTTGGCGGGCTTGCCGGTCCAGCCGGCCGGCAGATCGCTCGTCTGCAGCGGGACGTCAGCCAGCGCCAGCTGCTTCGGTGCGCCCGCGCCGCCCGCGCTGCCTGCGCTGGAGCTGGCGCAGGCAGCCAAGGGCAGGCACAGGGCCAGGCCGACGACCAGACCGGCCAGCGCTCGCTTTTCGCCCAACGTCACGTCTGGCTGCCTTTCGTCGATTCCGTCGTCGTGGGTACATCGGCGCCGCGCGGGTCGACCTGAGCGGTTCCGTCCCTTCTCGGGTGCCGAGCTGACCACTTTCGCGCGCCGAAAGTGGTCAGCTCGGCACCCGAGAAGGGGAGCGGGCAGACTGGGTGACGTGCCTGACGCGCCCGTCTCCGCCGCCCTGTTCGAGCGTGCCCAGCGCGTCACCCCAGGCGGGGTGAACTCGCCGGTGCGGGCCTTCCGCGCCGTCGGTGGCACGCCGCGGTTCATGGTCAGCGGGTCGGGCCCGTACCTCGTCGACGCCGACGGGCAGCGCTACGTCGACCTCGTCTCGTCGTGGGGGCCGATGATCCTGGGTCACGCCCGGCCGGAGATCGTGGCCGCCGTGCAGGCCGCCGCGGCGTCCGGGCTGTCGTTCGGGACGCCGACGCTGGGCGAGGTCGAGCTCGCCGAGGAGATCATCGCGCGGGTGGCGCCGGTGGAGCAGATCCGCCTCGTGAACTCCGGCACCGAGGCGACGATGTCGGCGATCCGGCTCGCCCGCGGCTTCACCGGCCGGCACCGGGTCGTCAAGTTCGCCGGGTGCTACCACGGGCACGTCGACGCGCTGCTGGCCGCCGCCGGCTCCGGCGTCGTCACGCTGGGCCTGCCCGACACCCCGGGGGTGACCGGCGCGCAGACGGCCGAGACGATCGTGCTGCCGTACAACGACCTGACGGCGGTCGAGGCCTGCTTCGCCGAGTTCGGCGCCGACATCGCGTGCGTGATCACCGAGGCCGCCGCCGGCAACATGGGCGCGATCGCCCCCGACCCTGGCTTCAACGCCGGGCTGCGCACGATCACTGCCGCGCACGGCGCGCTGCTGATCATGGACGAGGTGATGACGGGGTTCCGCGTGTCGGCGGCCGGTTGGTACGGCCTCGATCCGGTCGCGGCCGACCTGTTCACCTTCGGCAAGGTGATGAGCGGCGGGCTGCCGGCGGCGGCGTTCGGCGGCCGGGCGGACATCATGTCGCGACTCGCACCGTCCGGGCCGGTCTACCAGGCCG
>CAXTHY010000006.1:73761-74460 GCA_964244175.1 uncultured Jatrophihabitans sp. | reverse complement strand
GTCCTTCTCCTTGAGCTCCTCGATGGTGCCCCAGGCGCGCTCGTACTGGGCGCGCTTCTTGGACAGGATCAGCCGGCCTTCCTTGTCCTCTTTCTGCAGGACGAGGGCCTCGATCTCATCGCCCACGGAAACGACCTCGTTGGGGTCGACGTCGTGCTTGATGGAGAGCTCTCGGGAGGGGATGACACCTTCGGTCTTGTAACCGATGTCGAGGAGGACTTCGTCCCGGTCGACCTTGACGATGGTGCCTTCGACGATGTCGCCGTCGTTGAACGGCTTGATCGTGCCATCGACGGCTGCGAGTAGTTCCTCGACGGAGCCGATGTCGTTGAACGCGACTTGCGGTGTTGCGGGACGGGCTTCGGTGGTGGACGTCATTGAGTGGATGGATCCTGACAGTTTCTCGTGCGGATGCGGACGGGCCCGAACCGCCGGATGGTCGTCGCGCACTGCTGCGTAGACGATTGCCCAGCGAGCGGCCTACTCCATGTCGAGGCCACAGACCCATCAGCGACGTCAAGAGTACCGCGAATGCCCGTAGGCCCGGATCCCGATCAGGTTTGTGTTCGAGCTGCTCGGTCCGGGCGGTGTGACCCGAACGACGCGCGCAGCTCGGCGACGACCTCGGCCAGCGCCTGCCGCCCGCCGACCGTGACGTTGGGCAGCGAGATGTAGCCGTGCACGGCGTCGATGTAGTTC
>CAXTHY010000006.1:32962-73751 GCA_964244175.1 uncultured Jatrophihabitans sp. | reverse complement strand
CCGCCACGCCCACCGCCTGCAGCGCCTCGGCGTAACGGGCGCCGTGGTCGCGCAGAGGGTCGAACTGGGCGGTCTGGATGAGCGCCGGCGGCAGCCCGTCGAGCTTGCCCCGCAACGGCGAGGCGTAGGGATCACTCATCTCCGCCGCGGAGCCGTGGAAGTAGAGGCCCGGTGTGGTGGCGATGTCTTTACTGGTCAGGATCGGCGCCTTGCCGTTCTCCTTCTCCGACGGCAAATCAGCGGCGAGGTCGACCGACGGGTAGATCAGCACCTGGTAGGCGATGGCCGGACCGCCGCGGTCGCGGGCCATCAAGCACACCACCGCGGCCAGGTTGCCACCGGCGCTGTCGCCCATGACGGCCAGCCGCGACGCGTCCACCCTGAGCTCGGTGGCGTGATCGGCGATCCAGGCGGTGGCGTCGTAGCAGTCCTCCGGCGGCCCCGGGAAAGGATGCTCGGGGGCGAGGCGGTAGTCGACGGACACGACGACCACACCGGCCTGCGCGGCGATCCGGCTGGCCCACCACTCGGACTGGCGGGCATCGCCCGACACCCAGCCACCGCCGTGAAAGTTCACGACCACCGGCAGCGCGGCCGCGCCGGCGCCCTTCGGGCGGTAGACCCGCAGCGGCAGGCTCGCGCCGTCTGAGGCAACGGCCTCGCTTTCGGTTATCGCGACGGTCGCGTCAGCCCGCCCCGCGATCAGCGACGCCCCCGGCATCCGCAGCATCTTCGCGCGGGCGTCGGCCGCCGCCCGCACCTTCTCCGCCGGCTGCTGCATCACAGGGGCGCGGTCGAAGAGCTTGTAGAGGTTCCAGAAGACGGCGGTACGCAACGGAATCGGCATCGGTCTACGTTACTGGCCAGTAGGCGATCCGCGTAGCACTCAGCAGCGGCAACGTCGGTCGTTAGGGTTCACATATGAACGAGGTCGGCGGCGTGAACGCCGTGAGTCCTACGACGGCCGGCGTGACCCGCCGCGCGACCGACCCGGCGACCACCGTGCGCGCCAACCGCGGTTGGTGGGACGCGGACGCCGACGCCTACCACGACGAGCACGGCGAGTTCCTCGGCGCGGCCGACTTCGTCTGGGCGCCGGAACTGCTGCGTGAGGCCGACGTGCAACTGCTCGGCGACGTCGCCGGCCGGCGTATCCTCGAGGTCGGCGGCGGAGCGGCGATGTGCTCACGCTGGCTGGTCGGGCAGGGCGCACATCCGGTCGCGTTCGATCTGTCGGCCGGCATGCTGCGCCACGCCCGGACCGGGGCCGTGCAGACCGGCATCGACGTGCCCCTTGTCCAGGCCGACGCGCAGTACCTGCCGTTTCGCGACGCGTGCTTCGACATCGCGTTCACCGCATTCGGCGCCGTCTCGTTCGTGGCCGACAGCGCACGGGTGATGCGCGAAGTGGCGCGGGTACTGCGGCCAGGCGGGCGGTGGGTGTTCGCCACGACGCACCCGACCCGCTGGTCGTTCCCCGACGATCCGGGGCCGGCCGGGCTCACGGCCACCATGCCGTACTGGGACGACACGCCCTACGTCGAGTACGGCGCAGATGGCACGCCCACCTACGTCGAGCACCACCGCACGCTCGGGCAGCGGGTACGGGAGATCGCCGGGGCCGGTTTCCAACTCGTCGACGTCGTCGAGCCGCAATGGCCGATCGGCCACACCCAGGAGTGGGGGCAGTGGTCGCCGCTACGCGGCGCGATCCTGCCCGGCACCGCGATCTACGTCTGCGAGCTCCCGGCGAGCGGCGGCGTCTCGGGCGCGTAGTCCGGTCGCCGGCGTTCGGGCTTCGGGTGACGGGTCGAGCAAGGCCGCGCTGTCGGCCCGCAGATGTGCCGGCGCGGCAGTACAGTCGGGCGACTCGACCGGCCCGGAAGGCGGTGCAGCTCCGATGGGGGCAACGCGCTCCGCGGCGATCTCCGCTGCGGCCGTCCCAGTCTCGTTCCTCGCCGCCAACGCGTTGAGCTACGCACTGCTGCTCGTCGCCGCACACCGGATGGCCCCGTCCGCCTACGGCGTGCTCTCCTCGCTGCTCGGGTTGCTGCTCATCTCGACGATCCCGATGCTCGCGCTGCAGACGGTCACGGCGCGACGAATCGCCAGCGACGGCGCCAGCCCCGGCATCACGCGCGGGACCGCGCAGGTTGCGGCGCTGTCGACGGCCGGGCTGTGCCTCGCCGCGCCCGCGCTGTCGGCGTTCCTGCATCTGGACGATGTGGTCGGTATCTTCCTCGTGGCACTGACCATTCCGGCGACCGCGGTTGTCGGGGCCGCGTCGGGGATCGCGCAGGGCCGGCGTGACTTCCGGCCGCTCGCCGCGTTGATCCTCGCCGGGACGGGATCACGCTCGCTGGGTGGCCTGGTCGGACTGCTCGTCGGCGGCAGCCCGGACGCGACCGTCGGCGGCGTGCTGATCGGCACGGCCGCGGCCGCTCTCGCGGTGGGCAGCCGCGGCCGCGACGCACAGCTGCTGCGTCAATCGCTCGCGACCCGTGACCACACGGGGATCCTCGCCGAGACGCTGCACGCGGGGCATGCGCACGGCACCTTCCTGCTGCTGACCAGCCTGGACGTCCTGCTGGCCCGGCACGTCCTGAGCGGCCACGCGGCCGGCGTCTACGCGGTCGGGTCGGTGGTCACCCGCGCGGCGTTGTGGCTGCCGCAGTCGGTGGTGCTGCTGCTGTTCGCCTCACTCGCCGAAGCCGGCCACCACAAGCTCGCGGCCCGCCGCGCGAGCCTGACGGTCATCGCGTCCGGCGTCGTCATGGTCACCGGAACAGCCGTGCTGGGCAGCGTCGTCGTCAGCGTGGTCGGCGGCCGGAAGTACCACCAGCTCGACACCACGATCTGGCTCTACGCGCTGCTCGGCGCCCTGCTGGCGATCGTCCAGCTCTCGGTCATGGCCGGCTTGGCGCAACGCAACCGGCGACGCGCGAGCGTGCTGTGGGCGACCATCGCCGCCGACCTCGCGGCCGTGCTGCTCACCGGTGACGACGCGACACCCACCCGACTCGTCGCCACCCTGCTGATCGTCACCGCCGTCGCGGCGGCCGTGGCCCTGTGGCTGACGCTGCGTGAGGCCGACCCGTCCGCGGGCCAGGCCGGCGGGGTGAACGCGGGATCGAGCCCGGCCCCGAACCGGGAGGCCACGACTCCGTTCGGCCTCCGGCGGGCGGACCCGTACTGATGGACGTCCGCAGCGCGACTCCCGACGACATCCCCGCGCTCGTCGACCTGCAACGGCGCTTCGACGTTGCCTGGTTCGGCGTGCCGGAACAGGGCGAGGACGAGGTCCGCGAGAGCTGGGACCGCATCGACCCGTTGACCGAGAACTCCCGCCTGATCTTCACCGACGGACGGCTGGTCGCGTCGGCCTGGCGGTGGGGGGCCGCCACCGACCTGCTGGTCGATCCCGACATCGACCCGAGCGCGGTGTACGACGACCTGCTGGTGTGGTTCGCGGCCGGCCCGGCGGTGGTCATCGAGGCGTTGCATCAGGACGAGCGGCTGCGGGCCGCGCTCACCGCGCGGGGCTGGCAGCACACCCGGTCGGGCTTCGATCTGCTCCGCCCGGTGACGACCGACTGGGTGCTCGCCGACCCCATCTGGCCCCCCGGCGTCGAGCGGCGCGATTACCGGCCCGAGGACGCGCGCGCCGTGCACCGCCTCGTCTACGTCGAGGCCGCGTTCGCCGACGTGCCGGGTCACCACAGCCGCGACTTCGACGAGTGGTTCGGCCTGTTCCTGGCCGAGCACGCCAAGCCCGAGCCACCGGTCGTCGCCTGGCGCGGTGGGCGGATCGTCGGGGTGTCGCTGGGCCGATTGTTCTCCGACGGCGCCGGCTGGATCTCACAACTGGCCGTGGCCGGCGACGAACGGGGCCGGGGCATCGGCAAGGCGCTGCTGCTGGAGACGTTGCGCCGACGTGTCGCGGCGGGCGCTACCGCGCTCGGTCTCGGCGTGATGGCCCACAACCGGGGCGCGCTCGGGCTCTACCTGGGTGTCGGGCTGCGCATCGACCGCGAGTGGCTGGCCTTCGAGCTACCGCGCCCCTCGTCGGACACCGCCCGCTGACGTCCGCCGAACAGGACGGCCGGCAGGAGCAGCAGCGGGATGGCGGTGAGGCGCAGGAAGTCCTTGGGGAACAGGACGTTGCTGGGCGTGAGGATGTACATCAATGGTGCGGTCGCCAGGAACGCGCCGTCGAGCAGCGTCCGCAACCGCAGCGCGACGACGATGCCGATCGACATCGTCGCCAGCAGCAGGACGACCAGCGGGATTGCCACGGCGCCGACCTGCATGTGGCCGAAGTCGGAGACCCCGAAGCGGCCGGCCTGACGCAGCGTGTCGAGGATGCCGGTCGATGGAGCGGTCCCCGCGTCCGCGTTACCGGTCAGCGGGAACGCGTCGAAGCGGGTGCGGACGTACTGCAGCCAGCCGAACAGGACGACCGGGCCGGCGGCGAGCGCGAGGAGCTTGCCCAACCGCGACCGATCACGCAGCCAGGCCGGCCGGGGGAACCGCCCGTCGCGCCGCCGGATCCGCACCAGCTCATACAGGAACACCCCCAGCGGCACGAGGCTGAGCGGCTCCTTGGTCAGCGCCAGGCCGACGAAGGCCACTGCGGCCAGACCGGTCCGCCGCCGCTGCCAGGCGAGCAGGCTCAACCCCAGCAGCGCGGCCCCGACGGTTTCGGAGGTGTCGACGGTCGTGGCGTAGAGCAGGCCCGGTGACAACGCCACCACGAGCCCGGCCCACGGAGACCAGCCGAACCCGGCCGCGAGCTGGCTGGCGCAGAACGCGGCGACGAATAGGGCGATAAGCGAGATCAACAGCAGCGCGATCGGTACCCAGGCCGCATTTCCGAACGACAGCACCCAGGCGAGCTGGCCGTAGAACGCGTGCCCGTAGCGCTTCGCGGCCAGATCGATGGTGAGGTGGTGTGACCCCAGCGCAAGCGGGTCGCGCGCGATGGCGTAGTAGTACGTGCCGTCGTAGTGGGCGTTCGCCGGGACGAAGCGGAAGGTCGGGTTCTCGCGGCGCACCAGGGTCGCGATGCGATCGGTACTGGCGATGTGCACGAGCGTGGACACGTCTCCGCGCGGGCCGACGGCAGTCGCGGCAACGAGCACGCCGACCGCCAACGCGACCACCGCGCAGACCCACGCGACCCACTGCCGCGACCGCGTCCAAGGCCGCGGTGCCGCCGCCGTCTCGGCCGGCACCGGCGCTGTGGTCGCGGTGGTCACTGGGTCGGCGACGAATGAGGTCCAGCGGCTGCCGGACACCAGGGCGTGATGTCCAGGAGCGGGCAGTTGCGTGGTTCGTTCAGCACGCGGGTGAGTCTAGGTGGGCTGCGCCACGCGCGCCCGGCGACGTAGCGACGCGCCTTGCACTCCCCTGGCGCCGTACAGGACGGCCGGCAGCAGGAGGACCGGGACGACGGTGCCGCGCAGGAGATCCTTCGGGTAAAGCAGGTTGTCGGGGCCGAGCAGGAACACCAGCGGTCCGGTGGCGAGGAAGGCGCCGTCGAACACGGTCCGCAGGCGCAGCGCGGCCACGGTGCCGGCCAGCATCGCCACGACCAGCACGGCGATCAGCGGCACGGAGGCCGAACCGAGCTGGGCCTCGTGATAGGGCGCCAGACTCAGCGTCCCGGCTTCGCGCAGGGCATCGCGGATGCCGGCGAACGGCACCAGGGACAGGTCGTTGTGCTGATCCGGCGGCCAGGCGCCGAGCTGCTCGCGGACGTAGATCAGCCAAGCGGCCAGCACGAACGGCGCGACGCCGAGTGCGGCCACGCCGGCGGCTATCCGGTTGCGCCGGTCGGCCCAGTTGCGCGGCAGGACGCGCCGCTCGCGGCGCCACACCCGGGCCACCTCGAAGGCGAGCACGCCCAGCGGCACGAGGACGAACGACTCCTTCGTCAGCGCCAGTCCGCCGAAGGCCAGCGCGGCGAGGCCGAACCGGCGGCGCTGCCAGGCCAGCAGGGCCAGGCCGAGTCCGGCCGCGCCGACCGCCTCGGACGTGTCGACGGTCGTGGCGTAGATCAGCCCCGGTGACAGCGCCACAACCAGCCCGGCCCATGGCGACCAGCCCAGCGCGACCGCGAGCCGGCTGGCGCAGTAGGCGGCGATCCCGAGCCCGGCCAGCGACAGCAGCAGCAGGGCCCACGGCACCCGGAACCCTTCGCCCAGCGACAGAGCCCAGGCGAGCTGACCGTAGAAGGGGTGCCCGTAACGGTAGGCCGCCTCGTCGATCAGGTGGTGCGCGGTGCCACGAGCGAGCGGGTCGCGGGCGATCGCGTAGAAGTAGCTGCCGTCGTAGTGCGTGGTCCGGGCGACGAGGTCGAAGTCAGGGTCATCGTGGCGGGCTAGCTCGGCCAGCGGGTCGTCGGTCGCGATCCGGACCAGGATCGACACCCCCGAATCGGGTGGGATCGCGTAGTTGGCCGCGAACGCGCCGAGGAACACCGCGAAGACCGCACAGATCAGCGCCACCGTGGTGTGCCGCGGCGCGAGCGCCGCGGTCCGCAGCCGGGACACGAGCGCGCTCGCTCCCGGCCGGGTGTGCGTCAGTGCGCCGCCTCGTGCCAGGTCCGCCCGACGCCGACCGAGACGTCCATCGGGACGTCGAGCGAGATCGCTCCGGCCATCTCCCGGCGGACGAGTTGCTCGACGGCTTCGCGCTCGCCATCGGCGATCTCGAGCACGAGTTCGTCGTGGACCTGCAGCAGCAGGCGCGAGCGCAGGCCGGCCTCGGCCAGCCCGCTGTGCACACCGAGCATGGCGATCTTGATGATGTCGGCGGCGCTGCCCTGGATCGGTGCGTTGAGCGCCGCCCGCTCCGCCATCTCGCGCAGGTTGCGGTTGTCGCTGGTGAGGTTGGACAGGTAGCGACGCCGGCCCATGATCGTTTCGGTGTAGCCGGACTGGCGGGCGTCCTCGACCACCGAATGCAGGTAATCGCGCACCCCACCGAAGCGGGTGAAGTACGCGTCCATCTGCCCGCGCGCTTCTTCCGGTGTGATCTTGAGCTGGCGTGAGAGGCCGAACGCCGACAGGCCGTACGCGAGCCCGTAGCTCATCGCCTTGATCCGGCGCCGCATCTCGGGATCGACATCGTCGGGCGAGATGTCGAAGGCCCGTGAGGCCACGAACGTGTGCAGGTCCTCGCCGGTCGTGAACGCCTCGATGAGCCCGGCGTCCTTCGACAGGTGGGCCATGATCCGCATCTCGATCTGGCTGTAGTCGGCGGTCATCAGCGACTCGTAACCCGGCCCGACGACGAAGGTCTCGCGGATGCGGCGCCCTTCAGCGGTCCGCACCGGGATGTTCTGCAGGTTCGGGTCGGTGGATGACAGCCGTCCGGTGGCGGCCACGGTCTGGTTGAACGTGGTGTGGATGCGGCTGTGGTCGTCGATGAGCGGCAGCAACCCGTCGACGACCGACTTCAGTCGGGCGACCTCGCGATGGCGTAGCAACAACTCCAGCACCGGATGCTCGGTCTTCACGTACAGGTCGGCCAGCGAGTCGGCATCGGTGGTGTAGCCGGTCTTGATGCGCTTGGTCTTCGGCAGGCCGAACTGGTCGAACAGAATCTCCTGCAATTGCTTGGGCGAGCCGAGATTGAACTCGCGCCCGACGAGTTGGTGCGCGTCATGTTCGACCGTCTTGACGCCGGCCCCGAGCTCGGCCTGCAGGGCGAGCAGCGCGTCGGTGTCGGCGGCGATGCCGACGGCCTCCATGTCGGCCAGCACGTAGGTCAGGGGCAGCTCCATGCTCGCCAGCAGGGTGGCTGCCGCACTGCCGCCGAGCTCGCCCTCAAACGCCGCGGCGAGATCCTTGACGGCAGCGGCGCGAACAGTCTCGACCTCGGCCAGAGCGTCGTCCGATTCTTCGATCCCACCGTCGAGAGTGAGCTGGCCCGAGTCCTCGATGTTGTTGCGTAGTTCGCGGTGCAGGGTCCGCAGCGCGAGGTCGGCGAGATCGAAGGTGCGCTGGTCGGGTTTGAGCAGGTAGGCAGCGAGCTGGGTGTCGCTGGCAACGCCGCGCAGCCCCCAGCCGTGCTGGGCCAGCGCCAGCAGTGGGCCCTTCACGTCGTGCACGACCTTGGGGAGGTCGGGGTCGGCGAGCCAGCCGGCCAGTGCCTTGTCGTCGTCGGGGCTCAGGACCTCGGGGTCGAGGTAGGCGGCACTGCCGTCGGCGGCCGACAGTGCGAGCCCGGTCAGCGCGCCGGTGCCCCGGCCCCAAGTGCCACGGAAGCCGACCCCGACCCGGCGGCCGTCGCGGGCGTGCTCGTCGAGCCACTGGGTCACGTCGTCGGTGCCGAGCCGGGTGACTGCGACGTCGAAGCCCTCGTCGGCCTCGGGCGCGGCGGCGTCGACGGTGGCGAACAGCCGCTCCCGTAGGACCCGGAACTGCAGGTCGTCGAAAAGCCGGTGGACCTCGTCGCGATCCCACTGCTGGCGGGCGAGCTGCTCGAGCGAGATGTCGAGCTCGACGTCGCGGACGAGCTCGGTCAGCCGACGGTTCAGCTCGACGCTCGCGACGTGCTCGCGCAAGGCGTCGCCGACCTTGCCCTTGACCGTGTCGACGCGGTCGATGAGATCGCGCAGCGAGCCGTACTCACGGATCCACTTGGCCGCGGTCTTCTCGCCGACGCCTGGGATGCCGGGCAGGTTGTCAGAGGGGTCACCGCGCAGTGCCGCGTAGTCGGGGTACTGCTGCGGCGACAGGTTGTACTTCGCCTGCACCTCGTCGGGCGTGAAGCGGGTCATCTCGCTCACCCCGCGCTTGGGGTACAGCACGGTGACGTGCTCGTTGACCAGCTGTAGCGCGTCCCGGTCACCGGTGCAGATGAGCACGTCCATGCCGGCGGCGGCGGCGCGGGTCGTGACCGTGGCGATGACGTCGTCGGCCTCGAAGCCCTCGACCATCATCGACGGGATGCGCAGGGCGTCGAGCACCTCACGGATCAGGGTGACCTGGCCGCGGAAGTCGTCGGGTGTCTCGCTGCGCCCGGCCTTGTAGCCAGCGTAGGTCTCGCTGCGAAACGTCTTGCGCGAGACGTCGAAGGCCACCGCCACGTGCGTGGGCTCCTCGTCGCGCATCAGGTTGATGAGCATCGAGGTGAACCCGAAGACCGCGTTGGTGGGCTGGCCGGTGGTGGTCGACATGTCGACCTCGCGCAGGGCGTAGAAGGCGCGATAGGCGAGCGAATGCCCGTCGAGCAGCAACAGAGTGGCTGTCTTCGTCGGCGCGGCGGTCACGCCTAGCGAGTCTAGGTGCGAACCCCGACAGCGGGAGCGTCAGGATTGGCGTCGCCCGGTGCGGCGGCCGACCGGTTCCGGCCGGTGCTGCGGTCAGGCCTGCCGGTGGCTGGCGCGGGCAGCGAAGCCGGCCCGTTGGGCCCGGACTACTCGCGCTCGGCGCACTGAGGCCACCCGACCGGCGACGTCGGTCATGCCCAGCGAGCGGCGCAGCGTGGTCGTGCTGGCGATGCGGTGCACCACCAGCGGCGCGAAGCCGATGCGGGCGAGGTAGCGGTTGGCCTCGCGCGAGCCGGCAGCGGCCGTGGAGAGCACATGCTCGAGCCCGGCTTCTTCGGCGAGCTGGACGGCGGCGACGAGCAGCGCCCGCCCGATCCCCCGGCGCCGGTGGCCCGGCAGGACCACGAGGTGGGTCACGTGCAACACAGGGGTCAGGTCGACGGCGCCGATATCGTCGGTGCGCGCGCCGAGCATGCCCACCACGGCGTCGGAGTCGTCGGTGGCAACCAGCAGCGTCCGCTCGCCGGCGGCCAGGATCTGGCCGAGCCGCTCGCACAGGTGTTCGGTGCTGGAATCGGCCAGGGCGCGACCACTGAAGGTGCCGCTGGCGGTGTCGATGCTCTGCACGAGAGTGGACAGTGCTGCGACGTCACCGAGCTCGGCCGGACGTACGCGGACGTGCACCCGACCCACGCGTTCACCTCCTGCGACCGGCACGATCTGATGGCGTTGCACTCGCAACCATAGGGTGCCCGGTCGGCACCAGACAACGCGAGGTCGATGCGGGGCAGGTACCTGTTGACGCCTTCCAGAGGGCGGGGTCCAGGACTACGATGCCGCGATCTCCTCGCCGAGGTAGGCGGCCCGGATCCGATCGTCGGCGAGCAGTTCCTGACCGGTGCCCTCGAGGACGATCTCGCCGGTCTCCAGGACGTAGCCGCGATCGGCCAACGACAGCGCCTGCGCGGCGTTCTGCTCGACGAGCAACACGGTGACGCCGGCGCTGTTGATCTCGCGGATGATCTCGAAGATCTGCGCGACGATGATCGGCGCCAGACCCATCGACGGCTCGTCGAGCAGCAGCAGGCGCGGCTTGCCCATCAGGGCCCGGCCGATCGCCAGCATCTGCTGCTCGCCCCCGGACAGGGTCCCGGCCTGCTGCTTGTAGCGCTCACGTAGGCGGGGGAACAGCTCGAGGACGCGCTCGAGATCGGCCTTGTCCATGGTCTTGAACCGGAATGCGCCCATCTCGAGGTTCTCGGCGACGGTCATCCGGGGGAAGACGTGGCGGCCCTCGGGGACGTGGCAGACGCCGAGGCGGATCAGGTCGTGGGCCGGGATGCCGTCGATGCGGCCGCCGTCGAGCGTGATGGAGCCGGATACCGGTCGCATCATGCCCGAGACGGTCTTCTGGGTGGTGGTCTTACCGGCGCCGTTCGCCCCGAGCAGCGCCACGATCTCGCCCTCGCCCACGGTGAAGCTGATGCCTTTGAGCGCGACGATCGCGCCGTAGCGCACCTCGACATCGGCCACGTCGAGCAGCGTCCGCTTCGGTGCGTCCTGGGCCGGCGGCGCGGCCGCCGCCTTCGACAACTGGGGTGGGGTCGGAGTGTCGGTCATGGTGCCTGCTCCTCATCGTGGGCGGCACCGTCGTCGGAGTCGGCGGCCTGGTGGGCGGCCGCGGTCTCGTCGGTGTCGATCAGGTGCAGTTGCGGCTGGGAATCGACATCACCGGCGGCCTCTTCGGCCGAGGTGCCCAGGTAGGCGGCCACCACGACGGGGTTGCGCTGGATCTCCTGCGGTGTCCCCTCGGCGATCTTCTCGCCGAAGTTCAGGACGATGATGCGATGGGCGATCGACATGACCAGCTTCATGTCGTGCTCGATGAGCAGCACGCTCATGTTGCGTTCGACGTTGATCCGCCGGATCAGCTCGGCGAGGTCGCGCTTCTCGACCGGGTTGGTGCCGGCCGCGGGCTCGTCAAGTAGCAGCACGCCCGGGTTGGTGCCCAGCGCGCGGGCGATCTCGAGGCGGCGTTGCTCGCCGTAGGCCAACGACCCGGCGAGTTCGTTGGCGCGATCGGTCAGGCGTACCTCCCGCAGCAGGTCCATGCCCTGCCGGGTGCTCTCGCGCTCCTCCTTGCGTTGCCACGGCATCCCGAACATCGCCGACAACGCACCGGCCTTCTGGCGCGTCTCGATGCCGATCTTGACGTTCTCGAGCGCCGTCAGCGCCGGGAACAGCCGGATGTTCTGGAAGGTGCGCGCGACGCCGAGATGGTTCACCCGGTGGGTCTGCTTGCCGAGCACGCTGGTGAACTTGTCACCGGGACGCGCCGCGACGAGCACCTTGCCCTGCTGAGGGGTGTAGACGCCGGTGAGCGAGTTGAACAGCGAGGTCTTGCCGGCGCCGTTGGGGCCGATGACGGCCAGGATCTCGCCGCGCGCCATCGTCATCGACACGTCGTTGAGGCTGACGACGCCGCCGAAGCGCAGCGTCACGTGCTCGATGTTGAAGACGAGGTCGGGCTTGTCGGCGGCTGGGGCGCTCATCTCACATCCCCTCCCCGGCCGGGACGGCCCGCACTTCGGAACTCGCTGGGGCGTCGAGGCCGTGCAGTTCGGCCGCCCGACGCTTGGCCGGGATCAGGCCCGCCGGCCGGAAGATCATCATTGCGAGCACCAGGGCCCCGATCCACATCTGCCGGTCGGCCAGGGGCACCTGGTCCTTGAGGAACTGCGGCAGCCAGGTGAGCACGGCCGCACCGGCGATCGCGCCCGGCAGCGAACCCATCCCGCCGAATACCACGTAGGCGACGATCAGGATCGAGTTCTGCAGGGTGAAGTTGGACGGGTCGAAGTAGCCGACCTTGGTCGCGAAGAACACACCGGCCAGACCCGAGGTCGAGGCCCCGATCGCAAAGGCCAGCAGCTTCACGCGAGTGGTGTTGATACCGGTGGCCTGCGCGGCGACCTCGTCCTCACGGATGGCGGCCCAGGCCCGGCCCAACCGCGATCCCTCGAGGCGGTAGAAGAGCACCACCATGATGACGATGAAGATCAGCAGCAGGTACCAGTAGGGCAGGTTGTCCAGGCCCCACGTGATGTGGATCGGGCCGAGCTTGAACACCGGGAAGGGCACGTTCGGCCCGGTCGGACCGCCGGTGAGGTTGCCCGGGTTGTTGATCGCGACGATCTGCACGATCTCACCGAAGCCGAGCGTGACGATGGCCAGATAGTCACCGCGCAACCGCAGCGTGGGCGCACCGAGCAGGACGCCGGCTATCAGGCAGGCGATGATCGCGAACGGGATCGCCCACAGCGGCGACAGATGCAGCCACGACGGCGGCTTCAGCGGCAGCGAGCCGACGAAGTAGGCCGTGGTGTAGGAGCCGATGCCGTAGAAGGCGATGTATCCGAGGTCGAGCAGGCCGGCCCAGCCGACGACGACGTTCAGGCCGACCGCGAGCAGGATGTAGACGCCGATCTGGGTCACGATGACGTTCTGCCAGGTGGCCGGCAGGGTCGGCGGGTAGAAGATCGCGAAGATGATCGCGACCGGGATCAGCGACTTGGCCAGCGCCGACTTGGACGAGTCCTGGATCGCTTTGTGGACCGGCAATCCGGCGACGCCGGGGTGGGTCTTGGACGCCCGGCTGCGGCGCAGTCGCAGGGTCAGGAAACCGGCCGTCATGAGCAGCGCGAACGCGATGCAGGCCACCCAGCCGCCCGCTCCCAGGTTCTGCCACAGCGGCCCGTACTGCTTGCCGACCTGGGCTCCGGTGTCGGAGATCGCGTGCACCGTGTAGAAGGTCAGGATCAACCCGGCGAGGCCGACCACGGCCACGATGACTCCGAGGATCCGGATCTGGAACCAGGTGGCGACCAGCGCCGCCACGCTCAGCACGATCACCAGGGTGAGGCCGAGCCAGTTGACGTAGGCCCAGGCGAGCTGCGGCAGCCCCTGGCCGTCGAAGTCGGAGCGCACGCCGGCGAAGTCGAGATTGAGCGTCTGCGGGGCGAACCAGGTCGCGCTGAGATAGGCGACCAGGACGAACACCACACCCACGGCGGCGAGCGGCAACCCGGGGCGCCAACCCATGACGGTCTCGACGAAGCCCTTCGGATCGGCGACCTCGGAACTCGAGCGGGCCACGACCACACCGGTGCCGGCGAATACGGCGAAACCGGCGGTGGCCATGTACACCGCGAGCGAGTGGTCGATGCCGCCGGCGAAGTCGACGAGCTGCATGTGCGCGAGGTAGCAGATGATCGCGGACACGGCGCCGAGGGCGGCGAGGACGTAGCCGATCACCGCGAGCCGGGTCACGACCGCGACGATGCCGACGACGAAGCACCCGAACCACAGCGTGTAGGCGAGCCAGCCGAAGAAGGCCGACGGCAGGAAGTCGAGACCGTTGGTGTTGGACACCTGGTCCGAGAGCGCACTGAACTTGCCGACCGGGTCGTACCAGCGCATCAGAGCGATCGCGATGAGCACGAGCAGGAAGCCCGCGAAGACACCGACCGCACCCGGACGCCGGACGTAGGGCGCGAGCAGCGGCCAGAAGGTGATGGCTAGGAAGATCGCCACGCCGACGAGCAGGAAGGCGATGAGCCGGCCCGTCGAGGTCGCGTTGGTGAACGACAACCCGAAGTCGTCCTGGCTGCCTTCCTGGTCGCCGATCATCAGCGCGAGGACGAAGCCGCCGAACAGGCAGGCGATGAAGCGTTTGAAGCCCGGGCTGCGAACGAGCTGGCGCAGGTCGAAGCCGGCCGCGTGGTTCTCGCTCATGCTGCACGCCCCAAGCGTTCGCCGAGGATGCCGGTCGGCCTGACGATGAGGACGAGGACCAGAACGACGAAGCTGACGACGTCGACCCATTCCGCCCCGACGAAGGAGAGGTTGCTGACGAGCACCTCGACCTCACCGAGCAGCAGGCCGCCGATCATGGCCCCGCGAATGTTGCCGATCCCGCCGAGCACGGCCGCCGCGAAGGCCTTGACGCCCGGGGTGAAGCCCATCGTGTAGCTCGCGCCGAACGCGGCGCCGAACAGGAAGCCGGCGATGCCAGCCAGCGCGCCACCGATCACGAAGGTCCGCGAGATGGTCTTGTCGATGTCGATACCCATCAGGGCCGCGGTGGGCGCGTCCTCGGCCACCGCCCGGATACCGCGGCCGAGCTTCGTCCGGTTCACCAGACGGTCGAGGAACACCATCATGAGCAGCGCGGTGGCGATGATCACGACGGTGATGACGTTGAGCTTGAAGTGCGGCGTGTTGATCAGGTTGTGCGTCAGCCCGAAGAACGTGCTGTCGCCACCCGTCGTCCCCGGGAACGAGTTGTTGGGTAGTCGGTCGAACAGCTTGCCGGCGAGATTGGACAAGAAGAACGAGGCGCCTATGGCGCTGATCAGGAACGCGAGTTTCGGCGCCCCCCTCTTGCGCAGCGGCTTGTAGGCCACCTTCTCGAGGATCCAGGCGATGACCGCGCCGGTGAGGGCGCCCATGAGGGCGCCGGCGACGAGGGTCAGGGGGATGGCTACACCGGTGAGATGTCGATCACCGATGATGGCGTTGCACAACAGGAAGCTGCCGAACGCCCCGGACATGAACACCTCGCTGTGCGCGAAGTTGATCAGTTGGAGCACGCCGTACACGAGCGTGTATCCCAACGCCACCAGGGCATACAAGGAACCCTGTTCCAGGCCGATCACGAGGTTCTGCGGTAGTTGCTCGAACCAGCCTTCTGCAGCCAACGGGGTGACGCTCCCTATTTGTCGACCAACGGGGATCGTTCCGGTCGCCATCACCGGACGCGAGGGGGGCGGGCCGAAAGAATTCGGCCCGCCCCACCCGAATGTGCGCCTAGCTCACTTCTGTGTCTTGATGTCGCCGAGCACCTTGATCGTGCCGGCGGTCTGGCGGTACAGGTTCACGACCTGGCCGGTGGACTCGAGGTCACCATCCGCCTGGAACTTGATCGTGGCGGTGATGCCCTTGAACGTGATGTCCTTGATAGCCGACTCGACGGTCGCTCGGGTCGGGTTCGGACCCGCGGTCTTGAGCGCCTGGATGATCAGGTTCGTCGCGTCGTAGGCCTCGGGCGAGTACGTCGACGGCGGCGTCTTGTACTTGGCCTGATACGCCGCGGCGAACGCCTTGGAAGCCGGCGCCACGGTGGCGTCCTGGCAACCGCAGGTCATGTACCAGCCGTTACCGGCCGAACCCGCACCCTTGGTGAAGACGGACGACTTGATGCCGTTACCGCCGACGGTCAGGCCCTTGAAGCCGGCCGAGCCGAGCGCCTTGGCGAGCAGTGCCGCCTGGGCGTCGTAACCGGCGTAGAACAGCGCGTCGGCACCGGAGGACGCGATCGTCTGGGCGATCGGACCGTAGTTCTTGGTCGTACCCCCGTCGAGGCCCTGCTCGGTGACCTTGATGCCCTTGGCCTTGGCCTCCTTGGCGACCGTGTCGCCGACGCCCTTGCCGTACGGGCTGAGGTCCTGCAGCACGAAGAGGTTCTTCACACCGTGCCGGGCGAGCCAGTCGGCGCCTTGCTGGCCCTCGACGTTGTCGTTCGGGATCACCCGGTGGAACGTGGAGAATCCCTGGGTCTGCAGCGTGGCGTTGGACGCCGAGGGCGTGACGAACGCCAAGTCCGCGGCCGAGTAGATCTTGCCCACGGCGAGCGTGGCGCCGGAGAAGCTTGGGCCGACGACGCCGAGGATTGTGGGGTCCTGCACGAGCTGAGTGGCAGCCGCCGGCGATTTCGCCGGGTCACCCTCGTCGTCGGACTTCACGAGCTGCACCTTGAAGCCGAGCGAGGAGTCGGCGTTCGCCTGCTGCACGGCGATTTCCGCGCCGTACTCCTCGTTGATGCCCAGCTGGGCGTTCGCGCCCGACAGGGGGCCCTCGAAGCCGATCTTGTAGGTCTTGCTGGCGCCACCGGTCGCGCTACCGCTGGCCGGGGCTGTGCTGGAGCCTCCGCCGAGACCCCCGCTCTTCTTCTTTCCGCCGCTGCTGGAGCAGCCGGTGAGCGCAAGCGCGCTCGCCGCTGCCAGCACGACCACCGTCGTCGTAACTCGATTTCGCACTACTGAGCCTCCTGTGAGGGCATTCGTATCGATCGGCGTCCGTATTCTTGACGGCGCCGGTTGGCGGGACGTTAGCTCACTCAGACCGGCATCGGTACTAGCGGATGAGCCTGCGCGCCGGTCGTAACCAAATCTCAACGTGCCTTCCTAGTCGTTTTGTCCGGCTACGGCGCGGTACTGGGAGTCTGCTCGAGGTCGCCCGTGAGCACGAGCTCAGCGACCGCGCGCATAGAGGTCCGGTTGTCCATCGCTGCCCGCTGGATCCAGCGGAATGCCTCGGGTTCACTGAGCTGGTGCTGGGTCATCAAGGTGCCCTTCGCCCGCTCGATCAACTTCCGGGCTTCGAGGCGTTCGCGCAGCCCGGTGACCTCGGATTCCAGCGCCTTGATCTCGGCAAACCGGGAGGCCGCCATCTCGATCGCCGGCAACAGATCACGCTTCTGGAACGGCTTGACGAGGTAGGCCATCGCCCCGGCGTCGCGGGCGCGCTCGACCAAATCACGCTGGCTGAATGCGGTCAACATCACCACCGGTGCGATGCGCGCTTTGGTGATCTGCGCCGCCGCCGCGATTCCGTCCATCTTGGGCATCTTGACGTCGCAGATGACGAGGTCGGGCAGCAGTTGCTGCGCCAAAGCGACCGCCTGCTCGCCGTCGGCGGCCTCGCCGACGACGTCGAAACCCTCTTCGATGAGCATCTCGCGCAGGTCGAGGCGGATCAGCGCCTCGTCCTCGGCGATCAGGACCCGCATGGGTGGCGACTGCGGCGGAGTCGCAGGAGCGGCAGCCACGGTGTCCCTTCGGGTTCCACGTTGAACGGGACCCCAGACTAAACCGGCTAAGATTTCGCTTGCGTCACGCCCCTGTGGCGGAATCGGTTTACGCGATGGTCTCAAACACCATTGTCGAAAGACATGTGGGTTCGAATCCCACCGGGGGCACGAACTGTTTCGTCTGCTCCGCCGAAGACGATGCTCAGCGGCAACCCGTCGGGAGCAGTCCAGTCGATCGGTTGCAGCGACCACTACAACTATTGGAAGCATTGGCCGTGCTTGCTTCCGCAACACGGGCCGGGGCGCAAGCACGAACGCCCCATCGTGCTGGCGCCGTGGCAGCGCGATCTCGTCGCGGAGCAGCCGTGGCCGCTCATCCGCGGGTTGATCCACTCCGACGCTGCCGGTCGATCAACCGCGTTGTCGTGCGCGGCGTGGCCTACCGCTATGTCCTGGTCGGTAGCGAAGCTGCGCGGGTTGGCCCCATGTGCGCGCGCCTGAGATGCGATGTTGACCGCGCTCGTGTGGGGCCAAGCGCGTCATCGGCCGTCATCCGCCGGCCGGGTCGTCGCTAGCCTGCCGTTCATGAGCGACGCGCCGCACATGTCACCCGAACAGTTCCGCCGGCACGGGCACGCGGTGGTCGACTGGATCGCCGACTACTACGAGCGGATCGAATCGTTCCCCGTGCTGTCGCAGGTGCAACCCGGCGACATCCGCGCCGGGCTGGCGCCGCTACCACCCGAACACGGCGAACCGTTCGAGGCGGTGCTGCGCGATCTCGACGACGTGCTCATGCCGGGCATCACCCACTGGCAACACCCGTCGTTCTTCGCGTACTTCCCGGCCAACGCCAGCGGCCCGGCGATCCTCGGCGACCTGCTCGCGTCCGGACTCGGGGTGCAAGGCATGCTCTGGGCCACCTCACCGGCGGCCACCGAGCTCGAGACCCACGTGCTGGACTGGCTGGCGATGCTGCTCGACCTGCCCGCGCGGTTCCGCTCCGACGCCGCCGGCGGTGGCGTCATCCAGCACACCGCCTCCGACGCCGCTCTCGTCGCGCTGCTCGCGGCCCTGCACCGGGCCAGCGGCGGCGCCACCGAGCACGCCGGCGTGGCCGCCGGCCGGTACACCGTCTACACGTCCAACCAGACCCACTCGTCGGTCGAGAAGGCGTGCCGGGTCGCCGGTCTCGGCGCGGACGCGCTGCGCAAGCTGGACGTGGATCCGGCCACGCTGGCCGCGCGGCCCGAACACCTGCAGGCCCTGATCGCGGCCGACCGCGCCGCCGGCAGCACGCCGGTACTGGTCGTTGCGTCAGTGGGCGCCACCGGCACCGGCTCGGTCGACCCAGTGCGCGAGCTCGCCACCGTCGCGCACGACGCCGGGGCGTGGCTGCACGTCGACGCCGCGTGGGCCGGCGTCGCCGCCGTCGTCCCCGAATTGAGGTGGCTCAACGACGGCGTCGAACTGGCCGACTCCTACGCCACGAACCCGCACAAGTGGCTGCTGACGAACTTCGACTGCGACGCGTTCTGGGTGGCCGATCGCGAGGCCCTGATCGCCGCGCTGTCGATCCTGCCCGAATACCTGCGCAACGCCGCCAGCGAGTCCGGCGCGGTGCTCGACTACCGCGATTGGCACGTCCCGCTCGGCCGGCGCTTCCGCGCCCTCAAGCTCTGGGCCGTGATCCGTTGGTACGGCGCCGAGGGCCTGCGCGCGCACATCCGCGGCCACGTCGCCCTGGCGCAGGAGTTCGCGTCGTGGGTCGCCGCGGACGAGCGTTTCGAGCTCGTGGCACCGCACCCGCTGGCACTGGTGACGTTCCGGCTGCGGGCCGGCGACGAGGCGACGCTGGGGCTCATGCAACGGGTCAACGCATCGGGCGAGCTGTACTTGACGCACACGGTGGTGAACGGGCAGGCAGCGCTGCGGCTGGCCATCGGCGCGCCGACGACGGAGCGGCGCCACGTCGAGGCCGCGTGGGCGGCGCTAGCGCGCTGAGCGAACTCGGATCATGCCCTCCTGCACGACGCTGGCCACCTGGGTGCCGTCGCGGCGGAAGAAGCGGCCCGTCGCCAGCCCGCGCCCACCGGACGCCGACGGCGATTTCGTCGCGTAGAGCAGCCACTCGTCGGCGCGAAACGGCCGCTCGAACCACATCGCGTGATCGAGCGAGGCCATCGAGATGTCGTCGAGCCCCGGGGCCAGCCCGTGCTTGACCAGCACCGAGTCGAGCAGCGTCATGTCCGAGACGAAGGTCAGCACGCACACGTGCAGCAACGGGTCGTCGGGCAGTACGCCATCGGCCTTCATCCACACCCGGCTCAGGCCGTCGCGCGGGCCGTGCGCATGCTGCAGCCACGGCGGGTCGTCGACGTAGCGCAGGTCGATCGGCTTGGGCATGGCCTGGTAGAACTCGGCCGCCTCGGCCGAGTCGCCGTAACGGTTGACGAGCGCGGGCAGCGTCTCCGGATCCGGGACGTCGGGCATCGACGACGAGTGGTCCACACCGTCCTGCACGACCTGGAACGAGGCCGACAGCGAGAAGATCGTCTTGGCGTTCTGCACGGCGATCACCCGGCGGGTCGAGAACGAGCGGCCGTCACGCACCCGGTCGACCTCGTACATGATCGGGATAGTCGGGTCGCCCGGCCGCACGAAGTACGAGTGCAGCGAGTGGACGCGGCGCTCGGCGGGCACCGTGCGCCCGGCCGCCACCAGCGCCTGGCCGGCCACCTGACCGCCGAACACCCGCTGCCAGCGCGACCGGGTGCTCACGCCACGAAAGACGTCCGCTTCGATCCGCTCGAGGTCGAGCAGGCGGACGAGGCCGTCGACGGCGTCCTGCCCGGTGAGACCTTCGTCGGTGTCAGTGGTGTCGTCAGCCATGCCGCAGGACGTCGCCGATGTGGTGGACGCGGATCGTGTTGGTCGAGCCCGGCGTCGACGGCGGCGTGCCGGCCACGACGATCACCAGATCGTGCGGGTGGCACACCCCACGGGTGACCAGCGCCGAGTCGACCTGACGCACCATGTCGTCGGTGGTGTTCACCGTCCACACGAGATGGGCCTCGGCCCCCCACAGCAGGGCCATCTGCCGTTGCACGGTCTCGAGCGGGGTGAACACCAGCAGCCGCTGCGTGGGTTGCAGCCGGGCCAGGCGGCGGGCGGTGTCGCCGGTCTGCGTGAACGCCACGAGCGCGACTGCGCCAAGGGCGTCGCCGATGTCTTTGGCCGCCTTCACGATCGCGCCGCCCGCGGTGCGCGGGTTGTGGTGCAGGCCGGTCGGGCGCGCGCCCGATTCCTCGACCGATCGGATGATTCGGCTCATCGTGGCGACCGCCTGCACCGGGTACTTGCCCACGCTGGTCTCGCCCGACAGCATCACCGCGTCGGTGCCGTCGATGACCGCGTTCGCGACGTCGGAGGCCTCGGCGCGGGTCGGCCGGGAGTGCGTGATCATCGACTCGAGCATCTGCGTGGCGACGATCACCGGCTTGGCGTTGTTGCGCGCGATCTGAATGGCGCGCTTCTGCACGACCGGCACCTGCTCGAGCGGCATTTCGACGCCGAGGTCGCCGCGGGCGACCATGATGCCGTCGAAGGCGAGCACGATGTCCTCGAGCCGGTCGACGGCTTCCGGCTTCTCGATCTTCGCGATCACCGGCACGCGGACGCCGACCTCGTCCATCACCCGGTGCACGAGCTTGACGTCCTCGGGGTTGCGCACGAACGACAGCGCGACGAAGTCGACGCCGAGGCGCAGCGCGAACTCGAGGTCGGCGGCGTCCTTATCCGACATCGCCGGCACGCTGACGTCCACGCCCGGCAGCGACAGGCCCTTGTTGTTGCTGACCAGGCCGCCCTCAGTGACGTCGCAGACCACATCGGTGCCGTCGACGACGTCGACGGCGATGAGCGCGATGTTGCCGTCGTCGACGAGCAGGCGGTCGCCGGGACGCACGTCCGCGGCCAGGTTCTGGTAGGTCGTCGAGACGCGGTCGTGGGTGCCGACGCAGTCCTCGATCGTGACGACGATGCGCTCGCCGGTCGCCCACATGACCGGTCCCTCGCCGAACGTGCCGAGCCGGATCTTGGGGCCCTGCAGGTCGGCGAGCACGGCGACGTTGCGACCGGCCGCCTTGGCTGCCTGCCGAACCTCGTGGCAGCGGCGGCCGTGGTCGGCGTGCACGCCGTGGCTGAAGTTCAGGCGGGCGACATCCATGCCGGCCTCGACCATCGCTCGCGCACGCTCGAGCGTGTCGGTCGCGGGGCCGAGGGTGCAGACGATCTTGGCGTGCCTGATCACACGTCCCAGCGTAGGGCCTGCCGGTGAGAAACCGCTTCCGCCGGCCTCAAGACTTAGCGGCGGCCATCACGGCCTCGTCGACGTCCTCGCCGGCGTCCTGCGCCTTGCGGGTCGCCTCGAGCACGCGCTTGAAGTCGCGCGGGACGATGGCGCTAAACCGCTCGAGCGCCGCCGGCCAGTCGACGAGCAGCGCCGCGCCGACCTCGGAGTCGGTGTAGGCGACGTGCTTCTCGACCACCTCACGCAGCCGGTCCGCGTCCTCGTCGGTCAACGCCTCGACGTCGACCATCTCGGGGTTGACGAGCCGCTTCTGCAGGTCCAGCACGTAGGCGTACCCGCCGGACATGCCGGCACCGAGGTTGCGGCCGGTCTCGCCGAGCACGACTGCGATGCCACCGGTCATGTACTCCAGCGCGTGGTCGCCCACGCCCTCCGACACCGCGGTGGCGCCGGAGTTGCGGACGCAGAACCGCTCGCCTACCACCCCACGCAGGTAGATCTCGCCCGCCGTCGCGCCGTAGCCGATCACGTTGCCGGCGATGACGTTGTGCTCGGCCCGCAATGCCGCCGTCTCGTGTGGCCGCACCGCGATTACGCCGCCGGACAAGCCCTTGCCGACGTAGTCGTTCGTGTCGCCCAGCAGGCGCAGCGTGATCCCGCGCGGCACGAACGCCCCGAACGACTGACCACCCGAACCGGTGAAGGTGATGTCGATCGTGCCCGGCGCCAGACCATCGACACCGTAGCGACGAGTGACCAGCGAACCGAGCATCGTGCCGACCGTGCGGTTGACGTTGCGCACCGGCAGTTCCAGCTTCACCGGCGCCGCGTCGAGCAGCGCCCCCTCGCACAGCTGGATCAGGGTGTTGTCCAGCGCGGCGTCGAGGCCGTGGTCCTGCTCGCGCGAGCGGTACACGCTCTGCTCGTACGGGTTCTCGGGCACCCGCAGCACCGGCGCGAGGTCGAGGCCGTCGGCCTTCCAGTGCTCGATGGCCTTGGCCGTGTCGAGCGCGTCGACCTGCCCGATCGCCTCCTGCAGCGAGCGGAAGCCCAGCGCGGCCAGGATCTCGCGGACCTGCTCGGCGATGTAGGTGAAGAACGTCTCGATGAACTCGGGCTTGCCGGTGAAGCGCTGGCGCAACACCGGGTTCTGCGTCGCGACCCCGACCGGGCAGGTGTCGAGGTGGCAGACCCGCATCATGATGCAGCCGCTGACCACCAGCGGCGCGGTGGCGAAGCCGTACTCCTCGGCGCCGAGCAGCGCGGCGATGACGACGTCGCGGCCGGTCTTCATCGCGCCGTCGACCTGCACCGTGATCCGGTCGCGCAGCCCGTTGAGCAGCAGCGTCTGCTGGGTCTCGGCCAGCCCGAGTTCCCACGGCAGACCGGCGTGCTTGAGCGAGGTCAGCGGCGCCGCGCCGGTTCCCCCGTCGTGCCCGGAGATGAGGACGACGTCGGCGTGCGCCTTCGACACCCCGGCCGCCACCGTCCCGACGCCGGCCTCGGAGACCAGCTTGACGTGCACGCGGGCCTGCGGGTTCGCGTTCTTCAGGTCGTGGATCAGCTGGGCGAGATCCTCGATCGAATAGATGTCGTGGTGGGGCGGCGGCGAGATCAGGCCCACGCCCGGCGTCGAGTTCCGGGTGCGGGCGATCCAGGGGTAGACCTTGAACCCGGGCAGCTGCCCGCCCTCGCCCGGCTTCGCGCCCTGGGCCACCTTGATCTGGATGTCGTCGGCGTTGACGAGGTAGTGGCTCGTCACGCCGAACCGTCCCGACGCCACCTGCTTGACCGCCGAACGGCGCAGGTCGCCATGCTCGTCGGGCTCGTAGCGGCGGGCGTCCTCGCCGCCCTCACCGCTGTTGGACTTGCCGCCGAGCCGGTTCATCGCGATGGCCAGCGTCTCGTGCGCCTCGGCCGAGATGGAGCCGTACGACATCGCGCCCGTGGCGAAACGGGTGACGATCGACGACACCGGCTCGACCTCGGCGATCGGCACCGGCGTCCGCTGACCGAACTTGAACTCGAACAGTCCGCGCAGCGTGCCGCCGTCGCGGTTGAGCTGCTCGACCTTGTCGCAGTACTCGCCGAACACCTCGTAGCGGCGCGCACGGGTGGCGTGTTGCAGCAGGAAGACGGTCTCGGGATTGAACAGGTGCAGCTCGCCCTCGCGCCGCCACAGGTATTCGCCGCCGACGTCGAGCCGGCGGTGGGCCCGCGACGTCGCGACGAGCGGGAACGCCGACGTGTGCCGCGCCGCGGCCTCTTCGGCCAGCGTGTCCAGGCCGACACCACCGAGGCGCGACGGCGTCGCGCCGAAGTACTCCTCGACGAGCGCCTTCGACAGGCCGAACGCCTCGAACACCTGCGCGCCGGTGTAGCTCTGGATCGTCGAGATGCCCATCTTGGACATCACCTTCAGCACGCCCTTGCTCAGGGCCTTCACGTAATTCGTAATCGCCTTCTTGGCATCGACCCCGCGGATCGCGCCGTTGCCGACCATGTCGTCGATCGTCTCGAAGGCGAGATAGGGGTTGACGGCGGCGGCGCCGTAGCCGACGAGCAGCGCGACGTGGTGCACCTCGCGCGCCTCACCGGTCTCGACGACCAGCCCGACCTGGGTGCGCTGGCCCGTCCGCACCAGGTGCTGGTGGACGGCCGAGGTGAGCAGCAGCGCCGGGATCGGCGCGTGGTCGGGATCGCAGTCGCGGTCGGACAGGATGAGGATCCGGGCACCGGCCTCGACCGCGGCCGAACACTCGCGCCGCACCCGCTCGAGGGCGGCGGCCAGCGCCTCGCCACCGCCGTGTACCCGGAATCGTCCGTCGATGAGCTGGCAGCGGAAGCCGGACATGTCGCCGTCGGCGTTGATGTGCCAGATCTTGGCCAGCTCGTCGTTGTCGAGAACGGGCCGCGGGATCACGATCTGTCGACACGACGCGGGCCCGGGCGCGAGCAGGTTGCGCTCCGGCCCGATGCCACCGGCCAGCGACGTCACCAACTCCTCGCGGATCGCGTCCAGCGGCGGGTTGGTCACCTGCGCGAACAGCTCGGTGAAGTAGTCGAAGAGCATCCGCGGCCGCTTGGAGAGCACCGCGATCGGGGTGTCGCTGCCCATCGAACCGATCGGCTCGGCGCCGGCCGTGGCCATCGGCGCGATCAACACCCGCAGATCCTCTTCGGTGTAGCCGAAGATCTGCTGGCGGCGGGTCACCGACTCGTGGGTGAAGACAACGTGCTCACGCTCAGGCAGGTTCTCGAGTTTCATCAGCCCGGCGTGCAGCCACTCGTCGTAGGGCTGCTCGGCGGCCAGCTCGGCCTTGAGGTCGTCGTCGGAGCGGATCTCGCCGCGCTCGGTGTCGACCAGGAACATCCGGCCCGGCTGCAGCCGGCCCTTGGCGATGACCTCCGACGGCGCGAAGTCGAGGACGCCCGACTCGCTGCCGAGCACGACCAGGCCGTCCTTCGTCTGCCACCAGCGCCCGGGCCGCAGACCGTTGCGGTCGAGGACGGCGCCGATGATCGTGCCGTCGGTGAAGCTCACGCAGGCCGGTCCGTCCCAGGCCTCCATCAGGCACGAGTGGAATTCGTAGAACGCCCGGCGGGCCGGGTCCATGTCCGGGTTGTTCTCCCACGCCTCGGGGATCATCATCAGCACCGCGTGGGGCAGGCTGCGCCCACCCAGGTGCAGCAGCTCGAGAACCTCGTCAAGGGTCGCCGAGTCGCTCGCGTCGGGGGTGCAGATCGGGAAGAGCCGTTTCAGGTCACCCGGGATGAGATCGGACTCGAGCAGCGACTCGCGGGTGCGCATCCAGTTGCGGTTGCCGCGGATCGTGTTGATCTCGCCGTTGTGCGCGATGTAGCGGTAGGGGTGGGCCAGCGGCCACGACGGGAAGGTGTTGGTTGAGAAGCGGCTGTGGACCAGGCCGATGGCGCTCTCGAAGCGCTCGTCGGTGAGGTCGGGGAAGAACTCGCCCAACTGATCGGTGGTGAGCATGCCCTTGTAGACCAGGGTGCGGGTCGACAGGGAGGCGAAGTACAGCTCGGTCCCGACCGCGCGAGCCTGGCGCTCGGCGACCTTGCGCAGGGCGAAGGCGCGGCGCTCGAGTTCCAGGCCGCTCTCGCCCTGCTCGCCGCGCACGAACAGCTGACGGAAGCGTGGCATGACGTCGAGCGCGGTCGGCCCGAGGCTGGCGGCGACGGTCGGCAGCTCGCGCCAGGCGACGACGGCCAGGCCCTCGTCGGCCGCGACGCTCTCGACGAGCGCGCAGGTCTCTACGCACGCCGCGTCGTCGACGGGCAGGAAGACGTTGCCCACCGCGTACGAGCCGACCGGCGGCAACTCGGCGTCGACGACCGCACGGAGGAACCGGTCGGGGATCTGGACGGTCATGCCGGCGCCGTCACCCGACGAAGGCTCGGCGCCCGCGGCGCCGCGGTGGTCGAGGTTGTGCAGGGCGGTCAGCGCGTTGCCGACGATGTCGTGGCTGGCCCGGCCGTGCAGGTCGGCGACAAAAGCGACGCCGCACGAGTCGGACTCGAACTGCGGGTCGTAGAGCCCCTGTGCCGCGGGCACGCTCGAGAAGGCGGGCACTCGTTCTCCTGTCCGTGGACGATGCTTTCGTTCCGCTCGCTCCCACCGGTCGCGGCCGGCGAGGGTTGCGGCTGGGACGACATCGGCCCGTACGGCGCGTCTCAGGTTACCGGCCGGTTTCGCTCGAACGGTACCGAGTGACGTGTGAGCAACTCAACCGCTCGGCCGCACTGCCGGCGACCGCGAGCGTGTCCCCGGACCGGCTCGGCGCCCGACGGCAGAGGGGTTTATGCCCGGTCCACGACCTCGTGCAAACAGAGGACGTTGCCGTCGGGGTCGGCGAACCAGGCGGCTTTTTCCGCACCAAGGTCGCACACGTGGTCGACCGTCTTGAGCCCAGGCAGGTCGTAGTCGGCGAACGTGACGCCGCGCTGGTCGAGATCGTGGACCGCGGCGCTGATGTCGGAGACCTCGAAGGACAACTCCGTTTGACCGGTCGGCTCGGCGTCGGGACGGGGCATCAGCGCGAGCACGCCACCTCCGCCGAGCGTGAACCTCTCCTGGCCGTCGCTGTTGCGCCCGGAATGCTTGAGTCCGAGCCGATCGCGATAGAAGCCGACCGCCGCGTCGGTATCGCGGACCTGCAATATCGTCGTCACCACTGCATCGGCCAGCATGGCGGCTCACCTCCGGTTCAGAGGGCTATCAGGCTCCTCCGGGCGCCCGGGCCGCACAAGGCCGTTCGGCTGTGTATGCGATCAGGCCGAGAACGCGGCCTGCAGGTCCGATTCCAACCCGGGGCGGGCCTGCTCGTCGACCGGTTTGCCGTCGGCGTCGGTCACGTAGAAGGCGTCCACGACGACCCCGGCCACCGACGACACCCGGGCCGAGCGCACGTCCAGTCCGGCTCGCTCCAGCGAGGCGGTGATGCGCGAGAGCAGGCCGATCTCGTCCTCGCCCCGGAACTCGACGACGGTGGCCTCGGTGGCGTCGTCGAACCAGTGCACCGACGGGCGACGCCGGGGCGAGCCGGTGGGGCGGCGGGAGTAGACCCGTTCCTTCTCGGCCAGCTTCGCGGCCAGGCCCAACTCGTCCTTCAGCGCGCGGGCCAGATCGCTGCGCACCAACTCCTGGTCCGGCATCCGCCCGAACCGGGGCTCGACGACGAAGCGGTTGACCGCCATCCCGGCGTGCGTGCGGATCGAGGCCGCACGGATGTCGAGCGAATGCAGCGCCAGCACGCCGGCGGTGCGGTACAGCGTGCCGGTCGCGTCCGGCGCGGCGACGACGACCTCGTCGACGCGGATGACCACGGCCAGCTCGCCCGCTTCGGCCAGCTCGCGCCGCTCGTCGTCGAGCGGCGCGACGGGCGGCAGCCGCGTGCCGTTCACCGCGGCCCGCGAGCGGCGCACCAGGTCGGCGACCAGGCGTCCCTTCCAGTCGCTCCACGCCGCCGGGCCGGTAGCCAGCGCGTCGGCGTGGGCGAGCGCGTGCAGCAGATCGAGCAGCTGGGCCGAGTCGCCGACCGACTCGCGGACGATGCTGATCGTCTTCGGGTCGTCGATGTCGCGACGGGTCGCGGTGTTGGGCAGCAGCAGGTGGTGGCGCACCAGCCCGACGATCATCGCGAGGTCATCGCCCTCGTAGCCCATGCGTCGGGCAATGACCTCGGCGTGCTCGGCCCCGACGACGGAGTGGTCGCGGCCCGGATAACCCTTGCCGATGTCGTGCAGCAGCGCGCCCATGATCAACAGGTCGCGGCGGCTAACCTCACCGTCGTGTTCGGCCGCGGCGGCCGCGGTCTCGAGCAGGTGCCGGTCGACGGTGAAGCGGTGCACCGGGTTGTGCTGCGCCCGGCAGCGCACCGCATCCCACTCGGGGATCAGGGCGGCGAGCAGGCCCGCCTGGTCAAGCGATTCGAGGACGGCGACGGCCTCGCGCCCGGCACCGAGCACGGCGAGCAGGTCGTCGAGCGCGGCCTTCGGCCACGGTGTCGGCAGTGGCGCCGATTCGCTCGCGAGCCGCTCGAGGGCGAACGGCGCGATCGGCAGGTCGTGCTCGGCGGCGACCCGCGCCACCCGTAGCAGCAAACCCGGGTCGGACCACGGGTCGGCGTCGCGGGCCAGCATCACCTCGCCGTCCTGCGAGACGACGTTGCGGGCCAGCCCGACCCGCTGGGGCGTGTTCGGGCGCGTCGACCCGAACAAGCGCCGCCGCCCGCGGGAGCGGGTGGTCTGGGCCTCGACCCGGCGCCAGGCGATGTCGAGGGCCACGGCGATCGCCCGGGCCGCCTCGTTCACCCGCCGCAGCAGGGTGTCGCGGGCGTCGGCGTCCTCGGTGTCGTGGTAGCCGAGCGCCGCAGCGACGGCGTCGTGTTCCTGCAGTCGCAGCACGTCGTCGGCGCGGCCGGTGACGCGGTGCAACTCGCCGCGCACGTCGAGCAGCACGGGATACGCCTCGCGCACCCACACCGGATAGTCCACAAGTTGCGCCGCGGCCAGGGCGTGCAGCGCCTGCGCGTCACGCAGGCCGCCGCGCGAGTCCTTCAGGTTGGGTTCGAGCAGGAAGGCGGCCTCGCCGGCGATCTTCCAGCGCTCGCGCGAGATGTCCTTCATCTCGTCGATGCGCTTGATCGCAGTAGCCCGCCAGACGTCCAGGACGGCGCTGCGCACCCGGCCGGTGAGCCCGGCGTCGCCGGCGATGTGCCGGATGTCGAGCAGCCCGAGCAGCGCCTTGAGATCGTCCTTGGCGACCGAGATCGCCTCGTCCGGTGTGCGGACCGAGTGGTCCAGCGCGATGCCGCTGTCCCAGATCGGGTACCAGATCGCGTCGGCGATGTCGGAGACGCCGCGCCTGCCGTCGTGCAGCAGCACGAGGTCCAGGTCGGAGTACGGGGCCGGCTCGCGCCGGCCGAGACCGCCGACCGCGACGAGCGCGACCCCGTCGGTCTCGGTGCACAGCGCCCGCAGCCAGGTGTCGTAGGCCGCGCACAGCGCTTCGCGCAGCGGAGAACCGACAAGTCCGGGCCGGCGCAGGACGCCGGCCCGGACCTCGCGTGGTTCAGATTGCGTCGGCGTCGCGCTCTCCGGTGCGCACCCGGACGAGCGTCTCGACGGAGGTCACCCAGACCTTGCCGTCGCCGATCTTGCCGGTGCGTGCGGCCTCGACGATCGCCGCGACCAGCTTCTCGACGTCACCGTCGGACACGATCACGTCGATGCGCACCTTCGGCACGAAGTCGACCGTGTACTCGGCGCCGCGGTAGACCTCGGTGTGGCCGCGCTGCCGGCCGAAGCCCTGCACTTCGCTGACCGTCAGCCCCTGGACACCCAGGACCTCGAGCGCCGCCTTCACGTCGTCGAGCTTGAACGGCTTGACGACTGCCGTGATCTGCTTCATGCGTGGACACCTTCCTGCGCCTGGGTTGAGACCGGGGTGCCGAAGTGACCGGAGGTACCCACGCCGCCCCAATCGTATGCGGACTCACCGTGCATCGCTGTGTCGAGGCCCTCGACCTCCCACTCGTCAGGCACCCGATTCTTGATGATCAGGTTGATGACCGACCCGATGATCAACGTGCCGACGAACGAGTAGATCGTGACTGCTCCGGCCGCGAGGAACTGGTGCAGCAGTAGGTTCCAGCCGCCGAAGTGGCCGCCGCCGCCGTACAGGATGCCGTCGTTGCCGAGCGAGTTCGTGCCCTTGGTGCTGAAGAACCCGACGCTCAGCGTGCCGATCCAACCACCGACGAAGTGGACGCCGACGACGTCGAGCGAGTCGTCGAACCCGAGCTTGGTCTTCAGGCTGATCGCGAAGGCGCACAGGAAGCCGGCGATGAAGCCGATGAAGATCGAGCCCATCGGGCTGACCCAGCCGGCGCACGGCGTGATCGCGACCAGGCCAGTGACGGCGCCCGATGCGGCGCCCAACGCGGTCGACTTGCCGTAGCGCAACTTCTCGGCCAGCAACCAGCCGAGCAACGCGGTGGCCGTCGCCGTGTTCGTGTTGACCCACGCCGCGCTGGCCACGCTGTCCGCGCCGAGTTCCGAACCGGCGTTGAAGCCGAACCAGCCGAACCACAGCAGCCCGGCGCCGAGCAGCACAAACGGAATGTTGTGACCGCGGATCTGCTCGCCCGGCCAGCCCTTGCGCTTGCCCAGGACGATGCACATCGCCAGGCCGGCGGCGCCGGCGTTGATGTGCACGACCGTCCCGCCGGCGAAGTCTTCGGCGAAGAAGTGCGCACCTGGCTCGATGGCCGAGCGGTTGAGCCAACCGTAGGCGTCGAAGACCCAGTGGGCGACGGGCGCGTAGATCAAGAGCGACCAGACGGTCACGAAGGCGACGAACGAGCCGAACTTCCAGCGGTCGGCGGTCGAGCCGGTGATCAGCGCCGGCGTGATGATCGCGAACGTCAACTGGAAGGCGACGAAGCACAGCGTCGGTATCAGCTGCGCGGCGCCCAGTGTGGGCGAGGCGTCGCTCATATGGCGCAGGAAGACGAAGTGCAGGTCGCCGAGATACTTGCCCGTTCCGCCGAACGCCCAGGTGAATCCGAGCACGATCCAGGTCACGCTGACGATGCCGATGGCCGCGAAGTTCTGCAGCAGCATCGTCAGTGCGTGCTTGGCGCGGACCATGCCGCCGTAGAAGAACGCCAGGGCCGGCGTCATCAACAGCACCAGGGCGGAGGACGCGAGGATCCACGCCGTGGCCCCGGTGTCAGTCGCCGGGAAGCCGTCGCACGGATTGCCTTTGGAATCCAGGAGGTCGACCGGCAGATATTTCATCTTGCTGGGGTCCGGACAGCCGTTTGCAGCCAGGATTTGGTGCACGGCTAGAAGGTGCGACACGAATGCTTCCCCCTCGGTATTCGGGCACGCCACGGGGGCGCGCTCACGTCGAGGTGACTTTCTTGGGGACGTGTTTCCGAACGGGTCGCTGGATGTTTCCGGTGTGTAACCAACGCCGACCGGCGAGTACCGGGCCGCTCAGGCGCGGCGGCACACCACCCAGATGCGCTCGACGCTCTTGTCGGGAATGTCATAGCCGATCCGCTCGACGACGTACGGGACGCGCGCAAGCCGGACATTCTCCCCGACCCGGGGCACGATCTCGGTGTCGGTCACGTGGGCGAGCTCGGTGTTGTCCTCGTCGATGAAGGTGATCGTCGTCGGATTGCGGAAGATCGAGGCCACGACATGGATGCTGCCACGCGCACCGCTGGGCCGCGGGCCCGCGCTGTACGGTCACGTCCGTGGACACCTGGTACGACTACCGGCACGTGTGGGCAGCGCATCCCCTGTTGCTGCTTTATGCCGTCCTGGTGGTCGTCGTGCTCGTCCTCGCCGTGATCGGCACGATTCTGCGCAATCCGCTGTCGATCCTGTTCATCCCAGCGCTTGGCGGTGCCTACGTCCACCACCTGATGGTGATGAAACGGCTGGACTGAGTGATCCGGTGACCAGCCTGACCCGTGCCGCCGCCCGGACCCGGGCCGACCTCATCGTCGTCGATGCCTACCATCTCGACCTCGACCTCGATCGGGACGAGCGCCACTTCGGCTCGGTGACCACCATCGGCTTCACGTCGGTCGGCTCCGACGACGCCGAGACCTTCGTCGACGTCGCAGCCCACGAACTGCGCTCGGCCACCTTGAACGGCCGGGCCCTCGACCTGGACGCCGCCTTCGACCCGGCGCAACGCCGCTTGCATGTCGTCCCGCGTCCGGGCGGCAATGAGCTTGTGGTCGACGCCGTGATGGCCTACTCACACGACGGGGAGGGCCTGCACCGCCACGTCGACCCGGCCGACGGACTTGTTTATCTCTATGCGATGTCGTTCCTGGACGCCGCCCCGCGCTGGTTCGCCTGCTTCGACCAGCCGGACCTGAAGGCGCCGGTCACCGTGGACGTCCGCTGCCCGGCCGGCTGGCGGGTGGCCGGCAACGGGACGGCCACCGAGGTCGGGCCCGGCCGCTGGCGCCTCGCATCGACGGGGCCGCTCGCGACCTACTTCACCACGCTGATCGCCGGGCCGTACCACCACGAGCACGACTCCCACGACGGCATCCCGCTGGTGCTGCACGCCCGCCAATCGCTGGCCGAGCACCTGCGCCGCGAGGCGGCCGAGCTGTTCGCGCACACCAAGCGCTGCCTCGACGAGCTGCACGCGCTGTTCGGGGTGCGCTACCCGTGGGGCGAGTACCACCAGGCGTTCGTGCCGGAGTTCAACGCCGGCGCGATGGAGAATCCCGGCTGCGTGACGTTGCGCGACAGCCTGGTCTTCCGCTCGAAGGTCACCTCGGCCGACCGGCTCGATCGCGCAACGACAATCGCGCACGAGATGGCCCACATGTGGTTCGGCGACCTGGTGACCATGCGGTGGTGGGACGACCTGTGGCTCAACGAGTCCTTCGCCGAGTACCTCGGGCATCGGGTCACCGGCGAGCACTCGTGGATCGCGTTCGGGATCGCCCGCAAGTCGTGGGGCTATCGCGCCGACCGCCGGCCCTCGACCCACCCGATCGCGGGCAACGGCGCGTCCGACGCGAAGAGCGCGCTGACCGAGTTCGACGGGATCTCCTACGCCAAGGGCGCTTCGGCGTTGCGGCAGCTCGCGGTCCATCTCGGCGACGACGTGTTCCTGAACGGGCTGCGGCACTACATCACCGCGCACGCCGGCGGCAACGCCGAGTTCGCCGACCTAACCGCGGCCTGGACCCAGGCCGGCGCCGTCGAACTCGAGGTGTGGACGCAGGCGTGGTTGCGCACCACCGGTCTGGACGAGTTGTCGGTGACCGACGGCGCGGTGATCCGGCACAGCCCCGACGGCACGCCTCGGCCGCACTCGATCACCGTGACCGCGCACGCCAGTGACGGGACGCAGCTCGAGGCACGGCCGGTGAGCGTCGCCAGCGCGTCGACCGCCCTCGACCTGCCCGCGGCGGGGCCGGTGCTGCCCGACTCGCGGGACGAGACCTGGGCGAAGCTGGTGTTCCCCGCGCAGACGTGGCAGGCCATGCCCGCGACCCTGCACGGGATCGCCGACGCCCGCGCCCGGGTAGCGGTGTGGAACGCGCTGCAACTCGCGGTCGCCGACGCCGACGTCGACCCGGCCGTGGCTCTCGACATCGTGACCGCGGCGTTGCCGGCCGAGACCGAGGACGCGGTGCTCGCCGTCGTCGGCAGCTGGGCGGTCCGCGAACTGGCCGGCCGCTACCTGCCGGACGGGCCTGCGGCTGCTTCGCGGCTGCGCCTGTGCGGGGCGATGCGCGCGGTGATCGATGCCGCCGAGCCCGGGTCGGGGCGCCAGCTGGCCGCGGTGCGGGTGGCGGTGTCGGCGTCGTCGGACGCGGATACGCTGCGCGCGTGGCTGGCCGGCCGTGACCTGCCGTCCGGGCTGGTTCTCGACGCCGAGCTGCGCTGGGCGGTCCTCACCCGGCTCGCGCAGCTCGGCGAGCTCGACCCGTCCGAGATCGACGCCGAGGCCCAGGCCGACCACAGCTCCCAGGGCGCCGTGCACGCGGCTCGCTGCCGGGCGGCGCTGCCGGACGCTACCGCCAAGCGCGCGGCCTGGCAGGTCGTCGTCGGCGACGCCGAGCGGCCCAACTACGAGCTGTACGCCACGGCCGAGGGTTTCTGGCAACCCGAGCAGCGGCAGCTGACCGCGCCCTACGTCGAGCGCTACGCCGCCGAGATCGGCGCCACGGCCGCGTTTCGGTCGGGCTGGGTCGTCGCCCGGCTGGCGCTGCTCGCGTACCCGTGGTGCGTGGTGAGCCCGAACACGCTCGCCGCGACCGAGCGCCTGCTGGCGGACGAGACGCTCGATGCCGGCATCCGCCGCTCGGTCGTCGACTCCGGCGACGAGCTGCGCCGGGCCGTCGCCGTCCGGGCGAAATTCGGGCTTGCACCTGACATTGCGTGATCGTCAGAGGAATTTCGGACCACTCAGCCGATCGCGGCGCGGGCCGCGGTGAAGGCCTGCACGCAGGTCTCGATGTCCGCCTCGGTGTGGGCAGCGGACAGCTGGACGCGGATGCGGGCCTGGCCCGACGGCACGACCGGGTAGCTGAACGCGATCACGTACACGCCGTGCTCGAGCATCGCCTCGGCGACCTGCCCGGCCAGCCCGGCGTCACCGAACATCACCGGCACGATCGGGTGCTCGCCGGGCAGCAGGTCGAACCCGGCGTCGGCCATCAGCCGCCGGAACAGCGCGGCGTTGCGACGCAGCTGCGCACGCTCGGCCCCTCCCCCGGTGACGAGATCGAGCGCGGCCAGGGAGCCGGCCACCACCGACGGCGCGACAGCGTTAGAGAAGAGATACGGACGCGCCCGCTGGCGCAGCAGTTCGACGATCTCGGCCCGCGCGCTGACGTAGCCGCCGGAGGCGCCACCCAGTGCCTTGCCGAGCGTGCCGGTGTTGATGTCGACGCGGTCCTGCACGCCGAACAGCTCCGGCGTCCCTGCCCCGGACGGGCCCATGAACCCCACCGCGTGCGAGTCGTCGACCATGACGAGCGCGTTGTGGCGATCAGCCAATGCGCAGATCTCGTCCAGCGGCGCGAGATAGCCGTCCATCGAGAACACGCCGTCGGTGACGACGAGGCGCCGCCGCGCCCCGGACGCCGCCCGCAGCTGCGTTTCGAGGTCGGCCAGGTCGCGATTGCGGTAGCGCAGCCGCTGCGCCTTGCACAGCCGGATGCCGTCGATGATCGAGGCGTGGTTGAGCTCGTCGGAGATCACCGCGTCGCACTCGTCGAGCAGCACCTCGAACACGCCGCCGTTGGCGTCGAAGCACGACGAGAACAGGATCGTCGCCTCGGTGCCGAGGAACTGCGCGAGCCGCGACTCGAGTTCGGTGTGCTGCACCTGCGTGCCGCAGATGAAGCGGACGCTGGCCATCCCGAAACCCCACTCGTCCAACGCGGCGCGGGCGGCGGCCACGACCGCGGGGTGATCGGCGAAGCCCAGGTAGTTGTTCGCACAGAAGTTCAGCACATCGTGATCACCGGCGCTCACGTGCGCCGCCTGCGGCGAGGCCAGCTGCCGCTCGTTCTTGTACAGCCCGGCCGCGCGGATCTCGTCGAGGGTCTCGCGCAGCTGCGCGCCTACCGTTCCGTACATCAGTCGTTGCTCCAATCCAGGACGACCTTGCCGCACTGCCCGCTGCGCGCGGTCGCGAACGCCTCGGCCCAGTCGCCCGCCGGGTAGCGGTGGGTGATGACGCCGCTGATGTCGAGGCCGGAGCGCAGCATGGCGCTCATCGCGTACCAGGTCTCGAACATCTCGCGGCCGTAGATGCCCTTGATCGTGATCATGTGACTGACGATCTTGGCCCAGTCGACCTCGATCGGCCGGCTGGGCAGACCCAGCATCGCGATGCGCCCGCCGTGGTTGAGGTTGGTGATGATCTCGGGCAGCGCCTTCGGGTGGCCGCTCATCTCGAGCGCGACGTCGAAGCCCTCGACCATGCCGAGCTGGGCCTGCGCGGCGGCGATGGTCGTGCTCGACACGTCGAGCGCGAGGTCGACGCCCATCGCCTGCGCAAGTTCCAGCCGGTACGGCGAGACGTCGGTGATCACCACGAAGCGCGCCCCGACGTGCCGGCACACCTGCGCGGCCATTAGGCCGATCGGGCCGGCTCCGGTGATCAGCACGTCCTCGCCGACGAGCGGGAACGACAGCGCGGTGTGCACGGCGTTGCCGAACGGGTCGAAGATCGCGCCGAGGTCCGGGTCGACCGGCGTGCGGTGGACCCACACGTTGGGTTCGGGCAGGACGACGTACTCGGCGAACGCGCCATCGCGGTTCACCCCGACCGACGAGGTACGGATGCACAGGTGCCGGCGCCCGGCCCGGCAGTTGCGGCAGGTGCCGCAGACGACGTGCCCCTCGCCGGAGACGAGGTCCCCGACGGCGATGTCATGCACCGCCGCGCCGACCTCGACGACCTCGCCGCAGAACTCGTGCCCGGGGATCAGTGGTGCGTCGACTGCTGCCGCGGCCCACGCGTCCCATGACGCGATATGCAGGTCGGTGCCGCAGATGCCGGTCCGCAGCACGCGGATCGCGACGTCGCCGGGGCCGGCCACCGGCTCGGGCCGGTCGGTGAGCTCGAAGCCCGGCACCGCCGCCGGCTTGTACAGCGCCTTCATCGGCTCAGCGCTTTCATCGGCTCAGCGCCTTCATCGGCTCAGGGAGCCTCGCCCAGCAGGGCGTCGACGAACTGCTCCGGGTCGAAGGGCGCGAGATCGTCGGCCCCCTCGCCCAGCCCGATCAGTTTCACCGGCACGCCGAGCTCGCGCTGCACGCTGATCACGATGCCGCCCTTGGCCGTGCCGTCGAGCTTGGTCAGCACGATGCCGCTGACGTCGACGACCTCGGTGAACACCCGGGCCTGGGTCAGGCCGTTCTGCCCGGTCGTGGCGTCGAGGACGAGCAGGGTCTCATCGACCGGACCCTGCTTCTCGATCACCCGCTTGACCTTGCCCAGCTCGTCCATCAGCCCGACCTTGGTGTGCAGTCGTCCGGCGGTGTCGATGAGGACGGTGTCGACCTTGCGTTCGGTGCCCTGCTTGACCGTGTCGAAGGCGACGGATGCCGGGTCGCCGCCCTCCGGTCCGCGGATCGTCTCGGCGCCGACCCGCGAACCCCAGGTCTGCAGCTGGTCGGCCGCGGCGGCGCGGAACGTGTCGGCGGCCCCCAGCAGCACGGTGCGGCCGTCGGCGACGAGCACCCGGGCGAGCTTGCCGCAGGTCGTCGTCTTACCGGTGCCGTTGACTCCGACGACCAGCACGACGGCCGGCCGGTCGCCGATCGGCGTCGAGTGCAGCGTGCGGTCCAGGTCCGGGCGCAGGGCCGTGACGAGTTCGTCGGCGAGCAGCGCCCGCAGCTCACCCTGGGACGCAGTGCCGAGCACCTTGGTGCGGGTGCGCAACCGGTCGACGATCTCGGTGGTGGCGCCGACGCCGACGTCGGCGGTCAGCAGCGCCTCTTCGATCTCCTCCCATGCGTCCTCGTCGAGCTTGTCGCGCGAGAGGACCGACAGCAGCCCGCGGCCGAGTGCGCTTTGCGAGCGCGCCAGCCGGGCCCGCAGGCGCAGCAGGCGGCCCGCGGTCGGTTCCGGCGTCTCGACTGTCGGCGGCGCCGGTTGCGGTGTCGTGATGACGCCGCCCGCGGGTTCCTCGTCGTCGGTGTCGGCGTCGGTTTCGATGGACGCGTCCCGGACGAGATCACGGGTCTCACGATCGACGCTCGGCGGCAGCTCGATGGCCCCACCGCGGCGCCGAGGGATGACCAGCGCCGTGATGATGAGCGCGGCGACGACGAGCACGGCCAGCGCGATGAAGAGGAAAACCACGAACCCATCCAATCAGGCGGGGCCAGCCACGCACCCCACACACAGATGATCTCGGCCGCAGCACGCGGATTCGCGTGCTGCGGCCGAGATCATCGCGAGAAGTGGCGGCGGGCGGGGGTCAGGCGGTCGTGCTGACCAGTCCGCCGGTCTGCCAGCTGCTCCAGTCGACGTTCCAGTCGCCGTAGCCGGCACCCAAAGACATCAACGGGCCGTTGGCGTTCGGATACTCGACGACGTCACCGACGCGCAGGAAATGGTAGAGCTGCTCGGCGTCGGCCGGACGCAGGTTGGTGCAGCCGTTGGACGAGTCGACGCCGTTGGCGATGTTACCGGTGTTCCACGGCGCCGAGTGCAGGTACTCACCGCCGTAGGTGAGGCGCTGCGTGTACTTGATGCCGCACTCGTCATAGCCCGGGCCGCTCATGCAGATGCTGACGCCCTTTTCCATGATGACCTTCGTGCCGTGGGCGGTCGGCGTGTTGCTGGCCCCGAGCGAGACCGGGTACTTGCCGTAGGTCTTGCCGTCGGTCGTCACGACCATCGTGTGGGTCACGTCGTTGACGACCGAGATGTTGCGCGGCCCAGTGGTGAAGTCCAGCGTCAGGCTGTCGTCGAACGCCATCCCGGTGCCGGCCGACAGGCCCTTGGTCGGGATGTTCACGTGGATCTTCGCGTGCGCGGGCCAGTAGTTCTCCAGCCGGAAGTGCGCCTCGATCGGGTAGTGCTTGAGGTACTGGGAGGTCTCGAAGTACCAGGCGCCCGTGGACTTCTGGCCGTTGACGGTGACGGTGGTGGCGGCCTGCAGGGCCTTGGCGCTCCTGATCTTCTTGGAGAAGAACGCGATGACCGGCATGCCGACGCCGTACTCCGAGCCGTCCTCGTTGAGCAGCTTGATGTGCACCTTCTTCGGCGGCGGACCGGTCGGCTTCGTCGACGACGGCGAACTCGACGGGCTGCTAGACGTCGACGATGCGTCGCCCGCGGTCTTGGTGCCGGTCTGCTTCGCCGACGGTTGGACGGAGCTGCACGCGCTCACGAGCAGGGCGAGGGCGGCGACAATCGCGACGGCGAGGTGGCGCGAGGTGAGGCGGGCTGGCTTGGGCACGACCACCACGGTAGGCGAGATGGCCGCAGGGCCCCAACCGCGCGAATTCTTCTCACAGCTACGCAACCTGGGCGACCAGGCCGGTTCAGCCGGTGTCGCGCAGCCGCTGACTGATGACCTGGGTTACGCCGTCGCCGCGCATCGTCACGCCGTAGAGGGCGTCGGCGATCTCCATCGTGCGCTTCTGGTGGGTGATCTGGATGATCTGGCTGCTCTCGCGCAACTGGCTGATCAGCTCGAGCAGCCGGCCCAGGTTCGTGTCGTCGAGCGCGGCCTCGATCTCGTCCAGGATGTAGAAGGGACTGGGCCGGGCCCGGAAGATCGCGACCAGCAGGGCCACCGCGACCAGCGCACGCTCCCCGCCGCTGAGCAGCGACAGACGCCTGACCTTCTTGCCCGGCGGCCGGGCCTCGACGTCGATGCCGGTCAGCAGCATGTCGTCGGGCTCGGTGAGTACCAACCGGCCCTCGCCGCCGGGGAACAGGGCGGCGAACACGATCTCGAACTCACGGGCGACGTCGTTGTAGGCGCTGGTGAAGACCTCGAGAATGCGGTCGTCGACCTCGCGGACGACGGTCATCAGGTCCCGGCGGGTCGCCTTGAGGTCCTCGAGCTGGGTCGAGAGAAACTGGTGGCGCTCTTCGAGCGCTGCGAACTCCTCGAGCGCCAGCGGGTTGACCTTGCCGAGCAGGGCCAGATCGCGCTCGGCCCGGGCCGCACGCTTCTCCTGCACCGCCCGCTCGAACGGGCCGGGCGGCGGGGCCACGACCTGCTCGCCCCGATCGCGGGCCTGCTCGTACTCGGCCGTTTCGATGGCGCTGGGCGGGCAGGGCTGCTCGGGGCCGTACTCGGCGAACAGGGCCTCGACCTCCACCCCGAAGTCCTCGACCGCCCGGGCCTCGAGCTGCTCGATCCGCAGTCGCTGCTCAGCCCGCATGACCTCGTCGCGGTGGACGGCGTCGGTGAGTTGCGCCAGCTCGCCGGCCAGTTCGCGGACGTGGGTGCGCACCGTCGTCTGCTCGGCCTCCCGCGCGGCCCGTTCGCGCTGGGCGGCGTCGCGCTCGATTGCGGCGGCGGCCAGCGATTCGGCGATGCGGACGAGCACGTGCTGGGCGGCATCACGCACCTCGGCCGCGATGACCGCGCCCCGGGCGCGGGCCGCACGGGCCTCGGCGCGGCGGCGGCGGCCCGTCCGCTCGATCTCGGCCGCACGCAGCAACTGGTCGGCCCGCCCGTGCATTGCCCGCACCCGTTCCTCGCCGGTGCGCACGGTGAGCCGGGCCTCCATCTCGGCCTGCCGCGCGTCGCCCACCTGGCGCTGCAGCCCGTCGCGCTCGGCGGTGTCGGGCTCGGTCGGTTCGTCGCTGGCGGCCTCGGCGAGGCGCAGCCGTTCCTCCAGCTCGGCCAGTCCGGCGAGGTCGGCGTTGCGGGTCTGGTCGATCGCGACCCGGGCCTCGTCCAGGCGGGCCGCCTCGGCGCCGGCCGAGCGGGCCACCTGGCCCAGCTGCGCGAGCTGCTCGGCGACCGCGGACAGCTTGGCGTCCGATTCGTGCAGGGCGTGCAGCGCCTTCTCGACCGCGGCGCGTTCGGCTTGGGCCTGCTGTTGCGCGGCGTTGAGCTCGGCGTGCAGCCGCTCGTGGCGAGCCGCGGCCTCGTCGGCCTTCTGGCGGGCCTCGTCCACCGCGGCACTGATCTCGATGGCCGTCGGGGTCGAGGCCGAGCCGCCGGCTGACCAGCGCACACCGAGGACGTCGCCGTCTCTGGTCACGGCCCGGACGTCGGGGTGATCGGCGACCAGGCTGGTGGCCGCGGCCAGGTCGGTGACCAGGGCGACGCCGGCCAACGCGGCGGCGACCGCTGGCTGCAGCGACGGCGGAGCCTGCACGACGTCGCGCGCCCACACACCACCCGGTGGCAGCGGCGGCAGCACGCGGGGCGCGGCCGCCGGGTCGCCGGCCGCTCCGACCAGCAGCCCGGCGCGGCCACCGTCGTCGGTCTTGAGCAGCTCGAGCGCGCTGACGGCGTCGGTGGGCGACGCGACGGCGACGGCGTCAGCGATGGCGCCGAGCGCGGCGGCGACCGCGGTCTCGTGACCTGGCTGGACGGTGACCAGTGCGGCCACCGAGCCCAGCACACCGGGCAAGCGGGAGCCGGCCGCGAGCAACGCGGCCGTGCCGTCCTTGCGGGTGAGGCCGACGACGAGCGCGTCGGCGCGCGCGGTCCAGGTGGAGCGGTCGCGCTCGGCCTCGCGCTCGGCGGCCGTGAGTTCGCGGACCCTCGACTCGATCGCCTCGTAGGACGCGACAGCCGTTTCGTGCCGGGTG
>CAXTHY010000006.1:26422-32952 GCA_964244175.1 uncultured Jatrophihabitans sp. | reverse complement strand
GGACCCGCGCGAGGTCGGCCTCGGCCTGCGTGGCGCGTTCGCGGGCATCGTTCGCGGCGGCGCTCAGGCGGGCGCTCTCGTCGCGCCCGGCCACCGCGCGCGTACGCAGGGCGTTGACCTGCCCGGCGAGCGTGGCGAGGCCCTCACGGCGGTCGGCGACGGCCCGCACGGCGGCCACGACGGCCCGTTCGGCCTCGGTCAGCCGGCTCTCGAGCTGCTGGCGCCGGGCGACGACGTCCCTCAGCTCGCCGCGGGCGCCGTCGAGGTCGGCCTGCAGCCGGCCTTCTTCGTGGCGGACCTCGGCCGCCTCGGCCTCCATCGCCTCGGGGTCGCGTCCGGTCTGGACGTCCGCAGGCTCGGCGGCCAGGTGCCGGGCCCGCTCGCCGGCCAGCGGAGCCGTGCCGCGGAAGCGTTCCTGCAGCGCCGCCAGCCGGTACCAGGTGTCCTGGGTACGGGCGACCAGCGGCGCGTCGTCGGCCAACCGGGCATCGAGTTCGGCCTCGCGGCGGCGGGCCTCGTCGAGGGCGGTCTCGACGCCGGTGCGTCGGGCCCGGATGGCCTCTTCGTCGGCGACCTCGCGTTCGAGTTCGGTGCGCAGCGCGAGCAGGTCGTCGGCGAGCAGGCGCAGCCGTGAGTCACGCAGTTCGGCCTGGACGCCGGCGGCGCGGCGGGCGATCTCGGCCTGCTTGCCCAGCGGCTTGAGCTGGCGGCGCAGCTCGCCGGTGAGGTCGGTGACGCGGGTGAGGTTGGCCTGCATCGCGTCGAGCTTGCGCAGCGCCTTTTCCTTGCGCTTGCGGTGCTTCAGGACGCCGGCGGCCTCTTCGATGAAGCCGCGCCGCTCCTCCGGCCGCGCCTGCAGGATCGCGTCGAGCTGGCCCTGGCCGACGATCACGTGCATCTCGCGGCCAATGCCGGAGTCGGAGAGCAGCTCCTGAATGTCCAGCAGCCGCGCGCTCTCGCCGTTGATCTCGTACTCGCTGGTGCCCTCGCGAAACATCCGCCGGGTGATCGAGACCTCGGTGTAGTCGATCGGCAGCGCGTTGTCGGCGTTGTCGATCGTCAGCGTGACCTCGGCCCGGCCGAGGGGCGGACGCCCGGCCGTGCCGGCGAAGACGACGTCTTCCATCTTCCCGCCACGCAGGGCCTTCGCGCCCTGCTCGCCCAGCACCCAGGCAATGGCGTCGACGACATTGCTCTTGCCCGAACCGTTCGGGCCGACAACGGCGGTGATGCCGGGCTCGAAACGCAGCGTCGTCGCCGACGCGAAGGACTTGAAGCCCCGCAGTGTCAGGGACTTGAGGTGCACGGAACTCCCGGATCGGCAGTGGCGCCACGTGACGCGGACGCGCGCAAACCTACCCTGCGCCAGGGATCGGGCCGAGACCCGCCGCGGGCCCGGCCACCGCCGGCGCGGTGGGACGGGCAGCGCACGTCAGGCGAGTACGGGCTCGCCGGCTTCGGCGATGCGGTGCAGTTCGAGGTCCAGTTCGGCCGTAGCCACGGTCGAGTGCTCGCGCAGCTGCGCAACCTCGGCTTCGAGCTCGGTGACCCGGCGACGGAGCCGGCCGATCTCGCTGGCGAGTACCTGCTCGCCGGGCGAGCCAATGTGTCCCATGAGGGCGCGTGCCATGTCCGGCGACGCGAGGCTCGGATTGGCCGGCGGCGCACGGGCGGTTGCCTGTGGTGACGCGGCGGGAGGTGCGAGCTGTGCCCGGCCGCCCGACCCGGATCGTGGTGACGACCGAGCCGCTCGGGGAGGGCGGTGGAAAGCAGGGTTCCCGTCTTGTCACTTCATGGTCTCATCGCGGTAACACTGGGTCAACATGGTGGCGCTGTGTGTTGCCGGTGTGCCGGCCCAGTGGCCAACCGCCTGCTCGGCGTCAGCCGGCCGCTGCGCCGTATGACGGGCGCTGGCAGCGCTGGCAGTAGTAGCTGGAGCGGTTCATGAATGACGCCCGCCTGATCGGCGTCGCGCACCGCGGGCACGGCCGACCCTCCTGCCCGTACACGGCGAGGGACCGGGCGAAGTAGCCGCTCTCGCCGTTGACGTTGACGTAGAGGGCGTCGAAGGACGTGCCGCCGGCCCGCAGCGCGTCGCCGAGAACCGCCCGCAGGTGCCCGAGCAGGTTGCGGACGGCCGGCCCGGGAAGTCGGGCGGTGCGGCGCTGACCGTGCAGTCGGGCGCGCCACAGGGATTCGTCGGCGTAGATGTTGCCGATGCCCGAGATCAGCGACTGGTCGAGCAACGCCCGTTTGAGCTCGGTGTTGCGACGGCGCAACCGGCGGCTGAACCGGGCGTCGTCGAAGTAGGGGTCGAGCGGGTCGCGGGCGATGTGCCCGATCTGCGCGGGCAGGTGCTCGCTCGGCCGATCCGGGGCCGGGACCAGCGCGTCGAGCAGTACGCCGCCGAAGGTGCGCTGGTCGACGAAGCGCAGCTCGCGGCCGCCGTCGGCGAAGCGCAGCCTCACGTGCAGGTGCTTCTCGTCCGCCGTGCCCTCAGGCTGCATCAGCAGCTGCCCGCTCATCCCGAGGTGCGCAACCAGGCATTCGCCGGCCGACCCGCCACGGGCCGCCAGCGGCAGCCACAGGTACTTGCCGCGCCGCGACACGGCGGCGACCGTCAGCCCGGCCAGCCGGGCGGCGAGGTCGGCCCCGCCGCCGACGTGCCGACGCACCGCCCGGGGGTGGGTGACGTCGACCTGGGAGATCGTGCGGCCGGCGACCCAGCGGGCCAGGCCGGCGCGGACGGTCTCGACCTCGGGGAGTTCGGGCACGGCGTCAGTTCTCGGGGGCGCCAGATTTAGGGGTGACAGGTCTGGGGGTGACAGCCGGTGGTCAGACCGAGCTCGCCGAGTCGGCGTGCCGGGCGTCGATCTCACGCCACGCGGTCTCGGCCGCGAGCTGCTCGGCCTCTTTCTTGCTGCGGCCGGTCGAGGCGGCGAACAACTCGCCGGCGACCTGGGCCTGCGCGGTGAACATCTTCTCGTGGTCCGGGCCAGCGGAGGACATCACGTATTCGGGCACGCCGAGCCCGTATTGGGCGGTGAGTTCCTGCAGGCTCGTCTTCCAGTCCAGGCCGGCGCCGGCCGTGGCGGCGTTGTGCAGCATCGTGTCGAACAGGTCGTGGATGACCCGGCCGGCCTCGTCGAGCCCCTGCGCAAGGTAGACCGCGCCGAACAGGGCTTCGAGGGTGTCGGCCAGGATGCTGGCCTTATCGCGGCCGCCGGTGGTTTCCTCGCCGCGGCCGAGCAGGACGTACGCGCCGAGCCCGGTCGGCGTGATGTTGCGGGCCACCGAGGCGAGCGCACGCATGTTGACGACGGAGGCGCGCAGCTTGGCCAGCCGGCCCTCGGTGAGGTCAGGGTGGGCCCGGTAGAGCGTGTCGGTGACGACGATGCCGAGCACGGCGTCGCCGAGGAACTCGAGCCGCTCGTTGTGGGGCAGCCCGCCGTGCTCGTAGGCGTAGGACCGGTGCGTCAGGGCGCGCCGAAGAAGCTCGGCGTCGATCTGCACGCCGAGCGCGTCGGCCAACCCCCGTTGGTCGGCGGGCTCCAGGAGCCCGGTCACCGTCGCAGCCTCATCTGGCGCCGGCGGCCTGATCAGACGGACAGAACTTGCTTGCCCGCGTACTGACCGCAGTTCTCGCAGGCGGTGTGCGGCAGGGTCAGCTCACCGCAGGCGCGGTTCGGGCAGGGGACCAGCGTGGGTGCGGTGGTCTTCCACTGCGACCTGCGGGCGCGGGTGTTGCTGCGCGACATTTTGCGCTTAGGTACGGCCACGGCTTACTCCTTGCTAGACGGGCGGTCGGACGCGCCGGCCGGTCCGGTCGGATCCGCGTCGGTGTCCACCGTCGTGAATCCGGCCAGCGCCGCCCAGCGCGGGTCGAGCTGAACGTGTGTGTGATCGGCCGGCAGGTCGTCCAGCCGCTGCCCGCAGTCCGGGCAGAGGCCAGCGCAGTCCGGCCGGCACAGCGGTGTCCAGGGCAGGGCCAGGACGACCGCGTCACGCACCACCGGCTCGGCGTCGAGCAGGTCGCCGTCGACCCGGTGGACCTCGTCGGGTTCCGTCGTCTGGTCCGTGACGCTGTGCGCGTAGGCGAACAGCTCGCAGACGTCGACGTCGATCTCATCGGTGACCGGGTCGAGGCACCGCCCGCACTGGCCGGCGAGCGGGCCGGAGACGCTGCCCGTGATGAGCACGCCCTCGGCGACCGACTCGAGCCGGACGTCCAGTTCGAGCGGGGCACCTTCCGGCACCCCGATGATCTCGAGGCCGAGCCCCGCAGGCGCGGGAACGCGACGCCGGTACTCGCGCAACGACCCGGGACGGCGGCCCAGCTCACGCAGATCGAAGACGAACGGACTGCGTGGCTGCGCAGCTGTGCCAGGGCGCGGCCGCATCGGTGTGGTGTTCTCAAGCATGCGAAGTCGGTCTCGGATCGGGTTGAGGCCGTCGTCTAGCGTAGCCGAGGCAGTCCCTGCGGGGCGAATCCCCGCGTTCGGGGCCCGTCGTCAGGCCGACAGCGACGTCTCGTTGCCCTGATCGAAGGGCATGTGCTCGGCGTCGCGCGGGCCGTCGGCGACCCACGCGGTGGCCCGGCGAGCGGCGATCGCGGCCCGGCCCTGCTCGGCGGTCGCGGCCGAGCGGTGCAGCACCGAGGAGAGCTCCCCGAGCGTGCGCTCGGCGTAGTCCTCGGCGTCGGCGGTCAACTTGGTGGCGTAGCGCTCGGCCTCGACCCGGGCGTCGTGGGCGTAGCGGTCGGCGTCGGACCGGATCTTCGCGTCGTACTGCTGCGCCTCGGCGCTGATCTGCGCCTGGTAGCGCTCGGCGTCCTCGCGCAGAGCGGCGGCGGCCTGGGCCGCCGCCTGGTGCACGGTGGTCGCGGCGACGAGCCGGGCGTGCTCGGTCTTGCCGGCCTCGACGGCGTGGTGGGCCCGCTGCTCGGCCTCGTGGATCAACTGCTCGGCCCGGTGGGCGGCATCGGCCAGGACGGTGTCGGCCTCGGCGACCGCGCGCTCACGCGAGCTGAGCGCGCCCTCGTGGGCCTCGCGCAGTACCCGATCGCGGGTGGCGATGAGCGTGCGCGCCTGATCCATCTCCGGCGGCAGGACCTCGCGCAGCTCGTCGAGCAGGTCGAGGACGCGCTCGCGGGGCAGCACGCACGACGTCGACATCGGGAGCGCGCGGGCGGTTTCGACGACCTCGATCAGCTCGCTGAGCAGCTCATCCGTTCGGCGCAGTGCTTCGTCCGCCATGTGCTGCCCCTTCTAACCCGTTGCGCTGGTGCGCTCCTTCAGTCGCTTGAGGACGTTGGGCGGGACCAGCGACGCGACGTCGCCGCCCCACTTGGCGATCTCCTTGACTAGGCTAGAGGCAAGGAAGCTGTATTCCGGGTTGGTCGGCATGAACAGCGTGTCGATGCCGGCCAGGCCGCGGTTCATCTGCGCCATCTGCAGCTCGTAGTCGAAGTCGCTGACGGCGCGCAGACCCTTCACGATCACCGGGATGTCGTGGACCTTGCAGTAGTCGACGACCAGGCCTTCGAAGGTGTCGATGGTGACGTTCGGGTAGCCGGCCGCGACCTCGGTGAGCATTTCCTGTCGCTCCTCGACCGAGAACAGGCTCGCCTTCGACTGGTTCACGAAGACCGCGACGACGACCTCGTCGTAGAGGTTCGCGGCCCGGTCGATGATGTCGATGTGGCCGTTCGTCACGGGGTCGAACGACCCCGGGCACAGCACGCGCCGGATCGTGGCGTCAGCGCCGTCCTCAGGTTTCATCGCGGCGACCGTACCAAAGCACGCCCGCACCGTAACGGCGCTCGTGCAGGGGTGTGACGCAGTCGGGCCAGCTCGGCGCGGCGCCGCGCGCCGAGCGTTCAACGACCAGCACCGCGCCGTCGGCGAGGCGGCCGGAGTCGGCCAGTGCGCGCAGGTCGTCGGCCAGGGCTCCGTCGTCCAGGTCGTACGGCGGGTCAGCGAAGACGACGTCGAACGGGGTGTCCGCGCGGGTGGCGAGATAGGCCGCGACCGGCAGCGCGACGATCCCGGCGCCCGGCAACCCGACGGTCTCGATGTTGCGGGCCAGCACCGTGCGGGCGCGGCGCTCGGACTCGACGAACACCGCCCGCGCCGCCCCGCGAGAGAGGGCCTCGAGCCCGACGGCGCCGGTACCGGCGTAGAGGTCGAGGACGCGCGCGCCCTCGAGGTGCATGGTCGACGCCAGCGAGTTGAACAGAGCCTCGCGCACCCGGTCGGAGGTCGGCCGGGTGCCCTGGGCCGGATCGGCCAGCCGGCGGCCCTTGGCCCGCCCGGCGACGATCCTCACGCCTTCTCCAGGTACTCGGCCTGCTCGTCCTTGACCAGCGCCGCCACCTGCGCCGCCAGTTGCGGGTGGGCGGCCAGCGTGGGGTCGGCGGCGATGAGCTCGCCGGCCTCGCTGCGGGCCGCCACGATCAGCTCCTCGTCGCGCAGCAGCGACAGCAGCTTGAGCTGACGGCGGCGGCCCGACTGCGCCGCGCCGAGCACGTC
>CAXTHY010000006.1:8144-26412 GCA_964244175.1 uncultured Jatrophihabitans sp. | reverse complement strand
TCCCCCTCACGGCGCTGCTCGACATCGAGCCGGGCCAGCGCGAACCCGTCGGTGGTGGCCGCGACCGCGTCCAGCCGTTCGCGGGTCGGGGTGCCGCCCGGCGCGTCCGACACAAGCAGGCAGAGGCCGGCGTGCCCGCCGCGGCCGATCCGACCGCGCAACTGGTGCAGCTGCGAGACGCCGAAGCGGTCGGCGTCGAGGACCACCATCACGGTGGCGTTGGGGACGTCGACGCCGACCTCGATGACGGTGGTCGCGACCAGGACGTCGATGCGGCCGGCGGCGAAGTCGGTCATCGCGCGGTCCTTCTCGTCCGGCGTGAGCCGCCCGTGCAGCACCCCGATCCGCAAGCCGTGCAGCGGGCCGTCGGTGAGCATCGGCAGCACGTCGGTGACGGCCAGCGGCGGCCGGCGGCCCTCGGCCGCCTCGACCTCGATGCCCGCGACGTCGTCTTCGAACTCGGCCATGTCGGCGCCGATGCGCGGGCAGACGACGTAAGCCTGCCGGCCGGCCGCGACTTCTTCGCGGATGCGCTGCCAGGCGCGCTCGAGCCAGGCCGGCCGGTCGGCGGTGGGCACGACGCTGGTCGCGATCGGGGCGCGGCCGGCCGGTAGCTCGACGAGCGTGGACGTCTCGAGGTCGCCGAAGACGGTCATGGCCACCGTGCGTGGGATCGGAGTGGCGGTCATGACCAGTACGTGCGGCGGTGTGCTGGCCTTGCCCCGCAGGGCGTCACGCTGCTCGACGCCGAAGCGGTGCTGCTCGTCGACGACGACCAGGCCGAGCTCGGCGAACTGCACGTGCTGCTGGATGAGCGCGTGGGTGCCGACGACGATGCCGGCCGCGCCCCCGGCGGCGTCGAGCAGCGCCGCCCGGCGTGCGGCGGCACCCAGGGAACCGGTCAGCAGCGCGACCCGGGTGCCGGCATCGGAGCCGCCGAGCTGGCCGCTGCGGGCCAGCGGGCCGAGCAGCGTGTCGATGGTGCGGGCGTGCTGGGCGGCCAGCACCTCGGTGGGCGCCAGCAGGGCGGCCTGGGCCCCGGCGTCGACTGCCTGCAACATGGCCCGCACGGCGACGACCGTCTTGCCCGAGCCGACCTCGCCCTGCAGCAGCCGGTGCATCGGGTGGGACTGGGCAAGTTCGTCGGCGATCGTCGCGCCGATGTCGAGCTGCCCGGCGGTGAGCGTGAACGGCAGCCGCGCGTCGAAGGCCTCGAGCAGGCCCCCGGCCTTGACCGGACGCGGCACCGCGGGATTGCTGCCGGCCAGCCAGCGGCGCTGCGCGAGCGCGAGCTGCACCCCCATCGCCTCGTCCCAGGCCAGCCGTTTGCGGGCAGCGCGCCACTGCGCGAAGTCGTCGGGTTCGTGCATGGCCCGCAGCGCGGTGTCGAGGTCGAGCAGGCCGCGCCGCGCCCGGATGTCGGCGTCGATCCCGTCGGGGATCTCGTCGAGCATCCTCAGAGTCAGCGAGACCGCGTCGGAGATGGTCCAGGTGCGGACGGCCTGGGTCGCCGGGTAGACGGGGATGAGCCGGCCGGCGTAGACGTCGGCTTCGGCGTCCTGCAGGTCGTCTCCCCGCAACATCATGAAGTCGGGGTGGACGAGTTGGCGCTGACGGTTGAATTCGCCGACCTTGCCGGAGAACAGTCCGCGCATGCCGGGGTGCAGATCCTTGCCCCGCCACGCGCCCTTGCCGAAGAACACCAGCTGCAGACGACCGGTGCCGTCGCCGACGACGATCTCCCGACGCTGCGTGCGGTTGCGGCCGGGTATCAACTTGTTGCTCAGGACGTCGGCCACGACGGTGACCTCGTCATCGACCCGCAGCGACGACAGGTCGGTGAGTTCGCCGCGCTCGGCCATCCGGCGCGGGTAGTGCGCGAGCAGATCGCGGACCGTCCGCATGTCGAAGGCCTTTTCCAGCGCCTTCGCGGTGCGGCCACCGACGGTGTCGACCAGGTTCGAGTCCAGCGTCGGCACGGTGCTACTCCACTCCGATGATCACCGGGTGGTCATGCTGGCCGCCCTGGTAGACGCTGATGTCGGTCAACGGCGAGCGCCCGCGAATGTGCGCTTCGACTAATTCGCCGGCCCCGGCCGGGGCGTCGGCCCCGACCAGGATCGTGATCAGTTCGGCCCCGACGCCGAGCAACCGGTCGACCACCCCGAAGGCGACCGCGAGCAGTCCCCGGCCGACGTCGACGACCTCGCCGTCGATGAGCCCGAGGATGTCGCCGGGTTGGCAGATGCCCACGGCGGTGAGGGCATGGTGGCCGGCGATGGTGATCTCGGCATGCCGGGTGGCCGCCGCCGCCTCGGCCATCGCGACCACGTCGTCGTCGAAGCGCCGGCCGGCGTCGTGGACCGCGACGGCAGCCAGGCCCTGCACCGGCGAACGGGTGGGCACGACCGAGACCCGCAGGCCCTGTGCCCGGGCCGGTTCGGCCGCGCCCTCGGCCACGCCGGTGACCCGCGTCGCGTTCGGCAGCAGCACGATCTCGCGGGCGTGGGTCGCCTTGATCTCGGCCAGGACCTCGTCGACACCGGGGAGGTCGTCGACACCGCCCTCGACCACGTGCACGCCTTCGCGTTCGAACAGGTGCGCGAGCCCGGCGCCGGGTGCGATCGCGAGCACCGCCCGCGTCGCCCGGCCGTGCTCGGCGGACCCGTTGTGGTCGAAGCGGACGACCGAGATGTGGTGCGGGCGGCCGGCCTCGACCCCGGCTTCGATGGCCGCGCCGACGTCGTCGACGTGGACATGGACGTTCCAGCTGTCCGGGCCGGTGCTCACGACCGCGATCGAATCACCCATGCCCGACAGAACTGTGCGCAGGACGCCGACGGCGGGTTCGCGCGCGTCGAGGCGGTACTGGACCTCGAAGCCGTAGCCGGTTTCGCTGTGCTCGTGGACGGCTTCGCCCCGCTCGGCTTGCAGGGGCACGCGCACCGGGGCGATGGCGACCGCCGCGCCGATCACGACGCGGGCCAGCGCGGCCAGGACGATCAGCAGTGCGCGGCCGCCGGCGTCGACCACTCCGGCCTGGGCGAGGTCGGCGAGCTGAGCCGGCGTTTGCTGCAGGGCGCGGTCGGCCGCCTCGACCGCGGCGGTCACCGTGTCGCCCAGACTGCCGGCGGGCGTGCCGTCGGGCGTGCCGTCGGCGCGACTGGCCGCCAGTGCCGCGTCGGCCGCGGCTCGTACGACGGTGAGGATCGTGCCCTCGACCGGGCTGACGACGGCGGCGCGGGCGAGCCCGGCCCCGGCGTCGAGCCCGGCCGCAAGCACCGCGCCGTCACAGGGCTCGGACCGCGACGCGGAGTCGACGGCGGCATCGGCCAACCCGCGCACGACCTGCGACACGATGAACCCGGAGTTGCCAAGCGCCCCCTGCGCGGCCCCGATGGCCAGCGCCGACAGCGCCGCGGCCGCGTCGAGGGCACCAGCGGCGACCAGGGCCGCATCGGCGTGGCGCAGGGTGGTGAGGGTGTTGCTGCCGGTGTCCGAATCGGGCACCGGGAAGACGTTGAGGGCGTCGATCTCGGCCCGGTGCTCGGCCAGCAGGTCGACCGCCGTACGGCTCCAGAAACGCACGGCGTCGGCGTCCAGCGCCTCGAGCAAAGGTCACTCCCCCTCAGTTGGCCGCAGGATACTGGCCCGTGTCGGCGGCCCGGCGCTACGGCGCGCGAGCCCGTCGTGGGGAGCGGTTGGTGGTCGCGGCATCGCCCAGCGGTTAGACTGCTCAGGTTGCCCGGCTTCCGTCGCGCTCTGCACTGTGCATCCGGGTGCACCCAATCAGCCCACACGTTTCGAGGAGTTTCACTGTGGCCAGCGTCTGCGATGTTTGCGGCAAGGGTCCGGGCTTCGGCATGTCCGTCTCGCACTCGCACCGGCGCACCCACCGCCGGTGGAACCCGAACGTGCAGCCGGTCCGCGCACTCGTCGCGCCGGGTACCCGCCGCAAGCTGAAGGTCTGCACCTCGTGCCTGAAGGCCGGCAAGGTCACTCGCGCCTAGGCTCCACCCGGAAATGCTCGTGGCCGCCCACGGGCCAGCGCCGACCGTCCACCCGCACGCCGTCGCCCTCGGCCACGGTTCCGATCCGACGCCAGGGGTCGGGCAGGTCGGTGCGGCGCGGGAAGGTGGCGACGAGCGCGTAGTCGTCCCCGCCAGTGAGCACCCACACCAGCGGGTCGACGTTGAGCGCGGCGCCCACTTCGCGCAGCCGCGACGGGATGTCGAGGGCCTCAGCCTGCAGGTCGATCCGCACGCCGCTGGCGTCGGCGATGTGGCCGAGATCGGCGATCATCCCGTCGCTGACGTCGGTCATCGACGTCGCCCCGAGCTCGGCCGCGTGCGGCCCCTCGAAGTACGGCGGCTCCGGACGGCGGTGGGCCGCGACGACCTGCACCGGTGAGCGGAAACCGCGGCTCAGCACGGCGAATCCGGCGGCGGCCCACCCGGCCCGGCCGCAGATCGCGACGACGTCGCCGGCCTGCGCGCCGCCGAGCGTGACCGGCGCGCGGCCCTCGAGATCGCCCAGCGCCGTGACCGCGATGGTCACGACGTCGCCGGCGGTGACGTCGCCACCGACGATCGCGGCCTCGACCTGGCCGCACTCCTCGCGCAGGCCGGCCATCAGCCCGTCGGCCCAGGTGAGCTCAAGCGTTGGGGGTACGGCGATGCCGACGAGCAGGGCGGTGGGCACCGCGCCCATCGCGGTGATGTCGGAGAACGCGCGGGCGGCGGCCTTGTGGCCGACGTCCTCGGCCGTGGACCAGTCACGGCGAAAGTGCCGGTTCTCGACTGCGAGATCGGTCGAGACCACTACCCGGCCGTCGGCGGCCGCGACCACGGCCGCGTCGTCGCCCGGGCCGAGCAGCGTCGCAGCGTTGGTCTCCAGGCCCGCGGTGACCCGCCTGATCAGGCCGAACTCGCCGATGTCGGAAACGGTGATGTCCGTTGCTCCTTTGCATCGTTGCTGGTCGGTCTGGGTGCCCGCCCGGGCTGCGCGGGCACCCGCTCTGATGGTGCGCTGCCTGCGCTACGTTCTACCGGTCCGCACGTCCCGACGAGGAGAGGACGCGCCGCGACCGGCGCGGGTGGTGGTGATGAGTGTCAGCGCGTACATCCTGATCCAGACCGAGGTCGGGAAGGCGGCCGCCGTCGCGCAGCAGATCAGCGGCCTGACCGGCGTCGCGAGCGCCGAGGACGTCACCGGCCCGTATGACGTCATCGTCCGGGCCGAAGCCGAGTCCGTCGACGAGTTGGGCAAGCTGGTAGTCGCCAACGTGCAGTCGGTCGACGGCATCACCCGCACGCTGACCTGCCCCGTCGTCCACCTGTAGACGTCGGTCGTCCACCTGTAGACGCCCGCCGTCCACCTGTAGACGTCCGCCGTCCACCCCTAGTCGTCTCGCCGGAGCCCCCGATCGATGCCGACCGCCGCCGGGCCGCGTTGATCGCCACCGCGGTCACCGTGCCGTTCGTCCTGGTGGTGGCGCTCGTGCTCGTCTCGGTGGGCGGGGGCGGCGGCAGTAGCGGGTCGAGCTCGTCGCCGGGCGCACCGGTGGGCACGGTGAGCGCCGCGGCGCCGCCGAACGCAACAACGCAGTTCGCCAACTGCACCAAGGTTCTGGAGCTGTTGCCGGTGTCGCTCAAGTCGCTGGCGCCGCGCATCGTCCACACCAAGCCGGACACCCCGTTCGTCGTCGCCTGGGGTGATCCGGCCATCGTGTTCAGTTGCGGGGTCGCCCGGCCGGCGGCGCTGCATCCGGGTTCGTCGACGGAATTCGTCGCCGGTGGCGAGCTGAGCGGGCCGTTCTACGACGTGACCCGCGTGGGCGACGCCAACGTCTACACCACCGTCGACCGCGCGCCCTACATCGCGATCACGATCCCGGCGAAGTATCAGGGCGCGGACTACCTGCCGCTGCTGTCGCGGCCGATCGCGACGGCGCTGCCGGCCGTGTGCAGCACGAGCAAGGACGAGCCCGACCCGGCCAAGCTCTGCACCCGCCGCCCCTGACCGACCCGCCCCGCCGTTGTCCCCTTCTCGGGTGCTGAGCTGACCACTTTCGCGGCCGAAAAGTGGTGATCTGAGCACCCGAGAAGGGGGACGGACAGGACGGGGTCAGTTTTCGAGGCGGCGGTGCGCGGCCGCGTCGGCGGCGTGGGCGAAGGCGCCCACCAGCCCCTGCAGGGCCAGCGGCCGGAGACGGCCCAAGATCTCGACAACCTGCTCGTGGTCGAGCTCGCCGCGCTGATACGGCCCCCAGATCGCCCGCGCGAACAGGTCGGTCAGCCCCTCGGCCACCGCACCCGCGTGCTCTCGGATGATCGCGGCCGAGTCGGTGAGCACCTCGGGGGGCACCGGCAGCGCCAGCACCTCGACGGCGTGCCCCAGCATCGACGGCGACGCACGGAAGTGGTCGTCACCCAGTGGCTGCAGCGCCCCGACGGCGGCCAAGAACTCGAGCTGGCCGTCATCGACGCGCCGCCCGATGCGTCGCTCGAGGGCAGCGCGGTCGAGTTCCTCGGTCTGATCCGGCAACCATGGTGCGAGAACAGCACTCTGCACGGCGTACTCGGCCGGGGTGGCGTCCTCGGGAATGCGGGCCAGGACGCGCTGGATCGCCGACAGCGTGTACCCGTGTTCCTGCAGGGTGCGGATGAGATCGAGGCGCATCCGGTGCCGGGCGTCGTAATAGGCGACCCGTCCCCGCCGCTGCGGTGCCGGAAGCAAACCTTCGGTTGCGTAGAACCGCACCGTGCGTACCGTCATGCCCGTACGGGCCGCCAACTCGTCGACGGTGAGCGCGCCGTCGGTGCTGTCGGCCCCGAGCGTGCTGACGGGATTCACGCCCGTTGTGCCGCCCGAGTTCATCGCCTCGCAGCGTAGACCAGGCCACAATCACTGGCACTCGCCGACTGTGACAGTAAGACTGAAACAATAGCCGGTGCCCGACGACACCAGCACGGCTCCCAGCAGGAAGACAGGACGGTAGGACATGACCGAAGCATTCGTCTACGACGCGGTACGCACCCCCCGCGGACGCGGTAAGAACACCGGCTCGCTGCACGGCACCAAGCCCGTGTCGCTGGTCGTCGGCCTGCTCGAAGAACTGCGCAAGCGCAACGCCGACCTCGACCCCGCCAACGTCGAGGACGTCATCCTGGGCTGCGTCTCGCCCATCGGTGAGCAGGGCGCCGACATCGCCCGCACCGCCGCGCTGGCGGCCGGCTACGAGCTGTCCGGCCCGGGCTTCCAGCTCAACCGCTTCTGCGCCTCCGGCCTCGAGGCCGTCAACATCGCCGCGCAGAAGGTGCGCTCGGGCTGGGAGGACCTCATCCTCGCCGGCGGCGTCGAATCCATGTCCCGCGTGCCGATGGGCTCCGACGGTGGCCCCTGGGCCCAGGACCCCGAGACCGCGTACGCCACCGGCTTCGTCCCGCAGGGCATCGGCGCCGACCTGATCGCCACCCTCGAGGGCTTCAGCCGCGAGGACGTCGACACCTTCGCCGCCGAGTCGCAGGAGCGGGCGGCCAAGGCCATCGCCAACGGCACCTTCGCCAACTCGGTCATTCCGGTCCTCGACATCAACGGTGAGATCGTGCTCGACCACGACGAGTTCCCCCGTGCCGGCACCACCGTCGAGACGCTGGCCGGCCTCAAGCCGTCGTTCGCCGCGGTCGCCGAGATGGGTGGCTTCGGCGCGGTGGCGCTGCAGAAGTACCACTGGGTCGAGAAGATCAACCACGTCCACACGCCGGGCAACTCGTCGGGCATAGTCGACGGTGCGTCGCTCATGGCCATCGGCAGCGAGAAGGCCGGTACCGACAACGGCCTCACGCCGCGGGCTCGCATCGTGTCGGTCGGGGTCGTGGGCTCCGAGCCGACGATCATGCTCACCGGCCCGGCCCCGTCGGCGCAGAAGGCACTGGCCAAGGCCGGCCTCACCGCCGACGACATCGACCTGTTCGAGGTCAACGAGGCGTTCGCGGCCGTCGTCCTGAAGTTCATGCGTGACCTGAACGTCCCGCACGAGAAGGTCAACGTGAACGGCGGCGCGATCGCACTCGGCCACCCGTTGGGTGCCACCGGCGCGATGATCCTCGGCAGCCTCGTCGACGAGCTCGAGCGCCGCGACCAGCGTTACGGCCTGGCCACGCTGTGCGTCGGCGGCGGCATGGGCGTCGCGACCGTCATCGAGCGCATTTAAGTCGTGATGAGCGCTCGCGCGAAGAACCAGAAAGCACAGCTCGCGACGAAGGAGCGGATCGGGTCGAAGACGGGCCCGAGCGTCAGCGAGTGGTCCGGAAGAGAATCGATGAGCGAGGGAAACATTCATGGCTGAGAACACCATCCGCTGGGATCAGGACGCCGACGGCATCGTCACCCTGACCCTCGACGACCCCACGCAGCGTGCGAACACGATGACGGACAACTTCCGTTCGTCGCTGTCCGGCGCGCTCGACCGTCTCGAGTCCGAGCAGGACGCGGTTACCGGCGTCATCATCACCTCGGCGAAGGACACTTTCTTCGCCGGCGGCGACCTGAAGCTGCTGGCGCAGGTCACGCCCGAGAACGCCCACGAGTTCGCCGAGGGCGTCACCAAGGTCAAGGCCGACTTCCGCCGCCTCGAGAAGCTGGGCAAGCCGACCGTCGCCGCCCTGAACGGCGCCGCACTCGGCGGCGGCCTCGAGATCGCGCTGGCCTGCAACCGGCGCATCGCGCTGGACAACCCGAAGTCGCAGTTCGGCCTGCCCGAGGTGACCCTCGGCCTGCTGCCCGGCGCCGGTGGCGTCACCCGGATCGTCCGGCTGCTGGGTATCGCCGACGGCCTGATGAAGGTGCTGCTGCAGGGCACCCGCTACAAGCCGGCCGAGGCCGTCGAGGTCGGTCTGGTCCACGAGATCGCCGCGACGCCGGACGAGATGTTGGCCAAGGCTCGCGAGTGGATCAAGGCCAACCCCGCGACCAGCCAACCCTGGGACGACAAGGGCTACCGCATGCCCGGCGGCACGCCGAGCAGCCCGAAGCTTGCCGGCATCCTGCCGGCCTTCCCGGGCAACCTGAAGAAGCAGCTCAAGGGCGCCCCCATGCCGGCGCCGCACCACATCCTGTGTGCGGCGGTCGAGGGTGCGAGCGTCGACTTCGACACCGCGCTGCAGATCGAGGGGCGCTATTTCGTCAACCTCGCCACCGGCCAGGTCGCCAAGAACATGATCCAGGCGTTCTGGTTCGACCTGAACTCGATCAACGCCGGCGGTTCACGCCCGGACGGCTTCGAGAAGCGCACTGCGCAGAAGGTCGCCGTACTCGGGGCCGGGATGATGGGCGCCGGCATCGCCTACGTCAGCGCTCGCGCCGGCCTGGACGTCGTGCTCAAGGACGTCGCCATCGAGGCGGCCGAGAAGGGCAAGGCCTATTCGCAGAAGATCCTCGACAAGGCCGTGTCGCGGGGCAAGATGGAGCAGGCGAAGGCCGACGAGGTGCTGGCCCGCATCACCCCCACGGCCGACTACGCCGATCTCGCCGGCTGCGACCTCGTCGTCGAGGCCGTCTTCGAGAAGGTGTCGCTCAAGCACGAGGTGTTCGCTGAGGCCGAGAAGGTCGTGAACCCCGACGCGCTGCTCGGCTCGAACACGTCGACGCTGCCGATCACCAGCCTGGCCGAGGGCGTGGCGCGCAGGCAGGACTTCGTCGGGCTGCACTTCTTCTCCCCCGTCGACAAGATGCCGCTGCTGGAGATCATCCGCGGCGACGCGACCTCGGACGAGGCGCTGGCCCGCGCGCTCGACTACGCGGCGCAGATCAAGAAGACGCCGATCGTGGTCAATGACAGCCGCGGGTTCTTCACCTCGCGGGTGATCGGCACGTTCGTCAACGAGGCACTGGCCATGCTCGACGAGGGCGTGGCTCCGTCGAGCATCGAGCAGGCGACGACGCAGGCCGGTTACCCGGTCGGTGCGTTGCAGCTGTGCGACGAGCTCAACATGGAGCTGATGGTCAAGATCCGTAACGAGTCGAAGGAGGCGGCCGGCGACAGCTACGTGGCCCACCCGTCCGAGGCCGTCATCGACAAGATGGTCGAGCTCGGCCGTCCGGGTCGCCTGCGTGGCGCCGGCTTCTTCGACTACGACGAGAGCGGCAAGCGCACCGGCCTGTGGCCGGGGCTGGCCGAGCACTTCCCGGTGCAGGGCGACCCGTCGCAGGTCGACCTGCACGAGCTCGAGGAGCGCATGCTCGTCATCGAGGCCGTCGAGTCGGCACGCTGCGTCGAAGAGGGCGTGATCGTCGAGACCGCCGACGCGAACATCGGCTCGATCATGGGCATCGGTTTTCCGCCGTGGACCGGCGGCGTGCTGCAGTACATCAACGGGTTCCCTGGCGGGGTGGCCGCGTTCGTCGCCCGTGCGGATGAGTTCGCGTCGAAGTACGGGCCGCGCTTCGAGCCGAACCCGCTGCTGCGCAAGAAGGCCGAGAACGGCGAGCGCTTCTAGATCCACCCCTGGCCCCGTACCAATCCCTGGGGAGATGTCGCTGTGCCTGGCCCGCTGACCGGAGTCCGTGTCCTCGAGTTGCCGGCGATCGGCCCGGTGCCGTTTCTCGGCATGCTGCTCGCCGATCTCGGCGCCGACGTCATCCGCATCGACAAGCTGGCCGGCGCCGGTGGGCTCGCCGACGCGCTCGCGGCCAGCCCGATGGGCCGGGGGCGCCGCTCGATCGGTCTCGACCTGCGCAAGCCCGGCGGGGCCGAGGTGGCCCTGCGCCTGGCCGACTCGTGCGACGCGCTCATCGAGGGATTCCGCCCCGGCGTGGCCGAGCGCTTGGGTGTCGGCCCGGACGCCGTGCTGGCCCGCAACCCCAAGCTCGTCTACGGACGGATGACCGGGTGGGGTCAGGACGGTCCGCTGGCCGCGACCGCCGGCCACGACATCACCTACCTGGCGATCACCGGCCTGCTGCACGGCATCGGGCCGGCCGCTGGACCGCCCGTGCCCCCGGCGAACTACGTGGCCGACTTCGGCGGCGGCGCGATGTTCCTGGCCACCGGGCTGCTCGCCGCGCTCCTGCACGCCCGCGCGACCGGCGAGGGCCAGGTGATCGACGCCGCGATGACCGAGGGCGCGTCCTACCTCGGCTCGATGACCCGCACCTTCGTCGCGCACGGCGGCTGGCACGACGAGCGCGAGAGCAACCTGCTCGACGGCGGCGCCCCGAACTACCGCTGTTACGAGACCGCCGACGGCAAATGGGTGGCCGTGGGCGCGATCGAGCCGCAGTTCTGGTCGGCCCTGCTCCGCGCGCTTGAGCTGGACGAGGCCTCCACCCCGACGCCGTACGCACCGTCGGACTGGGCCGACGCCAAGAAGGTGCTGGCCGAGAAGTTCGGCACGAAGACGCGCGACGAGTGGGCGGCTGTCTTCGCGGAGCTCGACGCCTGTGTCGCGCCGGTGCTGACGCTGGAAGAGGCGCTGACGCACCCGCACAACGTCGCGCGGGGCTCGTTCACCGACGTCGGCGGCGCCCCGATGCCCGGCCCGGCCCCGAAGTTCTCGAAGACCCAGGGTGAGCCGGGCGTGCCGGCCGAGCTGGCCGCCGCCACCGCCGAGCTGCTGGCCGAGGCCGGCTACTCCGACGAGCAGGTCGCTCTGCTGCGCACCGCCGGCGCCATCGCCTGAGGTCGTCTCGTCGGGAAGGGTCCGGACAACGGAGCACGATCAGAGGGCGCTGGCGAGCTCGTGCAGGGTCTCGCGACTCGTGTGTTGCGGCTGCCAACCCAGGATCTTCTTCGCTCGGGTGGTGTCCATGACCACCGAGTAGCGGGCGACGTGGATCCATTCGGCCCCGGCCGGCACCAGCGGGAGCTTGGCCAGCACGGACGACGCCGCAGCGGCCACCGCCTGCGGGATGCGCACCGACTTCGTGCCGGTCGCCTGGGCCACCTCGTCCAGCGAGACCTCCCCGTCGGCGGCGAGGTTGTAGGCACCTGGTTCGCCGGCGCCGGTGGCCGCGAGCGCGATGGCCGCAGCCACGTCGTCGTGGTGCACGAGCTGCAACGGCAGGCCGGGGTCAGGCATCAACGGCAGCAACCCTTGCACCTTCTCGACCGCGCCGCGCAGCGCCGCCGGCAGCATCTCGGCCACCCGCCGCCACGGCATCGAGTCGCCGAGCGCCGTCGCTTTGGGCCCGGCCACGATGCACGGGCGCAGCACGTACACCTCGAGGTCGGTGCCGCCAGTGACCTCGTGCAAGACCGCTTCGCACTCGGACTTCTGCGCGGAGTAGTAGTGCTCCTGCGACCCGCGGGTGGGGACGTCCTCGGTGAGCGGGACCGGATTGTCGGCGTAGTACCCGTAGGCCGCCACCGACGACGTGTAGACCAGCCGCTTCGGTCGTGGCGCGGCGACGGTGGCCTCGAAGACGTTGCGCGTCCCGGTGAGATTGATCCGCCGGCTCTCCTCGCGCGAACCCATGATCAGGTACGCGAGGTGGACGACGACGTCGGCGTCGGCGACCAGCGCGTCGACCGCGGCGCGATCCAGGATGTCGCCCTGGCGGTACTCCGTCTTCGTCCAGCCGTGCGCGGCCGGATCGAACGGCCGCCGAGCCATCCCGAGGATGCGCTCCACCGCGGGGTCAGCCTCGAGCGCGTGTACCGCGGAGATCCCGATCTCGCCGGTCGGACCGGTCACTGCCACGGTGCGAGCCACGACAGTGACCCTAGCGATACTGGCCGGCGTTCACGCAGTCCCCTCGTGTACGACCTCGTACAGCGTGGGCAGCGACGGGAACTCCTTCCAGTCCGGATGGGTCACCAGGGCCCGGAAGCCGTCGTCGTGGGCGTTCTTCCAGTCCTCGGTCGAGGCCCAGATGGCCACGTTGGCGAAGCGGTAACGGGCGTCGGGTAGCACGGCCCGGTGCAGCTTGTGCTCGACGTAACCGGGCTTCACGCGCAGGTAGGTGTTGACCTCGTCCCACTGCGACAGGAACGCCTCGTCGCGGCCTTTCGGCACATCGAAAAGGTTGACGAAGGTGACGGTCATGGCTCCTCCTCGGAGAGTTGATGAATCCTCTGGGTTCGTTGCATATCTGTGCAATGACGACACGGGTGTATACTCTATGGGACCGGCTCGATTGTCAACCTCCTCCGGAGCGGCACATGACCAGCGGCACCGCAGCCACGAGCGGACGCCTCGCGCAGCGTCGGCGCACACGCAAGGCGATCGTCGACGCGACGTCGGGTTTGCTGCGCTCCGGTCGCGAGGACCCGTCCATCGCCGAGATCGCCGCGGCGGCCGACGTGTCGCGGCGCACCGTGTACATGTACTTCCCCACGCTCGATCAGTTGCTGCTCGACGCCACGGTCGGCGCGATGAGCACCGACATCGACCAGGTCCTGGCCGAGGCCACCGACGCCGACCCCCAGGTGCGGGTCGAGAAGATGATCGACTCGATCTGCCGCTCGATCGGCCAGTCACTGCCGATGGGCCGCAAGCTGATCAAGCTGACTGTCGATCGGCCGCCGACAGGGGACGGGCCGAAGCGCGGCTACCGACGGATCGGCTGGATCGAGCAGGCGATCGAACCGCTCCGCGCCGAGTTGGGGCCTCGGCGTTTCGAGCGCCTGGTCAGCGGCCTGGCGATGGTGGTCGGCTGGGAGGCGTTCATCGTGCTGCAGGACCTCCGTGGGCTCACCGAGCGGCAGTCGCGTCAGGTGTCGCTGTCGGCCGCGATGGCACTGATCGATGCCGCCAAGGCCGAGGCGAACAAGGCGAGCGAGCGCGCATAGCTTGGGGCTGTCAGAGGTGCCCGGCACCATGGCCGGCATGGACTACAAACTCGAACTGCTGTGCGTCCCGGTCACCGATGTCGATGTCGCCAAGGCGTTCTATGTCGACAAGGTCGGCTTCCACGCCGATCACGATCAGCGGGTGAATGAATCGCTGCGTTTCGTGCAGCTCACGCCGCCGGGGTCAGGTTGCTCGATCTGCATCGGCGAGGGTCTGACCACGATGCCGGCCGGCTCGCTCGAGGGTCTGCAGCTCGTCGTCGCCGACGCCGACGCCGCGCACGCCGAGCTGTCCGGGCGGGGGGTCGAGGTCAGCGCTGTCGACGACCAGCCGTGGGGCCGGTTCGTGTACTTCAAGGACCCCGACGGCAATGCGTGGAACGTGCAGGAGATCAAGCGGGCCGGCAGCGGGTGAGGAAATCGGCCGACGCTGAGGCGGACACCGAGCGTCGGCTGAGCGTTCTTGTGCCGCCCCTGCCGTGGCTGCGCGCAATCTGGTAGGAATTGGTAACAATCGCCCTGGACCCCGGCGCAATCTGCTACTTCCCCCAAATTTGGGAGCCCCCGTGAAAGTACGTTTCGTGCGGGTCCGCCGAGTTGCGTTCTGGCCGCTCAGCCTGATCGGGCTCGATCCGGGCCGTTCGCTGTCCAATGCCCGCTCCGACCAGCACCGGCGACAGGTACGCGCCTGAGCGCGCCGGTGGACGGTCAGTTGGCGGCACCGCGGCGTAGCGCCGCCGCGATCAGCCGATCGACCAACGTCGGGTAATCGACTCCCGAGGCCGCCCACATCCGCGGATACATCGAAATCGGCGTGAACCCGGGCATCGTGTTGATCTCGTTCACGATCACCGCGCCGGCGGCGGTAACGAAGAAGTCGACGCGGGAGAGCCCGGCGCAGTCGAGCGCGGTGAACGCCCGGCAGGCGACGTCCTGGACGACGGCGATCGTCTCGGGCGGCAGGTCAGCCGGGATGTCGAACTCGCAGGCATCGTCGAGGTACTTGGCCTCGAAGTCGTACCAGTCGTGACCCGCCAGCAGCCGGATCTCGGCCGGCACGCTGGCCTCAGGCAACCCCTCGGAGTTCTCGAGCACCCCGCACTCGATCTCGCGGCCGGTGACCGCGGCCTCGATCAACACCTTCGTGTCGTGCCCGAACGCCGTGTCGATGGCCGGGTCGAGGTCGGACCAGTCGTCGACGCGGGTGATGCCAACGCTCGATCCGGCGCGGGCCGGCTTGACGAACACCGGTAGCCCCAGCGCCTGGATGTCGACGGTCGAGTAGGGACGGCCGCGGCGCACGACGGTGAACCGGCCGACGTCCAGGCCGGCGGCGCGCAACAGGATCTTGGTGAACTCCTTGTCCATGCCGGCCGCGCTGGCGAACACGCCAGGGCCGACGTAGGGGATGCCGGCCATCTCGAGCAGGCCCTGGATCGTGCCGTCCTCACCGAAGCGGCCGTGCAGCACGGGAAACACGACGTCGACGGACTGCAGCACCTGGACGACCGCGCCGGGCTCGAGCGACACCAGCGCGTGCGACGTGGGGTCGGCCGGCAGCACGACAGCGGTGCCCTTTTCGACCTCGGGCAAGGTGCGGTCGGTGATCTGCAGCGCGTCCGGGGAGGTGTCGGTGATCAACCACTGGCCGCTGGGCGTGATGCCGACCGGCACGACGTCGTAGCGTTGCGGGTCGAGCGCGGCCAGGACGCTGCCGGCCGACACCACCGAGACCCCGTGTTCGCTGCTGCGCCCGCCGTAGACGACGGCGACGCGGATCCGTCCCGTCACGCGAAGGACCCTACCGAAGCGCTCAGCCCTCGACCTCGGGTTTCATCGAGCGCGACATCAGCAGCTCGAGCATCTGCGCCGGCGTCATGCCCTGGAAGCAGACGGCCTCGACCGCCTGCGTGATGGGGACATCGACGCCGTGGTGCTGCGCGAGCTCGAGCAGCGAGTGACAGGACTTGACACCCTCGGCCACCTGCCCGAGGGTCGCGGCCTGGGCCTGGTCGAGCGTCTCGCCCCGCCCGAGCCGCTCACCGAACGTCCGGTTGCGCGACAGCGGCGAGTTGCAGGTCGCGACGAGGTCACCGAGCCCGGCCAGCCCGGCGAAGGTCACCGGGTCGGCGCCGAGCTGCGCGCCCAGCCGGGCCGTCTCGGCCAGGCCGCGGGTGATGATCGAGGCCACGGTGTTGTCGCCGAAGCCCATCCCCTGCCCGATGCCACAGGCCAGGGCGATCACATTCTTCACCGCACCGCCGAGCTCACAGCCCACGACGTCGGTGTTGGTGTACGGCCGGAAGTAGCCGGTGCCCGAGATCTTCTGGACGGCCGCGGCGCGCGCCTCGTCGACGCAGGCGACGACGGTGGCCGTCGGCTGCTCGGCCGCGATCTCGCGCGCGAGGTTCGGGCCACTGACCACCGCGATGCGCTCGGCCGGCGCGTCGGCGACCTCGGCGATGACCTCGCTCATCCGCTTCGTGGTCCCCAGTTCGACGCCCTTCATCAGGCTGACCAGGGTCGCGTCCGGAGGCAGCGCGTCGGTCCAGTTGACCAGGTTGGCCCGCAGCGACTGGGACGGGATGGCGAAGGCGATCAGGTCGGCGTCGTGCAGGGCGGCCGGGGCGTCGTGGGTGGCGCGCAGGCCCTCGGGCAGCACGATGCCGGGGAGGTAGCCGGGGTTGCGGTGCTCGCGGTTGATCTCGGCCGCGAGTTCCTCGCGCCGGGCCCACAGCATGACGTCGTTGCCGGCGTCGACGAGCACCTTGGCGAAGGTGGTGCCCCACGTGCCGGCACCGAGCACCACCGCGCGGGTCATGCAGCGTCGCTCGGGTTGGCGCCCTTGCGTGACCACCGGTAGAGATCGCCCTGCGGTTCGGGCAGCTCACGCAGCTCGGCGACGTCCTTGCGCAGTCGGCGCATGATCACGTCCGTCATCTCCTTCAGCATGCGCGCCGTCGGTTCACGGTCGCGGAAGGCGCTGAGGTCGATCGGCTCGCCCACCGAGATGACGTGTTTGGGCCGCGGGATCAGCTTGATCTTCTTCTTGTACACGTCGAACTGCTCCTGCACGCCCCACTGCGCCAACGGGATGACGGGGACGTCGGGGGCGAGGGTCGCCAGCCGAGCGGCGCCGGTCTTGGCGTTCATGGGCCAACCGTCCGGATCGCGGCTCACGGTTCCCTCGGGGTGCAGCACGATCACCTTGCCGTCAGCGAGCGCCTGGACGGCGGCGGCCAGCGACTGCCGGGCATCGGTCGAGCCGCGCTTGACCGGGATGTGGCCCATCGCCCGCATGGCCGGGCCGACAGCGAACACGTCGAAGATCGTGTCCTTGGCCAGGAAGCGCGGGACGCGAGCGGCGTCGAGGACGAACTTGGAGATGAGGAACGGGTCGACGTGCGACACGTGGTTGGTGACGATGATCATGGGACCGGTCGGCGGAATGCGCTCGATGTGCCGGTAGCGGGACTTGAACAGGGCCGACGCCGGGTAGTACAGCACCAGCCAGACGAACCGCCAGCCGGCGCCCAGTTTCTCCCCGTGCCCTGGTCTGCGCAGTTTGTGAAGCCTTGCCACCCGTTACCCCGCTCCGCTCGGCATCCCGGTGCAGTCTGCCGTATCGCGCCGGGCGGGCGCGCCGACCCACAGCGAGCGAACGTTCGTAGACTCGTCCGGGTGCGCTGGACCGTTGTCATCCCGGCCAAGGCACTGCCGGCCGCGAAGTCGAGATTGCTGAGCGCCAGTACCGACGAGCGGGCCCATCGCCGGCTGGTCGAGGCCATCCGCGCCGACACCGCGGCCGCGGCCCGGGCGGCCGCGGGCGTGGCGCGCGTCCTCGTCGTCTCCGACCGTGCCGATGGTGACGGCGTCCTGGTGCAGACCGTGCCGGGCCTCAACGGCGCGCTGGCCGAGGCGGCCGACCTTGCCGCCCGGTCGTGGCCGGCCGACGGGATCGCCGCGCTGGTCGGCGACCTCCCGGCGCTGCGGCCGGCCGAACTGGCCGAGGCGTTGGCCCGCGCGGCGGCCCACCCGCGCACGCACGTGCCCGACGCCGCCGGCACCGGCACCACGCTGCTCACCGCGTTGCCGGGCGTCGCGCTGGCCCCGGCGTTCGGCCCCGGATCCGCGGCCCGGCACGCCGCCGACTCGGTTGCGCTCGACGGCGGCGGCGGCCTGCGCAACGATGTCGACACCGCCGAGGACCTCCTCGCCGCATCGGTGTTGGGTCTCGGACGGCACACCGGCGCGGTGCTGGCGCAATCCGGTGTCACCACACGTTCAACTTCAGACGGCATGATGGCGGGATGAATACGGGCGGACAACGGTGAGCGTCGAGTCAACGGCCGCGGAGGCCCTCGACCTGACCGACACAGTTCCCGACGGCGACCTGGACGGCCAGGTCCCCGAGGTCGACGACCTGCCCGACGACCGGTTCGGCAACCGTGAGCTGACGTGGCTGGCGTTCAACCA
>CAXTHY010000006.1:0-8134 GCA_964244175.1 uncultured Jatrophihabitans sp. | reverse complement strand
CCGAGGATGACACCCAGCCGCTGCTCGAGCGGCTGAAGTTCCTTGCGATCTTCGCCAGCAACCTCGACGAGTTCTACATGGTGCGCATCGCCGGGTTGCAGCGCCGCGCCGACATGGGCCTGCAGGTCACCTCGGCCGACGGGCTCTCACCGCGCAACGTGTTGAAGGCGCTGGCCGAGCGCACCCGCGAGCTCGTCGACCGGCACGCCCGCTGCTTCCTCGAGATCGTCGGTCCCGCGATCGAGGCCGAGGGCATCCACATCCGGCGGTGGGACGCGCTCGACGACGAGGAGCAGTCGCGACTGGCGAAGTACTTCCGCTCGAAGGTGTTCCCGGTGCTGACGCCGCTGGCCGTCGACCCGTCCCACCCATTCCCCTACATCTCCGGCCTGTCGCTGAATCTCGCGGTACTCATGCGTGGTCCCGACGGTGACGCGCACCGGTTCGCGCGGGTGAAGGTGCCGAACAACGTGCCACGCTTCGTCACGGTGTCGCAGAGTTCGACCGAGCTGGAGTTCCTGCCGCTCGAGGACCTCATCGCCGCCCACCTGTCGATGCTCTTCCCCGGCATGGACATCATCGAGCACCACGCCTTCCGGGTCACCCGCAACGCCGACTTCGAAGTCGAGGAGGACCGCGACGAAGACCTGCTGAAGGCTCTCGAACGCGAACTCATGCGGCGTCGCTTCGGCCCGGCGGTCCGTCTCGAGGTCAACGACGACATCGACGACGAGGTCGTCGAGCTGCTCGCCAGCGAGATCGACGTCGATGCCGAGGACGTGCAGCGCGTACCCGGCCTGCTCGACCTGAGCGCCCTGCACCAGGTCTACGACGTCGATCGGCCGGCCCTGAAGGAGCGGCCGTTCGTCCCGCTCACCAACCCGCGCTTCGCCGAGGGCGAATCGCCGAAGTCGGTGTTCGCGACCATGCGTGACGGCGATGTTCTCGTCCACCATCCGTACGAGTCGTTCGCGACCAGCACGCAACGCTTCATCGAGCAGGCCGCGGCCGACCCGCGGGTACTGGCGATCAAGCAGACGCTGTACCGCACGTCCGGCGACTCGCCCGTCGTCGACGCGCTGATCGACGCGGCCGAGGCGGGCAAGCAGGTCGTGGCGCTGGTCGAGATCAAGGCCCGCTTCGACGAACAGGCCAACATCAAGTGGGCTCGGGCGCTGGAGCGCGCGGGCTGCCACGTCGTCTACGGCTTCGTGGGTTTGAAGACGCACTGCAAGACGGCGCTGGTGGTGCGGCAGGAAGGCAGCCAGATCCGCCGCTACGCGCACATCGGCACCGGTAACTACAACCCCAAGACCGCGCGGATGTACGAAGACCTCGGGCTGTTCACGGCCGACGACGACGTCTGTGCCGACCTGACCGACCTGTTCAATGTCCTCACCGGCTACTCCCGGCAGACCGAGTACCGGTCGCTGCTGGTGGCGCCGCAGGGTATCCGCTCCGGGCTCCTCGAGCGCATCGAGCGCGAGATCGAGTACGCGCGGGCCGGCAAGGACGCGCACATCAGGTTCAAGACCAACCACCTGGTCGACGAGGCGACGATCGACGCGCTGTACCGCGCGTCGCAGGCCGGCGTACAGGTCGAGCTGCTGGTGCGGACGTTCTGCACGATCCGCGCCGGTGTCAAGGGGCTCAGCGAGAACATCCGGACCCGCTCGATCCTAGGCCGCTTCCTGGAGCACTCGCGCGTCTACAACTTCGGCGGGGGCGGCAACCCCGAATACTGGCTCGGCTCGGCCGACCTGATGCACCGCAACCTCGACCGCCGGGTCGAGGTGCTGTGCCGGGTCTCGGACCGGCAGGCGCGCGCACACCTGGAGCTGTGCCTGGACGCCGCCTTCGATCCCGACACGGCGGCGTGGGACCTGCAGCCCGACGGCGAGTGGGTACGCTCCGGCAATGCTGGCAACGACTACCAGGAGCTGCTGATGCAGCGGCTGGCCGACCGCAGCGAGTAGTCATGGCAGGCCGGAACGGGCCGCCCGACGTGCGCGCGGCCGGCGGGGTGGTCTGGCGGTACAACCGGGGTCGCGTCGAGGTGGCCCTCGTCCACCGCCCCCGATACGACGACTGGTCACTGCCCAAGGGCAAGCTGCACGAGGGCGAGACGGAGCTGGCCGCCGCCGTCCGGGAAGTGCACGAGGAAGTCGGTTCGCTCGTCACGGTCTCCCGGTCGATCGGCAGCATCCGCTACGACGTCGGCGCGGCCCGCAAACGCGTCTCCTACTGGGTCATGCGCCACGTCGGCGGTGAGTTCCGCGCCAATGACGAGGTCGACGACGTCGAATGGCTGCGCCCGAAGGCCGCCCGTGAGCGGATGAGCCACCCGATCGAGCGCACCGTGCTCACCGATTTCGCCGCGGTGCCGCTCCCCGACTCAGTCATCGTCCTGGTGCGCCACGCGAAGGCCGGCAAACGCAGCCAGTGGCACGGCCACGACCGCGAGCGTCCGCTCGAGGAGGCCGGCCAGGCCCAGGCCGCGCGGCTGGTCCCGTTCCTGTCCCACTTCGGTATCGACCGGATCCTGTCGGCCGAGCCGACGCGCTGCATCGAGACCGTGCGCCCGTTCGCGGTCGATGCCGGTCTCGACCTGCGCGTCGACCCGGTGTTCGGCGACCGGTCATACATCTCGACACCGTCGGCCACCGAGACCGCGGTGTACTCGCTGGCCAAGCCGGGCCGGGTGACGTTGGTGTGCAGCCAGGGCGAGACCATCCCCGGCCTGATCGACCGGCTGGTGCGCGGCATCCGGTCCTCGGACACGAAGAAGGGCGCGGCGTGGGTACTGGCCGTCGTCGACGGCACGGTCGTCTCGGCCGACTACTACGAGGACGCGGCCGGCTGAGCCAACGCAACGGGGCGCCGACCGCGGTGGTCGACGCCCCGTGCTCAAGGGCGAGTGGTCAGGCCTTCTTGGCCGCCGCCTTCTTGGCCGGACCCGAACCCGAGGCCAGCTTCTTCGCCGCCGCCTTCTTGACCGGAGCCGACGTCGCCTTCGCAGCCAGCTTCTTCGCCGCCGCCTTCTTCGTCGCCGGAGCCGACTTGGCCGGAGCCGACTTGGCCGCGGCTTTCTTCGCCGCCTTCACCGGCGCGCTCTTCTTCGAGACGCGGCCCGCGGCCTTCTTCGCCTGCCGCCCGGCCGGAGTGTTGGCCACGGCCGCGGCCGCCTTGCCTGGGGCCTCGAGCACGTCGCCCACTGCCTCGCGCACGGCCGACGCGGCCCGATCCTGCGCGTCGCGGACCACGCCGGCGGCCTTGGTGACGACGGCCTGCGCCCGAGCCGCACGCTCCTGCGTGTATTCGCGCGCGCCGCTCGCGATCTCTTTGAACTCCTTGCCCGGGCGGAACGCGGGCACCCGCGAGGCCGCGACGTTCACCCGCGCACCCGTCGCCGGATTGCGTGCGGTGCGCGCGGCCCGCTCGCGTCGCTCGAAGTTGCCGAAGCCGGAGATGGCGACTTTTTCACCACGGGCGATGGCGGCGTAGACGGTGTCGATCACCGCGTCGAGGGCCGCGGCCGCACGCTTGCGGTCACCGTCCAGGCGCTCGGCAAGTTGATCGATGAACTGGGCCTTGTTTGGCACATGTCCTCCAAGGACGACGAGTTGCGCGACCAGCACGGTCGTTTCCGTCGTCACGCTAGGCCGTTATGCAGCGACGAACAACGCGTAACGCCTGTGTCGTCGGACTTTCTCGAAATTCGGTCAGACCGTGGCCGTGGGCAACCACGGCTTGCGCTCGCTCTCGTACTGTTCGACCGCGTCGGTGTGGCGCAGTGTGAGCGCGATGTCGTCGAGGCCTTCCATCAACCGCCAACGGGTGTAGTCGTCGAGTGCGAAGTCGTGCAGCTCGCCGCTCCACCGCACTTGGCGCTCGACCACGTCGACGGTGACGCGCGTGCTCGGGTCGCTCTCAACGTCTTCCCAAAGCCGCTGAATGATCTTCGCAGGGAGCTGCACAGTGAGCAGGCCGGCCTTGAGCGAGTTGCCGCGGAAGATGTCACCGAAGCGCGGCGACACGACGACCCGGAAGCCGTAGTCGAGCAGCGCCCACACCGCGTGTTCGCGTGAGCTGCCGGTGCCGAAGTCGGAGCCGGCGACCAGGATCGTCGCGTTGTCGTAGCGCGACTGGTTGAGGACGAAGTCGGGGTCGTTGCGCCAGGCCTGGAACAGCCCGTCCTCGAACCCGGTGCGGGTGACGCGCTTGAGATAGACGGCCGGGATGATCTGGTCGGTGTCGACGTTGCTGCGTCGCAGCGGCGCGGCCGTCCCGGTGTGCGAGGTAAACGGGTCCATGACTCAGGCCTCCAAGTCGGCCGGGCTGGAGAGATGGCCGGTGATCGCGGTGGCGGCCGCGACCAGCGGGGACACGAGGTGCGTGCGCCCGCCCTTGCCCTGCCGTCCCTCGAAGTTGCGGTTCGACGTCGACGCGCTGCGCTCGCCGGGGGCGAGCTGGTCGGGGTTCATGCCCAGGCACATCGAGCAACCCGCCTGCCGCCAGTCGGCGCCGGCCGCGGTGAAGATCGCGTCCAGACCCTCGTGCTCGGCCTGCTTGCGCACGCGCATCGACCCGGGCACGACCAATAGATGGACGCCGTCGGCGACGGTGCGCCCGTCGAGCACCTGGGCCGCGGCCCGCAGGTCCTCGATGCGGCCGTTGGTACACGAGCCCACGAACACGGTGTCGACCTTGATGTCGCGCAGCGGCGTGCCGGCCACCAGGTCCATGTAGACCAGCGCCTTCTCGGCCGCGACGCGCTCGGACTCGTCCTCGATGGTGCTGGGGTCGGGCACGGCGGCGTCGAGCGGCGCGCCCTGACCCGGGTTGGTTCCCCACGTCACGAACGGGGTGAGATTGGCCGCGTCGAGGGTGACCTCGGCGTCGAACTCGGCGTCGTCGTCGGTGCGCAGGCTGGTCCAGTACTCGACCGCGGCGTCCCACTCGGCGCCCTTCGGCGCGTGATCGCGTCCCTGCAGGTAGTCGAAGGTCGTCCGGTCGGGCGCGATCATGCCGGCCCGCGCGCCCCACTCGATGCTCATGTTGCAGACCGTCATGCGGCCTTCCATCGTCATGTTCTCGAACACCGAACCGCGGTACTCGACCATGTGGCCCTGACCGCCGCCGGTGCCAGTCTGCGCGATGACCGCGAGAATGACGTCCTTCGGGGTGACGCCGTCGGGCAGTTCGCCGTCGACGGTCACAGCCATCGTCTTGGGCCGGTCCATAGGCAGCGTCTGCGTGGCCAGGACATGCTCGACCTGGCTGGTGCCGATGCCGAACGCGAGCGCACCGAACGCGCCGTGGGTGGAGGTGTGCGAGTCGCCGCAGACGATCGTCATGCCCGGCTGGGTCAGGCCCAGCTGCGGGCCGATGACGTGGACGATGCCCTGCTCAGCGTCGCCCATCGGGTAGATCTGAACGCCGAACTCGTCGCAGTTGCGGCGCAGCGTCTCGATCTGGGTACGGCTGACCTCGTCCTTGATCGAACTCGTCCCGATCAACGGCAACGTGTAGTCGGTCGGGGTGTTGTGATCCTCGGTGGCCAGCGTGAGATCGGGGCGGTGGACCGGCCGGCCGGCGAGGCGCAACCCGTCGAAGGCCTGCGGGCTGGTCACCTCGTGGACCAGATGCAGGTCGATGTAGAGCAGGTCCGGCTCACCGGCGGCGGCCCGCACTACGTGACTGTCCCAGAGCTTCTCGGCGAGTGTCTTACCCATGGCGCGTCTCCTTGCTTCCCAGTATCTGAGAATCTAATATCGCCTTATGGGACAGCCTAACAGCGGCATCGGGGTCGTGGACAAGAGCGTCGCGATCCTGGCGGCGGTGGCGACGGCACCGCGGGCGCTCGCCGAACTGGTCGAGACCACGGCCCTGCCGCGGGCCACGGCCCACCGGTTGGCGGTGGCGCTCGAAACGCATCGGCTGCTCGCTCGCGACGTCGAAGGCCGGTTCGTGCTCGGCCCGCGGATCGGCGAATTCGCCGCGGCACTGTCCGATCCGCTCGTGGTCGCCGCCGGTCCCGTGGTCGCCTGGGTGCGCGACGAGTGCGGTGAGAGCGCCCAGCTCTACCGCCGCGACGGCGCCGAGCGGGTGTGCGTGGCTGCGGCCGAGCGAGCTCACGGGCTGCGCACGACGGTGCCGTTGGGCACCCGCTTGCCGCTGTCGGCCGGGTCGGGCGCACAGGTCATCTGCGCGTGGTCCGACCCCGCCGCAGTCGCCGAGGTCCTCGGTACGGCCGAGTTCAGCGCGCGCACCCTGGCCGACGTGCGCCGCCGCGGCTGGGCGCAATCCCTCGCGCAGCGCGAGGCGGGGGTGGCGTCGGTGTCGGCGCCGGTGCTGGGCTCGGGCGGCGACCTGCTCGCGGCGATCTCGATCTCGGGGCCCATCGAACGGCTGGGCCGCTCCCCCGGCGTTCGGTTCGCGCCGGTGCTGATGGCCGGCGCCCGCCGCATCACGACGGCGCTGTCGGCCTGACGATCAGCGCCAGCCCTGCACGGTGAAGCCGTCGGACAGGATGCAGGAGTCGAGCAGCGTCGGCTGAGCCCGCAGCCGGCCCAGGTCACGCGCCTCGACCGGCGCGTGCTCGAAAAAGGCCAGATTGGCCGAACGCTGCGGTGTGGTACGCGAGCGGTAGACGACACCATGGCAGCGCTCGCCGAACCAGTCGCGGACGAGGTCGATCAGCCGCTGGCCGGCCGCCCACACCGCGGGCGCCCGGCTCGTGCTGATCTGGTCGTCGAGACCGAGGGCGTCCAGGGTGTCGTCGCGGCGCAGGTCGAGCACCCGGACCGATCCGACGAGTCGGACAAGGTGCAGGTCCAGGTGGGTCACCGCGAGTTGGCGCCGGTCGCGGTCGAAGCGCTCGCGCATCGCGGTGCGGGCCGAATCGGCCGCGTACCGCACTCGGTGGCGTCCGGATGCTGAGTCGAAGCGGGACGTCGGCGTCGGGTACGCGCGCCAGTCCCAGTCGCGCGGGTCGCCGCTGTCGATGCGGAACCAGACGGTACGGGTGGTCTGCAGGCGCAGGCCGCGCGGCCGCGTCGCAGGCAGGCGGTCCGGGTAACCCGCGGTCGCGTCGGTCAGAACCCACCGCCGACGGCCCGGAGGTAATGCAGCACGAGATCGAGCTCACCGGCGGCCAGCAGGTCGGCGATCGAGCGGCCGCCCTCTTCGGGCAGCGAGCTACGCATGAGCCCCTCGGCGCTGAACGCGTTCTCGCCGCCTGCGGTCAGCGCGCGCACGACCTGCGGCAAGCCGTCGACCAACCGGCCGTCGACGAACTGCCAGTCAGGAAACCACGACCGACCGGAGATCTCGATCGCCATCAGCCGGCTGCTCCTGACCCGCTGCGATACCGCTTGCCGGCTGATCCCGCCCAGCAGGGCGCGGACCTGCTCGGTGGAGTAGGCCCGCGCGCGGAGCTCGCGCAGGGCGGCGACGACGCGATGGGCGTTCACTGTGCGGGCGAGCGAGATCGTGCTCTCGTCGTCGGCCGCCACCAGGGCGTCGGGATCGGCGATCACCTGCAGCGCGGTCAGCACGCGCTCGGGCTCCTCGGCGAGCCGTCGGCCCACCGCCGCCAGCAGCGTCTGCTGGTTCTGCGCCATGACACGACCTCCCTTGACAACCTTGACAGTACGCCGCGACCCACTGGCGTCAAGTTTGTCAAGCCGTGATCAGTCCGCGCGGCGACTCACCAGTTGGTGGCCACGTACGTCGTCTCGAGGTATTCGTCGATGCCCTCGAAGCCGCCCTCGCGGCCGAGACCCGACTGCTTCACGCCGCCGAACGGCGCGGCCGGGTCGGACACCAGGCCCCGGTTCAGCCCAACCATCCCGACCTCGAGCCGCTCGCAGACGCGCAGGCCGCGGGCCAGGTCGCCGGTGTAGACGTAGCCGGTGAGCCCCATCTCCGAGGAGTTCGCGATGGCCAGCGCGTCGTCGTCGTCGTTGACCGTGATGATCGCGGCTACCGGCCCGAACACCTCTTCGGTGGCCACGGCCGAGTCGCGCGGCACGCCCGAGAGGACGGTCGGCGGGTAGAAGAAGCCGGCGCCGTCGGGCGCCGTACCGCCGCCCAACACCGTCGTCGCCCCGGCGTCGATGGTGCGCGTCAC
>CAXTHY010000005.1:69587-81640 GCA_964244175.1 uncultured Jatrophihabitans sp. | reverse complement strand
CGTACCCGGCGACGACCTCAGCCTCCACATCCACGTGTTCGATTCTATTCGATAAGACACCGGAAGGCAAGACGAATTTCGAAGAAATCCTTTATGTACCAGGGGTTTCAGCGCGCGAACGGCAACCCGGCGACGCAACTCAACCGTGGACGAGACACCCTCCGTCGCTGCGCCCTTCAACGAGCGCGCAACGCAACCCGGCAACGCAGCCGAACCGCGATCTACTAGCCCGTCGGACCCGCAGGGGCCGGGTTCGACTCGTCGGAATGCGCGCGGTCGCCGGTCGGGTTGTGCCCACCATGGGCATCGTGACACGGGTCGGCCAGCTGGTCGTCTCGTGCGTCGTGCTGGGCATCGGGGTCGGTGTGCTGCTGCGCGCCGCTCTCGGCTCGGACGGGTACTCGACCTTCGTCAACGGCGCCTCGATCGCACTCGACATCCCGTTCCTGGCCGTCAACTGCGCGCTCGGCGTCGTCCTGGTGGCGATGGCGTGGTGGCGTGGGCTGACCCCGGGCCTCGGGACGGTGGTGCAGCCGGTCGTGGTGGGTGTGACCGTGTCCGAAACCATGGATCTGCTCGCTCCCCCGCACGCGATCGCGATCCGCGTCGTCTGGCTGGCCGTCGCGTTCGTGGTGCTGGCCATCGGTGTGGCCGGCTATCTCGGCAGCCGGACCGGCGCCGGCCCGACCGAGGCGGCGGCGCTGGCGTTCGATCCACCCGTGCCGTTTCGCTGGAGCTACAGCGTCGTGCAGGGCGGCGGCGCGCTCGGCGGGTGGGCGATGGGCGCGGCCATCGGCCCTGGCACCGTCGCCGTGATCGTCCTACTCGGCCCGGCCGTCGACCTGCTGGCCCGGTTGGTCCCGAGCATCGGGCAGCCCGAGACCCGCGCCGCCTGACTCACTCAACGGGAACGGGCCGAAGCGGGCGGGCGAGCGCTCCAGGTCTACGCGGCTCAATACAGTTTGTATTGAACCCGTGTAGGCTGCGCCCATGGGATCCCTACTCCAGGTTCGCGACGTCCCGGAGGACACCCGGAGCGCGCTCAAGGCCCGTGCGGCCACCGCCGGAAAATCGCTCAACAGCTACCTGCTCGACGTGTTGACGCGCGAGGTCGAACGCCCGACCGTCGCCGAGGTGCTCGACCGGGCGGCACGCCGAATGCGGCAATCGGCGGTGAGTTCGCTGGGCGAGGTTCACGCCGGTCGAGCGGAGCGTGCGCGCAACCACACCCCGAGGTGATCGTCGTGGACGCGTCGGCCGTCGTCGATGCATTGGTACTCGACGAAGGAACCGAACGCCTCCGGGCGATGCTCGCGAGCGAGGTGCTGCACGCACCGACGTTGCTCGACTACGAGGTCAGCTCAGCCGTGCGCGGACTGAACCTCGGCCGCCATCTCGACGACGAACGATGTGTCCAGGCCCTCGCCGACTTCGATGACCTGCCGGTGACGCGGTGGCCGAACGCCAAGGAGCTGCGGCGCAGGGCCTTCGAGCTGCGTCATGGGCTCTCCACGTACGACGGCGCGTACGTCGCACTGGCCGAGGCATTGGAGTGCTCACTCGTCACGCGCGACGTCCGCCTCGCCCGCAGCAAGGGTCACGCCGCGACGATCGTCGTCGCGTAGGGCCGCAAGCGAGGGTTACTCGCCGGTCGGCAGCTCGACGTGGCCACCGAAGGCCTGACGCATGGCCGAGAGCAGCTTGTCGGCGTAGACCGCCTCGCCGCGGCTGGAGAAGCGGGCGAACAGCGCGGCCGACAGCACCGGCGTGGGCACGCCCTCGTCGATCGCGGCCTTGACCGTCCAGCGGCCTTCACCGGAGTCGGAGACGCGACCGGCGAGCCCCTTGAGGTCTGGATTGACCTGCAGGGCGCCGGCGGTGAGGTCGAGCAGCCACGACGCGACCACTGAGCCGCGCCGCCACACCTCGGTCACCTTCGCGATGTCGAGGTCGTAGCGGTAGTACTGCGGCTGATCGAGCGGGGTCGTCTCGGCCGAGTGGTCCGACTCCTTGGCCCCGGCGTCGGCGTGGTGAAGCACGTTCAGTCCCTCGGCGTAGGCGGCCATCATCCCGTACTCGATGCCGTTGTGGACCATCTTCACGAAGTGCCCGGCACCATTCGGGCCGCAGTGCAGGTAGCCCTGCTCCTCCGGCGCCGGCTCGCCCTCGCGTCCCGAGGTGCGCTCGATGTCGCCGAGGCCCGGCGCGATGGTCTTGAGCAGCGGGTCGAGGTGCTCGATGACGTCGTCCTCGCCGCCGATCATCAGGCAGTAGCCGCGCTCTAGGCCGAACACCCCGCCGCTGGTGCCGATGTCGACGTAGTGGATGCCGCTCTCCTTGAGCTTGGCCGCCATCTCGATGTCGTCACGGTAGTTGGAGTTGCCGCCGTCGATGATGATGTCGCCTTCTTCCATGAACTCGGCAACCTGCATCACCACCTTGCCGGTGATGCCCGCCGGCACCATGACCCAGGCGACCCGCGGCTTCTCGAGCTTCGAGACGAAGTCCTCGAGCTCGGTCGCGCCGACGGCACCGTCGTCCTCGAGCTGCTTGACCGTGTCGGGGTTGGTGTCGAACGCGACGGCGGTGTGCCCGTCGCGCAGGACGCGGCGGGTGATGTTGGCGCCCATCCGGCCCAGGCCGATCATTCCGAGCTGCATGTCATGCCTCCGTGGAACGGGCCGCGCGGTAGCGGCGAATGAGTGCGTTGGTCGAGCTGTCGTGCTCGAGGTCGGGTTCGGTGTCGGCGGACAGCTCGTCGGCGACCTTCTTCGCCAGCACCTTGCCCAACTCGACGCCCCACTGATCGAAGGAGTTGATCGACCAGATCGTGCCCTGGGTGAAAACGCTGTGCTCGTAGAGCGCGATGAGCGTGCCCAACGCGTGGGGCGTGAGCCGATCGAGGAGCAGGGTGTTCGACGGCCGGTTGCCCTCGAACACCCGGTGCGGAACGAGCCAGTCCTCGGTGCCCTCGGCCTTGACCTGCTCGGCCGTCTTGCCGAAGGCGAGGGCCTCGCCCTGCGCGAACACGTTCGCGGTCAGGATGTCGTGGTGACTCTGCCCATTTCCTGGGGCTAGCGGGTTGAGCGAGTGCGCGAAGCCGATGAAGTCGGCCGGGATCAGCTCGGTGCCCTGGTGGATCAATTGATAGAAACTGTGTTGCCCGTTCGTGCCCGGCTCGCCCCAGTAGACGGGGCTGGTGGCGTACTCGACGGGCTCACCGGCCAGCGTGATGTGCTTGCCGTTGGACTCCATCGTCAGCTGCTGCAGGTACGCGGGGAACCGCTTGAGGTACTGGTCGTAGGGCAGTACCGCCTGGGTCTGCGCGGCGAAGAAGTCGGCGTACCAGACCGTGAGGAGCCCGAGCAGCACCGGCAGGTTCGACTCGAACGGCGCGGTGCGGAAGTGTTCGTCCATCTCGTGGAAGCCGGCCAGCAGCTCGCCGAAGCCGTCCGGGCCGACGGCGATCATCGTCGACAGGCCGATGGCCGAGTCCATGGAGTACCGGCCACCGACCCAGTCCCAGAAGCCGAACATGTTCATGACGTCGATGCCGAACTCTTCGACGGCCGCGGAGTTCGTCGAAACGGCGACGAAGTGCTTCGCGATCGCCGCCTCGTCGTCGAGCGCGGCCAGCACCCAGTCGCGGGCCGTCGACGCGTTCGTCATGGTCTCGAGGGTCGTGAACGTCTTGGACGACACGATGAACAGCGTCTGCGCCGGATCGAGGTCACGGGTGGCCTCGGCGAAATCCGTCCCGTCGACGTTGGACACGAACCGGAAGGTGAGCTCGCGCGCGGTGTAGTGCCGCAGCGCCTCGTAGGCCATGACCGGGCCGAGGTCGGAGCCGCCGATACCGATGTTGACGAGGTTGACGATCGGCTTGCCGGTGTGGCCCAGCCATTTCCCGGCGCGGACGCGGTCGGCGAACTCGGCCATCCGGTCGAGGACCTCGTGCACGGCGGGCACGATATCGACGCCGTCGACGGTGAACCGGGCCTTGTTCGGCGCACGCAGCGCGACATGCAGCACCGCCCGGTTCTCGGTGATGTTGATCTTCTCGCCCGCGAACATCGCGTCGATGCGCTCGCGCAGCCCGGACTCGTCGGCCAGCTGCAACAGCAGCCGCACGGTGTCGGCGGTGATTCGGTTCTTGGAGTAGTCGAGGTAGATGCCGCAGGCCTCGGCCACGAACTGCTCGCCGCGGCCCGGGTCGTCGGCGAACAGATCCCGCAGGTGGGTGCCGGCGACGCTGGCGTGGTGGTCCTGAAGAGCGCTCCAGGCGGGGCGCGCGGTCAACGCAGCGGTGTGGTCAGAGGTGGTCACGTCGAGTTCTTCCCCATATCGGCATGCCTACCAGACACCGGGTGGGCGATGTATCGGCCGGAGTCCGGCTCGCCCGCGATCGGCGCCTCGGCCGGCGCCAGCCCGGCGAGGAGGTCGAGCACCCGGCGGCCGGCGCCGCCGTCGTCGTGCGGTGACATGGTGGCGTTGAGCTCCGCCCGCCGGGCGGCGTCGCGGGCCGGCAGGTCGGGGTCGAGCAGGGCCGCCGCGAGAGCGTCCTGGGTGGTGACGATTGCGCCCGGGACGTCCTCGATCGGCAGGTAGAACCCACGCAGCCGCGACGAGTAGCGCTCCAGGTCGTACATGTAGAAGATCATCGGCCGGTCGAGCAGGGCGTAGTCGAAGTAGACGCTCGAATAGTCGGTGACCAGGACGTCGCTGGCCAGGGCGAGCTCGTTGATGTCATCGATGCCCGACACGTCGCGGGCGAAGCCGGCGTGCTCGGCGAAGTCGCTCACGTTGCTGACGATGTAGTGCGCCCGGTAGAGCAGTAACCAGCCCTCGCCCAGGGCGGCGCGCAGCCGGCCGATGTCGAGGGGCTGGTCGTAGACGTAGCCCGAACGCAGGTCGTACTGGTCGTCGCGCCAGGTGGGGGCGTACAGGACCACCCGCGTGCCCGGGGCGATACCGAGGCGGCCGCGGGCGGCCGCGACGTCGTCGGGCGTTGCGGTGGCGAGCGCATCGTTGCGGGGATTGCCGGTCTCGAGGAACGGACTGCCCGCGCCCGTCTCGGGCAGCCCGAACGCGCTGGCGAACACGCGCGTCGTGAAGGTCGCGGCCGACAGGAACGTCGTGATCTTGCCGGCGTCGACGCGGTAGCGCTCGTCGATCTCGGCCTTGCCGTTCAACGCCGCCTCGGTGGTCGCGACGACGTCCAGCCCGATGCGCTTGAACGGCGTGCCGTGCCAAGTCTGCAGGTAATGCTGACCCGCGCGGGGCACGAGTTCGGGCGCGATGATCGAGTTACTGACCCACGCCCGGGCCCGGCCGAACGCCCGGTAGTAGTCGCCCGAGCCGTTGGCGACGATCGTGGTGCGCGGGTCGGACAGCGCCGGGAAGGCGGCCGCGTGCGCCGGGTCGCGGAACGCCCAGACGAAGCGGCACCCGGCGAAGCGGGGGTCGACGAGGGCGGCCTCGTAGAGCGCGCGCGGTGAGCCCGAGTAGTTGCGGCCGACGAAGGACTCGAAGACGATCAGGCGATCGTCGCGCCCGCCCCGCGCGTACCAGCGGTAGCGCCCGCTGCGCAGCCGGCCGCGCAGGCCGCGGTACCGTAGCCGCAGCCGCGGGTTGTGCATCAGGACGTCGACCGCGACCGCCTTGACCGCCGGGATCAGCCGATCGGCGGCCCGCACCCGATCGCCGGCCCTCACCCGATCGCCGCCGGGGCCGCGCCGAGCGCCAGCTGCACGATGCGCCGCGTGCAGCCGCCGTCGGTCGAGGACACGAACTCGTCGCGGAAGCGGGCGACGTCGTCGCCGGTGACGGTGCCGGCGAGCAAGGCGGCGACCAGCTCGGCCGCGTCGCGGAAGGGCGGACCGGGCAGGTCGTGCGCGTAGTCGAGCACGAGTCCGCGCCGCGCGACGTAGTCGTCGAGGTCGTAGGCGTAGGAGTAGATCGGCACCCCGAGCACGGCCGCGTCGAACACGACGGCCGAGTAGTCGGTGATCAGCTGATCGGCCACGGTCAGCCAGTCGAGCGTCGAGAACGCGGCGTCCTGCGTGACGCCGGGCCGGTCGCGGAAGTCGCGGTGATCAAGTGGGTGTAGCGCGACGACGACGTCGAGGTCGGCGCCGGCCAGGGCGGCGAGCATCTCCTCGACGTGGACCGGCTCGGCCGTGCGGAATGTCGGCGCGTAGAGGACGAGCGGACGCCGGCCCAGCTCGGGATGGGCCGCACGGATGGTGTCGCGCTTGCCCTGCACGTACGCGGGGTCGAGCAGCAGATCGACGCGCGGCGTGCCGATGGGCAGGACGCGCTCGGCCGGGACGCCGAACGACTGCGCGAAGGGCTCGACCATCCGCTTGCCGCCGGCGATCACCCAGTCGTAGCCGCGGTGCATCCGCATGACCCGCGCCAGCCCGCTCGGCCGGCCCTCGGCACTGCCCACCGCCGCGAGCCCGAAGCGTTTGATCGCGCCGAGCGCGTGCCACATCTGCACGATGATGAGCGCGTCCTTGTGGCGCAGGACGCTGATGGCGGCCATGTAGCTGTCGGTGATGCAGGCCCGCGAGGTTGCCAGCTGATACATCTCGGTGAGCATCTGCAGCGGGACGGCTCGCGGGTTGGTGTTGCGGTGGTTGAGCACCACTACCTGGGTGCCGGGGCTCTGGCGGGCCACCTCGGCGCGGACGAGCGCGAAGTCCTGCGAGGTGCTCGCGTACAGGCGCGACATCAGCACGATCCGATCCCGCGCCGGGAGCAATTTCAGCGCGGCGTAGAGCAGCGCCATGCCGGCGACGGCGAGCCGGGCGCCGGCCCGGATGCCGAGATCGAGCAGGCGGTGCCGACGGGTCTGGGCATCGCCGCGCAGGGGCGAGAATACGGGCGTCGGGGCGCCGACGGAGCGGCTGTCGACCCGGTTCTGCACGACTGCGGAGTCTAGCGGGACGGCCCTGTGCGGGCGGTGTCGTCGCAGCTGGCCCCGGCGTCAGGGATCGAGGTGGATGCGGACGGCGCGGAACTGGTCAGGGGTCGCGGCCAGCACGCGTAGCCGCGGGTCCTTGACCTGCAGCCAGGGGCCCGTCGCCTCGAGGTGCGCCAGGCGGCGGTCGGCGAGCACCGCCTTGACCGCGTCGCGATCGCCGCCGGTCACCAGGGCGTCGAGCTGCACACCGCCGAGAACGCGGACCGCGGCGTCGGCGGCGTCGGCGAACGCCGCACCGGCCTGGTTGGCCCGCCGCCGGGCGTAGCGCTGCTGGGACCAACCGCCGGCCTTGGTCGTGCCCTGGACGTAGCTGGAGCCGACCTTGGACGCCACGAGCTCCGGGCCGTCGAACAGGCCGGCGGCGTGGCCGCCGCGACGCACGAGCAGGACGCCGACGCGCCGGGCCTGCATGACGTGCTCGATCACGTCGCCGGTGAGGGGCGGGAACGGCACGTCGACCCAGGCCCTCGCGCCGTCAGCACCGACGAGGGCGACGCGGTCAGGTGCGCTGGCGGTGGTCGTTGCGCCGTGGCGCTCGGTGAATCCGGCCAGCCAGCGCTCGAGCCGCTCGACCGCGACCGTGACCGTGCGGGCTCCGGACGGCGGCTCGCTCACCCCGCCGACTCTAGGACGGGCTGGTCGTCGCGACCCCGGCGAGCGGGATCTCGAGGCCGTCGCCGTCGGCGCCGCCGGGTGCGCGCTCGTCGGCCCGCACGAGCGCGATGCCGGTGAGCACGATGACGCCGCCGATCGCCTGCAGCACGCCGGGCGCCTGACCCAGCGCCAGCCAGGCGATGAGCACCGCGAACAGCACCTCGGCCAGCCCGACGAACGACGCCAGCCGGGCCCCGAGCCGGCGCGCGGCGCCGATGCCGGTCGTGTACGCGATCACGGCGGCCACCAGCGACAGCCCGACGACCGGAACGAGCCAGCTCGTCTGGTGCCCGGCCAGCTTCGTGTCGCCGGTCGAGGCGTGGAAGGTCAGGACACCGGTGAGCCCGCAGATCCCCAGCGCCACCGCACCCAGGGTCATGGCGGCCCACGCGGTCACGATGGGCGGCAGCGAATCGTCACTGCGTGAGGAGAGCAGGAAGTAGGTGGCCAGCCCGAACGCGGCGGCCAGACCCCACAGCACGCCGACGAGGTCGACGTGCTGCGCGCCGGTCAGATCGAGCACGAGGACCATGCCGCCGATGGCCAGGACGCCGCCGGCGACGGTCAGCCGATGCGGGCGCTGCCCGTGCCGCAGCCACAGCCACAGGACGACGAGCAGGGTGCCCGAGTACTCCAGCAGCAGCGCGACCCCGACCGACAGGTGCTCGACGGCGTTGAAGAAGAACAGCTGACACCCGGCGACGGCCACGAGCCCATAGGCCAGCACCGGCAGGACGTTGCGGCGCAGCAGGCCCCACCGGCCCCGCAGCTGCACCAGGGCGGGGATCGTGAGCAGCGCCGCGGCCACGCTGACCCGCATTGTCACGGCCGCCCCGGGCGTCCAACCGGAGTCGATGAGCGCGGAGGCAAACGTGCCGGCCGTGCCGAAGGTCGCGGCCGAGATGACGGCGAGGCCGAGGCCCACGTTGCTCGTCCGCACGATGGCCCTCCTCGTCCGCTGCCGTAAGTGGTGAAACGTTCTATGCTCATGACCGTACGGGTGTTTCCTGACAGGAGTCAAGGTGCTTTTTGCTCATGACACCGAGGTGGCGCTGGGGGCCGCGGCGGCCCTGGTTAACACCGAGGGTGACGGCGGTCTCGATACGCTGGCCGAGCTCGACGCGTTCGTCACCGAATGGGGTTGGACGGGCTCGCGCACGCACACCCGCGCCGAACTGGTGGCGGTCCAGGCCCTGCGCGCGCGCCTGCGGCCGGTCTGGCGCACCGACGAGGACGGCGCGGTCGAGATCGTCAACCGCTTGCTGCGCGAGTTCGACGCACTCCCCCAACTCGTCAAGCACGACGAGTGGGCCTACCACCTGCACGCCACACATCCCGAGCAACCGCTGGCCGACCGGATGGCCGTGGAGGCCGCGATGGCCTTCGTCGACGTGATCCGCACCGGCGAGCTCGACCGGCTGCGGGTCTGCGCGGGCGACGACTGCGACTCCGTCATCGTCGACCTGTCGAAGAACCGCTCGCGCCGCTTCTGTGCCGCCGGCTGCGGCAACCGGGCCAACGTCGCCGCCTACCGGGCCCGCCGCACGGCTACGAGGTGATGTCCTTGCGGTCGAAACGCAGCCAGGCCCAGCCCAGGAACACCGCGGCGTAGACGAGCGCCAGTCCCGAACCGCGGAGCATGTCGTCCCACCTGATCGGTGAGCTCAACGTGTCGACCCACGCGTAGTTGAAGTGCGTCGGCAGGTACTGCCGGTACGGGTCGAGCGCGGTGATCTGGTCGAGGATGCTCGAGATGACGGCCAGCATCACCGCGCCGCCGACGGCCCCGAGCGGGTTGTCGACGCTGACGCTGAGCAGGAACGCCAGCGAGGCGAACACCAGCAGCTGCAGGCAGATGTAGACGACGATGACCACCAGGCGCCACACCGCCGCGCCGGTGCCGAACGTGCCGCCGACCGGCGAGCGCGCGGCGTCCCAGCCGAAGAACAGGCCGCCGACGACGAACGACCACACCGGCAGCAGAATGTTCGCCACCACGCAGAGCAGCCCGGCGACGGTCAGCTTCTGCCGCAGCAGTCGTGAGCGCGGGACGGGCTGGGCCAGCAGGTAGCGCAGCGAGGACCAACTCGCTTCGCTGGCGACGGTGTCGCCGCAGAACAGGGCGACGACCACGACGAGCAGGAAGCCGACGGACGCGAACTCGGTGAACAGGGCGAAGTTGAAGCCGCCGGCGCTGGCCAGCCCGACCAGTTCCGGGGCGTCGCTGCCGGCCCCGCCGCCGACCTCGAACGCGATCGCGATGATGATCGGCAGGACGAGGATCAGACCGAACGCGATCTGCGTGCGGCGCCGGCGCAGCTGACGTTCGAACTCCACCCGCAGGTTCAGCGTGCGCCTGGCCTCGTACTTCGGGGCGTGGCCAGGGTCGAGCGAACTCAGCTTCTCGTGGATGCCGCGCCGGGTGGCGGCGACCGACGACATCTCCCGCTCACGGCGGGCCGAGAAGCCCTGCCGGCTACGGATTCCGCCGTCGCCGACCTTGACCTTGGGGGCACCGTTCTCGCTCATCACTCGCCGTCTCCGATCAGGCCGAGGAACACGTCTTCGAGGGCGCGCCGGGCCGGGACGAGGTGCGAGCCGATACCGGCCGCCTCGAGCACCCGGACGGCCTCGCCGGCGTCGAGCACCGCGAGCTGCATGCCACCGGCGCCGGCGATCTCCTCGACCGAACCGGCCGCCACCAGGCGTCCCTTGTGCATGACGACCACATGCGTGCAGGTCTGCTCGACCTCGGCCAGCAGGTGGCTGGACACCAGCACCGTCCGTCCGGTGGTCGCGTAGTCGTGCAGCACGTCGCGCATCTCGGCGATCTGGGGCGGATCGAGGCCGTTGGTCGGTTCGTCGAGCACGAGCACCTCGGGCAGGCCGAGCATGGCCTGCGCGATGCCGAGCCGCTGCCGCATGCCCTGGCTGTAGGTACGCACCCGCCGGTCGATCGACGCGCCCAGCCCGGCGATGTCCATCGCCACCTCGAACTCGGCTTCGTCGGGGTCGCGGCCGGTGGCGGCCCAGTACAGCCGCAGGTTCTCGCGGCCGGTGAGGTGCGGCAGGAAACCGGGGCCCTCGATGAAGGCGCCGATGCGGGCGAGCACCGGCGCGCCCGGCAGCACCGGCTCGCCGAAGACGTACACCTCGCCCTCGGTCGGGGTGATCAGCCCGACGAGTACGCGCAGCGCCGTCGTCTTGCCCGCGCCGTTGGGCCCGAGCAGCCCGACCACCTGCCCGCGCTCGACACGGAAGGTGACGTCGTCGACGGCGCGGTACCCGCCCGCGTACTCCTTGGTCAGCGCCTCGACGCTGATCGGGAACTCGGCGAGATCCGGGCGCGGCTTGTGGATCCGCCGTCGGCGCACGATGACGAACGCGACGCTGCCGCCGATCAGCAGGCACAGCAGCAGGCCGACGATCAGCCAGGCGAAGGGGTGACCGGCGCTGATCGTCGAGCCCGTCGTCGTCGGCAGGGTCAGCGGCGCCGTGGGGCCGGCGAGCGCGACGGTGTACGAGCGGGCGTCGAGCGGCCCGGCGTAGGAGAAGTCGCTGGAGCTGACGGTCAGCTGCAGGCGATGGCCCGGCAGGATGTTGCGGACGAAGGACGGCAGCCGCACCGTCACGGTGCGGGCCTCGCCCGGCGTCATGCCGGTGAGCCGGATTGGCGAGACGAGCTGTGACGGCAGCGTGCCGGTGCCGTCGGTCCCGACATCGCGCAGGCCGGCGAACAGCGTGACGTCCGACGCGGTCTTCGAGGTGACGACGAGCTGCACGCTCGACTCACCCGCGACCCTGACGTCCTTGGTGAACTTCGGGGTCACGAAGCTCGCCGTCTGCCCGGGCGCGCTCGGCAGCACCGACAGCGCGCGGTCGAAGCGGCCGGAGATCCCGCCGAGGCCCGGGATGCTGGTGATCACGGCTGGGGTGCCCCCGGCGGGCGAGCCGATCGTCTGTGCGCGGCCGCTGAGCTGCACCGTCCTGGTGTTGCGCGGCGTGCCGGCGATGCCCGGGTAGCCGTTGGCCTGCAGGGTCTGCTCCGACGCGTCGCCGGTGGCGGCCGAGACGACGCCGGCCTGCTCGGTGAACTGGAACGGCTGGGACTTCGCGACGCCCGAGCCGAACACCTGGCCGAACCAGCTGGCGGCCGCGGTGGTGGCCTGGGTCGTGCCGCCACCGCTGTCGTGGCCGCCCGGGCGCCAGACGACCTTCACCGGGGTGCCGTGGGCGGCCAGGCCGCGGGCGTTGGCGTCGGACTCGCTCAGCGGGAACAGCGAGTCCTGCTCGCCCTGGGTGAGCAGGGTCGGTGCGTCGATCTCGGTCAGGACGCTGGCCGGGCTGGCCCGGCTCATCAGCTGCTGCATCGGCGCCGTCCGTCAGCTCAAGGTCCGCCCGAACCACAGCA
>CAXTHY010000005.1:53568-69577 GCA_964244175.1 uncultured Jatrophihabitans sp. | reverse complement strand
TGGCGGCGTTGGGCGTGCCGGCCGCAGCCGAGGCTTGGTAGGCGGCGCAGACGTCCGGCGCGAACCGACCGCAGCTCTGTGACCCCGTGGGCACGTTGTTGCCGCGGCCCTTGCCGCCGCCCGTTGCGCTGGCCCGCGCCAGCAGATCCGACGCCGAGGCCGGGAACGCGTTGCCGAACAGATACCCGGCCCACAGCTTCTTGAAGACGCCGGGGTCGGTGCCGGCGAAGTTGGGGAACAGCGCGTGCGAGAGGTCGTTCCAGGTGATGTCGGCGGCGACGGCGCCCACCCGATGATCGGCCGCGGCGATCAGCAGCGACATGGCGCCGCCGTAGGACGAGCCGGCGACCGCGAGCTCGGGCTTGCCGTCCTTCTTGCCGACCTGCTTGAGCCCGGCGAGGTAGTCGAGCAGCAGCGTCCCGTCGTGCACCTCGTAGTCGGGCGAGGCGAAGTGGATCAGGCCGCCCGAGTCGCCGAACCCGCGCGCGCTGTAGGTGAGCGCGACGTAACCGCGCTCGGCGAAGCTGCGGGCCTCGGAGTCGAGTGACTGCTTGCTGCCGCCGAAGCCCTGGGTGAGCAGGACGGCCGGGGCCGGGGTGCTGCTGGGCAGGTAGAGCGAGGTGTCGAGGTTGACCGTGGTGCTGCCCTCAGGCGTCCCTGTGATCATCTTCGAGCTGACGCGCACGCGGTTCGAGCTCGAGGTGATGGCGACGACGACGAGGGCAAGAACGAGTACGGCGACGACGATCACGGCGAGCCGCGAGCGGCGCGAGGCGAGGCGGTCAGCGAAGAACTGGACCGCGGCGGGCTTCATTCAGTCAGCGTACGGACCCGGCGTCTGTCATCCGCCCAGTCGGTCCTGCAGCGCGGCGTCCTTGGCTCGGGCGGTGGCGGCGAGGTCGTGCTGGAACTCGGCCATGCGTTCGGCCAAACCGACGTCGGCGGCCGCGAGGATGCGGACGGCCAGCAGCCCGGCGTTGCGCGCGCCGCCGATCGACACCGTCGCCACGGGCACGCCGGCCGGCATCTGCACGATCGACAGCAGCGAGTCGATGCCGTCCAGGTATTTCAGCGGGACGGGCACGCCGATCACCGGCAGGCTGGTCAGGGCCGCGACCATGCCGGGCAGGTGGGCCGCTCCGCCGGCGCCCGCGATGATCACCTTGAGGCCACGGCCGGCGGCCTGTTGGGCATAGTCGGCCATGTCGAGCGGCGCGCGGTGCGCCGACACCACCCGCACCTCGTACGCGACATCGAACTCGGCGAGCGCGTCGGCCGCCGCGCCCATCACCACGTAGTCCGAGTCGCTGCCCATGATCACGCCGACTACTGGGTCGATCACCGTTGCTCACCGTTCATCAGGTAGTCGGCGGCGGCGTTCGCGCGTACCCGGACGGCGCCGAGGTCGTCGCCGAGCGCCGTGACGTGCCCGACCTTGCGGCCCGGCCGCAGCTGCTTGCCGTAGAGATGGATCTTGACGTCCGGCCAGCGCGCCATGCAGTGGTGGACGCGCTCGTCGATCGCCTTGGGCAGCACGCCGTCCGGGCCGCCGAGCAGGTTGGCCATGACGACGACGCGGGCGGTGAGGTCGGTCGCGCCGAGCGGGTAGTCGAGCACCGCGCGCAGGTGCTGCTCGAACTGTGAGGTGCGCGCACCCTCGATCGTCCAGTGGGCCGAGTTGTGCGGGCGCATCGCGAGTTCGTTCACCACCAGGCCGGCCGCGGTCTCGAACAGCTCGACCGCCAGCACGCCGGTCACGCCGAGCTCGGCCGCGATGCGCAGCGCCAGGGCCTGCGCGAACTCAGCCCGCTCCTCGTCCAGGTCCGGCGCCGGGGCCAGCACCTCGACGTTGATGCCGTCGCGCTGCACCGTCTCGACCACCGGCCAGACCGCGCCCTGCCCGAAGGGTGAGCGGGCGACCACGGCGGCCAGCTCGCGCAGGATCGGCACCCGCTCCTCGGCGATCAACCGCGTCCCTGACGCCAGCACCTCGGCGGCGGCGCCGACGGCAGGGATCGTCCATACCCCTTTGCCGTCGTAACCGCCGGTGGCCGCTTTGAGCACGACGGGCCAGCCGGTCGAGGCCCCGAACGCCTGCAGGTCGGCGGCGGTCTCGATCGGCGCCCAGCGAGGGCAGGGAACGCCCATAGCGCCCAGTCGCTCGCGCATGGCCTGCTTGTCCTGGGCGAAGCGCAGCGCGGCCGAACCGGGCCGGACGTTGACCCCGTCGGCCTCGAGCGCGGCGATGTGGTCGTTGGGCACATGTTCGTGGTCGAAGGTCAGCGCGTCGCAGCCGCGGGCGAAGGCGCGCAGATCGTCCAGCTCGCGGTAATCCCCGACGACCACGTCGGCGGCGACGAGGGCCGCGCCGTCGTCGGGCGAGGCGGCGAGGATGCGCAGGGATTGGCCGAGCGGGATTGCCGCCTGGTGCGTCATGCGCGCCAGCTGGCCGGCGCCGACCATTCCGACGACCGGCAATCCGGTGCGTTCGTCCACGCAAGTAGCGTAACGATCGGGAACCTGCCGGCCGGATCGCTACGAATTCCTGGGAAACCGGTCGAGCGATGGAGCGCGACGATGCCCAACTTCGAGAGCTTCAGCCGGCGGCTGCTGCCGCTGCGCTCTGAGCCGCACGTCACGATCCAGCGCCGCGGAAGCATGTCGCTGAATCAGTCTGCCCACGCGGCCATCGGCTCGCCCGATTCCGTCGAACTGCTCTATGACCGGCAGCTGGCCATCATCGGGCTACGCGCGATCGATGCCGGGGCCGAGAACGCGTACGTCGTCCGAAGGTCGTCGCGGTCGGCCGGCGGGCCCTGGGTTGTGTCGGCGATGGCGTTCACCAAGTTCTACGGCATCGACACGTCGACGACGCTGCGCTGGGCGGCCTACGTCGAGAACGGGGTGCTGTGCGTCAACCTCCGGCAGCCGCCGACGCCACTCGCTGCCGCGCCACCGTCCACACCTGAGGGCCGATGACACCGCTCACCCGCGCTGCAGCGACTCCAGCGTCCCGTAGGCAATGATGTTGTCCTCGTAGCTGCCGGTGCTCGAATCGAACTTCCCGCCGCACGTCACGAGCCGCAGCGCGGGGCCGGACGTCGCGCCGTATACCGCCTGAGTGGGAAACCGCGTCTTGGACACCTCGGAAACCCGGTCGATGCGGAACTGCGCGATCGCGCCGTCGGCGCGCACCACCCGAACGGGGTCGCCGGCCCGCAGCCGGCCGAGGTCGAAGAACACACCGTCGCCGTACTGCGCCGAGTCGACGTGACCCAGGATGACGGTCGGCCCTACGGCTCCGGGCGCGGCCGAGTACTTGTACCAACCTGCGTCGCCGACCCGCGACAGCGGCGGCACCTCGACCGTCCGGTCCCGGTTGAGGCCCAGCCGCATCACCGTGGCATCGACGTGGATGCCCGGGATGCAGATCTGCAGCGGTCTGGTGCTCGGCGAAGCGGCCGGTGCGGGGGACGAACAGTGAAACGGTGGCGCCTTCGCCAGCTCGGTGCGCGACGCGCTCGGGAGTGCGGTCCCCACCGACGCGGCGGCGACAGGTCGCGGCGGCGTCGGCGGCCCCGAGGCGCCACCCCCGCGCAGGCCATAGATCACCAGCAACGCCAGATCGGCCGCGACCACCGCCCCCAGCAACGCGGCCATCCACCGCGGTCGGGACGGACGCAGGAGAACGCCATTCACCACGACGGATCGGCTCGTGGGTGCCGGGATGTGGTGAGACACGGGAGTCAGCGCCAGTCGAGCTGGGCTACCTCGCCACCGGTGATGCGCACGGTGTCACGCGGACGGCCGTCGAGGCCCCACAGCGTGTAGTCGCCTGCTCGCAAGCTCGGATAGATGGCGGCGTAGCGCGTTCCGGAGGGGCCACGGCGTTCGCGGACCGCGACGTGCGTGCGGTGTGGGTGCGCGTGGGTGTGGTCGCCGTGCGAATGGGCGGGTTCATGCGCACGCTCATCGCCGACGGGGCTGATCTCGATCTCGGCCAGATGCAGGTCCGCGGGTGTGAGCAGGATCAGCGCACCGATGTCGCCGCCGATGTCGAGCATGACACTGCCGTCGTAGCTGGGACCGAGCTGGCTCGCTTCTGTCACTCGCTCATTGTCCGCTACTCGTCCGTCGCCGGCGGATCGGCCGCCGGCACTACCGGACGCGGCCGCGGCCGCGGGGGCACGCTCGACGACGGCGCTGGGCGGCGCGCGGCGGCAACCGCGACTGCGCCGGCCAACACGGCGGCGCCACCGACCAGCAGCCCGGTGTTCGTCGCGTTGTCCGTGGGGCCGATGCCGGTCTGCGGCGGCCCGACCGGGATCGGGCCGGTCGCCGGCGGCTGATTGATCGCGCCGAGGTCGGAGGCCGGAGTGTTGTTGTTCGGGTTCCGGTAGCCCGAGTGCGGCGTGCCGAGATAGGGGAACGTCGAAAGGTAGTGGACGGTGTTCCTCGCCGACACGTCGGTGTTGCTCGAGGTGAGGCCGGGGGTGATGGCGCCGGCCGCGGCGTCGGCCTTGAACGACGTGTCCACCAGCGGCAGGATCGCGCCGGCAATGGCGCGCAGTTCGATCGTCGCCACGTCGTCGAAGACCCGGCGGCCATTGGGGAAGCCCGCGATGTCTCCGCCGAGGAGCCCGAGGTTGCTCGGCTTGGTCGTCTTCGGCGCGATCGCCACGTTGAGCCGCAGCAGGTCGGCCTGCGTCGGGGCCGACTGGCCGGCCGGCGTCGTGGGCAGGTTCCCTGGGAAACCGGGGACCACCCCAGAAGGTATGCCGGTCAACAGCACCGCCGCTAGGTCGGCGCGGGGCTTGGTGTACTTCGCCAGTCTCGGGAACACACCCGGGTAGAGCGCCGCGAACAGCCCCGCGAGCTCGGGCTTGGTCACGTTGGTCGCGTACTGGCTGTCGTCCACGGGATCGTTGCTGTTGAACCCATCCTTCTTCGGGATCGGGATGAGTACCTCGTTGACCAGCGGGTTGCCCAGTCGCGAGACCTGCACCATGGCGCCAGAGGGAGTCTTCGTCCCGTCGGTGTTGTACTGCAGCGAACGCTGCCGGCTGGCCGAGGCGTACACCCCGATCACGTTGTTCTTGTCGCCCGGAGTGGTGCCGTCGGCGCCGGCGGCCAGCAGCAGAGCCTTCGGCACCTTGATCGCGATGGTGTCGATGTTCACGGCCTTGGTCGAGTTGATGCCGGGCGCCTTCGGCATCTTGGCCAGATGGACTTCGAGGAAGGGCCGCAGGATGCCGAGGTCGAAGATCGCGCCGAGGTCGACGTAGAACCCCTCGGCCCGCTGCCCGGCGAACACCGTGATCCCGCCCGGGAGCGCGTGAATAGCCTCGCCGGCCAGCTTCGGGTAATCCGGGGTCGAGGCCGGACCGATGTTGCACGGAGGGCAGGCGAGATGGCTGCCGAGTGTGACCGGCGCGGCATTCCCCACGACCGACTGGACGGTGTAGAACTGCTTGCGATTCCAGTTGGCGCTGCTGATCGAGTCGATCGGGCCGGTGTTGTAGAGAAATGTATCCGGATTCCCGACCTCGGTCGTGAACCGGAACTGGAAGGTCACGTTGGGCTTGCCGTCACCGTCGTTGTCGACGTGGATCTCGTACAGCACGTCGTCACCGAACTCGTAGAAGTTGGGTCCACCGGCCGGGTTCTGCAGCGGAACGAAGTTGGCGATGAGCGTGACGGTGCCGGCATTCGGGTCGTCCGGACTGACGAACGCGTAGACGTCGGTGTTGTCCGCGGCCGCATCGTTCGCGATCCCGGGGGCTTCCTTGTGTGACGACATGCCTTACCTCTCGTGGGTGCGGCTGAGCTGGTCGGGAGTGGTCAGGACTTGGCGCGGGCGGCGATCCGCGCCAGACGCTTGGCCAGGGCACGATCGGTGTAGACGACCTCGTGTTCACCGGCCATGACGACGATCTTGCCGGCCGATGCGTCCTTGACCCACACGGTGAACGACCCGTCGTGCGCGGCGCCGGAATCGAGTGGGTGGGCGTCGGCCGACTCGGCAAATGTCGGAATGACGGTCGCGGCGCCTGCGGCTGCGGCGCCGATCGACGCGCTCTTGATGAAGTTGCGGCGGGTGTGCTGGGACATCGTGGTGACCTTTCGCAGATCAGTCGGGGGCAGGTTTGTTGTCGCTCGGGTTCTGGTACCCGCCGTGCGGCAGGCCGAGGTAGGGGAACTCGTAGATGTAGTTGACGGTGTTCTTAGCGTTGACGTCCTTATTGCTCGACGTCAGCCCCTGGGTGATCTGGCCGGCGGCCGCATCCGGCTGGTAGCTCTTGTCGACGAGCGGGATCGTCGCGCCGGCGATCGCGCGCAGCTCGATCGTGGTGACGTCGTCGAAGACCCGACGGCCGTTCGGGAACCCGGCGGGATCCATTCCGATGAGACCTAGGTTGCTGGGCTTACGAGTCGTCGGCGGGATGGCCAGGTTCAACCGCAGCATGTCCGCCTGCGTCGTCCCGGTGAAGTTCTGGAATCCGGGCACGACGCCGGCGGGGATCCCGGTCAGCAGGATCGCGGCCAGATCGGCTCGCGCCTTCTTGTACTTCGCCAGTTTCGGAAAGACACCGGGATACAGCACGTTGAGCAAGGCCGCGAGCTCGGGATGGGTGACGTTGGCGGCGTACTTCGAATCACCCGACGGCTGGGACGCGTTCCACTCGTCCTTCTGACCCATCGGATTGATGACCTCGTTGATCAGCGGATTGCCGAGCCGCGAGATCTGCACCCAGGAGCCCGACGAGTCGGTCGTCCCGTCACCTTCGTGCACCTTCATCCGCTGGCGGCTGGCCGCGGCCCAGACACCGATGGTCGAAGTCGACGCGGTCGGGCTCGTCGGGTGGTGCGCACCTTTGGTGAGATCGGTCTTCGGCACCTGGATGGCGATCGTGAAGATGTTCAGAGCCTTCGTGGCGTTGATGCCCCCCGAGGCCGGCATCTTGGCGAGGTGCGCGTTCTGGAACGGGCGCAGGATGCCGAGATCGAAAATCGAGCCGAGATCGACGTAGAACCCTTCGGCGCGCTGGCCGGTAAAGACCTTGCCGCCGCCGTCCAGATCGTGGATCGCGGCCTTCGCCAGGGCGGCGTAGTTCGGCGTCGAGTGCGAGCCGACGTTGACCGGGGGGCATTTCAGGTCGGTCCCCAACGTCGTGGTCCGGCCGTGGGCCACGCGCTTGACGGTTGCGTACTGGCGCCGGTTCCAGTTCTTGCTGGTGAGCGACTCGATAGGGCCGACGTTGTAGAGGAACGTGTCAGGGATCGTGTTGACGGTGCGGAAGCGGAACTGATACGTGATATCGGGTTTGGCGTCGCCGTTGTTGTCGACGTGGATCTCGTACAGCACGTCGTCGCCGAACTGCCCGAAGTTCGGCCCGCCGTCGGGAGCATCGAAGGGCACGAAGTTGGCGATGAGCGTGACCGTGTCGGGTTTGTCGGGGCTGACGAACGCGTAGACATCGGTGTTGTCAGCCGCCGGGTCGTTGGTGATCCCAGGTGCTTCCTTATGAGACGACATGCCTACCTCTCGTGCCTGGACAGGTGCTCTGGTGGTTGACGCTGCTGTGTTCCTATCCGACGTGGTGGCAAATGGCCAAGTGGCATCAAAGAATGCAGCCTCAACGCATTCGCTCAGTGCAGGGCATGATGCTGTTGCAAAGCAGTTGCAACTGCTTGGGCTGATGCACGACTGTGGCGGGCCAGCCCGGGGGCGAAGCCGGACGAGTAACCTCGGGCCCCACCATGACAACCGTGCGGCCCTCCTCGTTACGCGATCGGCTGCGCGGATCGTGGCGGATCGTGCTCAAGGAGCTCGCGGCGTTCGGGTTGATCGGCGCCCTGGCGTTCGCGATCGACATCGGCTCGTTCACCTGGCTGACGCACGGCCTGCACGTCGGTGCCCTCAAGTCCAAGGCCGTCTCGACGGTCGTGTCGACGACGTTCGCCTACTTCGGCAATCGGCACCTGTCGTTCTCACACCGGGCCCGCACCAGCATCGGCCGGGAAACCAGCTTCTTCTTCGGCATCAACCTCGTCACGCTCGTGTTCTCCGAGCTGGCGCTGGCGCTGTTCATCTATCCGCTGGGTTACGGGCACCGCAGCACGATGGTGTTCGTCGTCAACCTCGTGACGATCGCGCTGGGCACGATCTTTCGGTTCTGGGCCTACAAGCGTTTCGTGTTCTTGCACCCTGACCGGGTGCACGCCCGCGACGTCGACCTCGACAGCGAGCTGGCCGAGTAGCCGAATTCGTGCGCAGGAGAGCGAGTAGCCGAATTCGTGCGCAGGAGAGCTCAGTCGCCGCCGCCGATGTCGGTCTGGTACGCCTCGTAGATCAGGTCGGCACCGAGCTGACGGTGCCGGATCAGGTGCCCGAGCGTCCTGGTGGCGCGTTCGCGCAGGTCGTCGACGTCCTCGGGCGTCACCGGCGGCTCGCTGTCGGCCACCAGCTCGGCGATCTCGGCCGCGATCCGCTGGTGCTCGGCGGTGAGCGCATCGACCGCGTTGGCCAGGCGCAGGTCGCCGGCCAGGATCGACTGATGCAGACCGTCCGGGCCCTCCGTGACCTCGACGTGCGCGCCGAAGTCGTCGGCCAACGCGGCCAGCACAGCATGGACGTTCTCGCCCCACACGACGTCGCGGCCATGTGCGGGCGAGGCCAGGGCCCGTTCGAGGGCATCGAGGGTCCCGCGTAGTTCCGCCCGGCGGATGCGTACGGCGGCGAGTTCGGTCGGGGTGGAAACGGACGGTTCCATGGGCACCTCCGGCGCGGTCACCTCCATGCTGGTACCCCTGCGCCCGTCCCGTCCAGCCCCTAGCGCTGTGGTCGGTCGCCGCGTGCTACCGCGGCGCGGTCGAGCAGCAGCGCGCGTTCCTGGTCGTTCGCCGTCAATTCGGCCGCGGCCTCGAACTCCACCCGCGCCTCGTCCAGCCGCCCGAGCTTGAACAGCAGGTCACCTCGGACGCTGGGCAGCAGGTGGTAGCCCGTCAACCCCGGCGCGGCGCGCAACCCATCGACGATCTCCAGACCGGCCGCCGGTCCAGAGGCCATCGACACTGCCACCGCGCGGTTCAGCTCCACGATCGGCGAGCCCGATTCCGCCGCCAAGGTCGCGTACAGCGACGCGATCGCGGCCCAGTCCGTCGTCTCCACAGACGTGGCGCGAGCATGGCACGCCGCGATGGACGCCTGCACGAAGTACGGCCCGGACGCGTCGAGAGCCGAAGCACGATCAAGAACAGCCAGCGCGTGGTTGATCAGCACGCGGTCCCAGCGCGAGCGGTCCTGGTCGGCCAGGGTGATCGGCTCCCCCGATGCGGTGACCCGCGCCCGCAACCGCGACGCCTGGATCTCCATCAGCGCCACCAGGGCGAAGGCCTCGGGCTCGGCCGGAGCCAGCCCGCACAACATCCGGCCCAGCCGCATCGCCTCGTCGCACAGCGCCGGCCGCGTCCAGGCCGAGCCCGACGTCGCCGTGTACCCCTCGTTGAACACGAGGTAGACGACCTCGAGCACGGAGGACAACCGTTGCGCGAGTGCAGCCCCGACCGGGATTTCGAACGGCACGTGCGCGTCGGCGAGGGCCTTCTTGGCCCGGGTGATCCGCGCGGCCATCGTCGGCACCGGCACCACGAACGCGCGAGCGATCTCGTCGGTCGACAGGCCGCCGATCATCCGCAACGTCAGCGCCACCCGCGCCTGCGACGACAGCACAGGGTGGCAAGCGGTGAACATCAGCCGCAGCACGTCGTCGTGCACTGCGGGTCCGAACTCGATCTCGCCCATCGGATCGTCGGCAGCAGCACCGTCAGTAAGGTCGCGGCCGAGCAACTCGACCTTGCGCTCGAGGGTGGCGCGGCGCCGGATGGCGTCGACCCCGCGGCGCCGGGCGACGGACATGAGCCAGGCGCCCGGGTTGTCCGGCACGCCTGACTCGGGCCATTGCTCCAGCGCGGCGACGAGCGCGTCCTGCGCCAGGTCCTCGGCCAGCCCGACGTCGCGTACGACGTGGACGAGACCGGAGATGACCCGCGCGGCCTCCATCCGCCAGACCGCTTCGACGGTCCGTCGGACGGAGGCGCCCGGCCGCGGATCCGTCACTGCTGGCGGGCTGCGACCTCGTCGCGCAGCTTCTGCTCGGCCGCCGCGAGTTCAGGGGTGAGGTTGTCGCCGAAGTCCTCGGCCTCGAAGACGGGACGCACCTCGACCTCGGTGTCCTGGAACGGCGAGCGCTTGAGCCACTCGACCGCCTCCTCGATCGAGGCGACCTCCCACAACCAGAATCCGGCGACGAGTTCCTTCGTCTCGGTGAACGGTCCGTCGATGACGCTCGAGCTCTTGCCCTCGAAGCGGACGCGCTTGCCGTGTGAGGAGTCCTTCAGACCGTCGGCGGCCAGCAGGACACCGGCCTTGACGAGCTCCTCGTTGAACTTGCCCATCTCGTTCAGCTCGTCACTGCTCGGCAGCTGCCCGGTCTCGGACTCCGGGGACGCCTTCACCAGCACCATCACGCGCATCTCGGTCCTCCTCTGTCCCGCCATCGGTCCGGGCCGGTGCCCGGATCAACCTGGCTCATCAGTGCGTCGAACGCGGCACGGGCGAATCGACAGTGTGGCAAAAGAATCTCTTGACGGGTCGGCCGGTCACCGCCGGTCGCTGACGGCTCAGGGCGTGATCGCGTCGAGGGCGCGGTAGATCCGCTGCTCACTGACCGGACGCGGCGTGCCGAGTTGCTGGGCCCAGAGGCTCACCCGCAACTCCTCGATCAGGCGCCCGATGTCGCGGACGTCGTCGGCCGCGGCCCGCGACGACGGCAGGGCGCGGACCAGTTCGTCGTAGGCGTCCTGGACCGTGTGGACGCGCAGCATCCGGCCGCGGTCGACCTCGACGTCGCGCGGCAGCAGTTCGAGCCGGCGGCCGATCGCGGTCAGGTAGCGGGCGACATCGCGCAGGTGCGCGGCCCCGGTGCGGGCCACGAAGCCCGTCGGCAGCAGCCGGCGGAACTGGGCGCGGATGTCCTCGACCGCGGGCGCCTGCGCGGGCGGCGGGGTGGCCGGCAACGCGAGCCGGACGTCGTGCGCGGCCGCCAGCACCTTGGCCACGTCGCCGGTGATCCGCGTCGTGGCCGCGAGCTGACCGGCGCTGACGGCATCGCGCAGCTCGGTGAACTCGTCCCGCGTCCACGCCGGTTCGGGCACCAGGACATCGACGGCGGCGTCGGCGCAGTCGTCGAGCAGGGCGGTGAGCGAGCCGTCCGGATTCGTACCGAGGACGAGCCGGTCGCGGGTGGTCAAGGAACGCTCGACCGCCTTGACCGGCGACGACAGCGCGAGGCGCAGCAGCCGTCGGGTGCCGGGACGCATAGCCGCGGCCTGTTCGGCGGCGGTCGGCAGGACGCGTAGCGCCACCGCCGCGCCGGTGTCGACGAACGCGGGGTAGCCACGCACGACGTGGTCCCCGCTGCGGCGCTCGACCACCCGGGGCAACGCGCCGAGGTCGTCGGGCCAGGCCCGCAACCCGTCGCGTCTGAGCTCGCCGGCGACCGCGGCCGCCACCGCGGCCCGCACCGGCGCGGCCAACTGTTCTTGCAGCGTGGCGAGGTCCTTGCCCCGCGCGACCTCGGCCCCGGCCGCGTCCTCGACCGCGAACGTCACCCGCAGGTGGGCCGGGGTCTTGCTCAGGTCGAACGCATCCAGGGGGACGAGCACGCCGGTGCGCCGGTGCAGCTCGCGCTGGATGCCGTCGAGCAGCGGTTGCGACCCGGGTGTCAGCTCGGCCAGCACGGCCCGCACGGTGTCGGGCACCGGGACGAAGTTGCGGCGTAGTTCCTTGGGCAGCGACCGGATCAGCGCGGTGACGAGCTCCTCGCGCAGCGCCGGCACCTGCCACGCGAACTCGTCGCCACCGAGGCGGGCGAGCACGTCGACCGGGACGTGCACGGTGACACCGTCGTCGTCGGCCCCGGGCTCGAAGCGGTAGCTGACCGGCAGGCTCAGCTCGCCGGCCGGCCAGGCGTCGGGCTGGTCCGCCTCGGCGTCGGCCTCGGCGCGCAGCAGGTCGTCGCGGGTGAGCGTGAGCAGATCAGGGGTCTTGTGCCGGGCGCTCTTCCACCACGCATCGAAGTGCCGCTGCGACACCACGCTCGCGGGCACCCGCGCGTCGTAGAAGGCGTAAAGCTCGTCGTCGGAGACGAGCAGGTCGCGGCGCCGGGCTCGCTCCTCCATCTCCTCGAGCTCGCGGCGCAGCGTCTCGTTGTCGCGAAAGAAGTGGTGCCGGGTCAGCCAGTCGCCCTCGACGAGCGCGTGCCGGATGAACAGCTCCCGCGCCTCCTCCGGCTCGACGCTCGAGTAGCCGACGCGGCGCCGGGCGATCAGTGGTAGGCCGAACAGCGTCACTCGCTCGTAGGCCATCGCCGCACCGCGCTGCGCATCCCAGTGCGGTTCGCTGTAGGTCCGCGCGACGAGGTGCCCGGCCACCCGCTCGACCGCCTCGGGATCGATCCGCGCGGCGATCCGTCCGTACAGCCGGCTCGTCTCGACCAGCTCGGCCACCACGATCCAGCGCGGCGGACGCCTCGTCAGCACCGAGCCGGGGGCGAGGACGAAGCGCGAGTTGCGGGCGCCGGCGTACTCGCGCGCATTACCCTCACGCAGACCGACGTGACTCAGCAGCCCGGCGAGCAGCGCGGCGTGGACGCGATCGGGGGCGGCCGGCTCGTCGCTCTCGACGATGTCCAAGCCCTTGGCGATCGTGCGCAACTGGCCGACGAGGTCCTGCCATTCCCGGATCCGCAGGTAGTGCAGGAACTCCTCGCGGCACATGCGCCGGAACTGGTTGCCCGATCGCTCCTGGCGTTGCGCGCGCAGGTAGCGCCAGAGGTTGACGAACGAGACGAAATCGGAGTGCTCGTCGGCGAAGCGCGCGTGCTTCTGCTTGGCCGCCTCCTCGCGGTCGGCCGGCCGTTCCCGCGGATCCGGGATCGACAGCGCGGCCGCGATGACCAGCACCTCGCGCACGCAGTTCTCCTGCTGGGCCTGCAGGATCATCCGGCCGATGCGCGGGTCGAGCGGCAGCTGGGCGAGCCGCCGACCGGTCTCGGTGATCGCACCCTCGGCGTCGAACGCGCCGAGCTCCTGCAGCAGCTGCACGCCGTCGCGGATGCTGCGCCGGTCGGGCGGGTCGAGGAACGGGAACTCGGCGACGTCGCCGAGCTTGAGCGCGGCCATCTGCAGGATGACGGCGGCGAGGTTGGTGCGCAGGATTTCCGGGTCGGTGTAGCGCGGGCGTGCGGCGAAGTCCGGCTCGCTGTAGAGGCGGATGCACACGCCGTCGGCGACCCGGCCGCAGCGACCGGCCCGCTGCGCGGCCGAGGCCTGCGAGATCGGTTCGATCGGCAACCGCTGCACCTTCGTGCGCCGGCTGTAGCGCGATATGCGGGCGGTGCCCGGGTCGATGACGTAGTGGATGCCCGGCACCGTCAGCGACGTCTCGGCGACGTTGGTGGCCAGCACGATGCGCCGGCCGGTGTGCGGCTCGAACACGCGTTGCTGTTCGGCTGTGGGCAGTCGGGCGTAGAGCGGCAGCACCTCGGTGTTGCGCAGGTCGCGCAGGTCGCGCAGGGCATCGGCGGTGTCCCGGATCTCGCGCTCGCCGGAGAGGAAGACGAGCACGTCGCCGGGCGGCTCGCGCTCGAGCTCGCGGATCGCGTCGGCGATCGCGTCGGTCTGGTCGCGGGTCTCGCTGCGGTGCGAGACGTCGTGATCGGGATCGTCGGGGTCGTCAGCGTCGTCGGCGGGCAGGTCGGGCTCGAGCGGTCGGTAGCGGATCTCGACCGGGTACGTCCGGCCCGACACCTCGACGATCGGTGCGTCGCCGAAGTGATCGGCGAAGCGCTGCGGCTCGATGGTCGCCGACGTGACGATCACCTTGAGGTCGGGGCGGCGCGGCAGCAGCTCGCGCAGGTAGCCGAGCAGGAAGTCGATGTTGAGGCTGCGCTCGTGCGCCTCGTCGAGGATGAGCGTGTCGTAGCGCAGCAGCCGGCGGTCGCGCTGGATCTCGGCCAGCAGGATGCCGTCGGTCATCAGCCGCACCAGCGTCCGGTCGCTGGCCTGGTCGGTGAACCGCACGGTATAGCCGACGGCTTCGCCGAGCGGGGTGCGCAGTTCGTCGGCGATGCGTTGCGCGACGGTGCGGGCGGCGAGGCGGCGCGGCTGGGTGTGGCCGATCGTGCCGCGGATGCCGCGGCCGAGCTCGAGGCAGATCTTGGGCAGCTGGGTGGTCTTGCCCGAGCCCGTCTCGCCGGCCACGACGATCACCTGGTTGGCCGCGAGGGCCGCCGCGATGTCGTCGCGCTTGCCGCTGACCGGCAGATCGGGATACGTGATGGTCGGGACGGCGGCCGTGCGGGCGGCGATCAGGGCCTCGGCGGTGGCGATCTGCCCGGCCAGCTGGGCGAGCGCGTCGGGTTGCCGTCCCTTGCCGCCACGGTGCAGCTGCCGACCGAGCCGGGCCGCGTCACGGATCGTCAGGCCGTCCAGACGAGCCCGCAGCTCCGCCACCGACGGCACTGGTGATTGCGGCACCGTGTCGACGATAGGCGGCGGCCGGCTCGGGGACTACGTCACCGCAACGAGCTGCACCGAGCGCAAGATGCCGTCGGCGAGGTCGAGCTCGGCCACCGTCCCCCGCGGCTGGCGGCGCTTGTCGGTGGGCGAGCCGGGATTGACGATGCGCTGACCGTCGTGTTCCTCGTCCCACGGGATGTGCGAGTGCCCGAACACGACCAGCGCCGCATCGGGGAACCGGCGCCGCAACCGCGCCGCGCGGCCCGTCGCCGGCCCGCTGTCGTGGATCATCGCGATCGGCAACCCGGCCAGCTCGAGATGCAGCGTCGCGGGCGCACCCCACGCCGCGACATCAGGACCGTCGTTGTTGCCCAGGACGGCGTGCACCGGCGCGAAGCCGGCCAGCTCGTCCAGCGTGTCGGCCGTACAGACGTCACCGGCGTGCAGGATCGCGTCGGCGCCGTCGAGCACCCGGGCCACCGCCGGCGGGCAACGCTTCCAGTGCCGCGGTGCATGGGTGTCGGAGATGGCCACGATTCGCATACGTCTCCAAGACCGATCCGGTTGCCCCAAAGGGCGATGCCTGGTTCACGAACGACCGCCCCTCACCGTCGCGCCGCACAAGGACCAGGTAGGCCATAGTTCGTTCAAGCGCAGGCAAGGGAGACGAGAACGTCATGAAAGCACCTGATGGCGCGCAACTGTCAGAAGACGGCAGTTATTGGTGGGACGGTGCCAACTGGCAGGCCAACACCGACGACGACCAGTCGCAGCAGCCAGCCGCCGGATCACAAGCAGCCGCCGGATCGCCGGACGCCGGAGCACAGCCGGACGGCCAACTGTCGGAGGACGGGCAGTACCGGTGGGACGGGACGGCCTGGCAGCCCGTCGACCAGTCTCAGGCGGGCAGTTCCGGTACCTCCGGTACTGACGCCGGGTTACCTGAAGGCACCGTTCTCATCCCGCAGGACCTGCTGGATCAGCTCGCCGACCCGGACAGCATCTCTCCCGAAACCGCGGCGATCTACTACTCCGGCGGCGGCGAGGCCTATGTCGCCAGCCTCGTCGGGGAGATGCCCAGCCCCGATGACGACACCGCGATCGCCTGAGGCCCAGGAGGGAAACAGATGACTTGTTATGGAGCCGCAGCCACAGTCGTCGTGGCCGGCGCCGCAGTGGGCGCTGCCTACGCGATCTACATGGGCGCGTGCACTGCGCTGAACGCCGCTGCGACGGGCGCCACCGGCGGGGCCGCTGCGCCGGCCGCCCTGGTCGCCGAGGCCGCCGAAGCGCTCACCGGTCTTATCATCGCGGGAGGTGTGGTCGTCACCGCCCTGGTGAGCTACGTCGAATGCTTGCAGGCGGCAAATGACCCCAAGGCCGCTGAAGTCGAGCGCCGGCTCAGGGCACTGGAGGAGGAGCAGAA
>CAXTHY010000005.1:39274-53558 GCA_964244175.1 uncultured Jatrophihabitans sp. | reverse complement strand
CCAGCTGCAGCAGCGCCTGCTCGAGAGCGTGCACTGACCGATCCCAGGCAAGCGTGAGCCGACGCTGATGCGCTGAACGCAAACCCGCGTCGATAGCATCCGGATCAGAAGACGGGTTGACGCTTTCGAACACCTGTTCGATGATGGACGAATGCTCGACGTCGCGATCGGCAAGTCAGACGGTAGCTCGGCCGTCGACTGGCAGCACGTCGGCATCCGCACCACTCCCCCGCTGCCGGTGTCCCCCGCGCTGACCCCGCTGCTGCCCGGGGGCCTGCGCCGAGGCAGCACGGTCAGCGTGGGCGGGTCGCTGTCCCTGCTGCTGGCCCTGCTCGGGGCGGCTTCGGCCGACGGCGCCTGGTGCGCCCTGGTCGGCTTCCCGCGCATCAGCGCCGAGGCGGCCGACGAGTACGGCATCGACCTGTCCCGCCTCGCGCTGATCCCGACTCCGGCCGCCGGGTGGGCCGGCGCCGAATGGACGACGGTGGTCGGTGCCCTGCTCGACGCCGTCGACATCGTGGCCGCCCGCCCACCACACAGCCGCGGCGGCCTCGGCCTGCCGCCGGCCGACGTCCGCCGCCTCGCCGCCCGGGCCCGCAGCAAGGACGCGGTGCTCGTCCCCTACCTCGCCGAGAACTGGCCCGGGGCCGACGTGCGGTTGCAGGCCCGCGAAGGCGCGTGGTCGGGCCTCGGCGACGGGACGGGGCGGCTGCGGGCCCGGCAACTCGAGGTGCTCGCGAGCGGGCGCGGCCAGTCGGCCCGCCCCTGTTCGGCCAGCCTGTGGCTGCCGGCCGACGGCGGCGGTGCTGTCGCGGCCACCCCGCTCGCCCCCGTCATCGAACTCGCCGGTTAGCCGGTGGCCGGCAGTGCGCCACCGGCGGACCAGTCCCGTCGCATCGCGATCTGGTGCCCGGACTGGCCGGTGACGACGGCGCGGGTCGATGCCGGCCACCCCGAGGACGCGCCGCTCGCCGTTGTCACCGCCAACCGCGTGGTGGCCTGCTCGCAGGCGGCCCGCGAGCAGGGGGTCCGGCGCGGGCTGCGGCGGCGCGAGGCCCAGGGGCACTGCCCGCAGCTGATCGTCCTGCCCCGCGACGAGGCGGCCGAGGCCCGCGTCTTCGAGCCGGTGATCGCCGCGCTCGAGGCCATCGCACCCGGCGTCGAGATCACCCGGCCCGGGCTGGCCGCGATCGGGGTGCGCGGCCCCACCCGCTACTTCGGCGGCGAGACCGGAGTGCTGCAGGCACTGTCGCGCGGCGTGGCCGGCATTCCCGCCCTCAACGGCGCCGACCTGCTCATCGGCATTGCCGACGGCGCGTTCGCGGCCGAACAGGCGGCCCGGCGCGGGCTGATCGTCGACCCGGGCGGCTCGCCGGCCTTTCTCGAGAACCTGCCCATCGAGACGCTCGACCCGTCCGGGGCGTCACCGCTGATCGACCTGCTGCGCCGGCTGGGCATCCGCACGCTGGGCGCGTTCGCGGCCCTGCCGCCTCGTGACGTGCTGGCCCGCTTCGGCCCGGACGGTGCGTGGGCGCACCGGCAGTCCGGCGGGCGCGACGAGCGGCCGGTGTCCGGGCGCCGACCCCCCGTCGAGTTCACCGTCACCCTCGACCTCGAGCCGCCGGTCGATCGCGTCGACGCCGTGACGTTCTCGGCCCGTGGCATCGCCGAGCAGTTCGTCGCCGACCTCGCCGCCCATGGGTTGGCCTGCACCTGCCTCGAGCTGCAGGCGCTGAGCGAGAACGGTGAAGAGACGGTGCGCCGCTGGCGCCACGCCGGGGTGCTGTCGACTGTCGATGTCCTCGATCGGGTCCGCTGGCAACTCGAGGGCTGGCTGTCCGGCCTGCACCGGCCGACCGGTGGCGTCATGCGGGTGCAGCTCGTCCCTATCGAGGCGGTGCCCACCGGCGCGCACCAGCAGGCGTTGTGGGGCGGCTCGGGTGCGCACGACGAGCGAGCGGCCCGCGCGCTGGCCCGGGTGCAGACGCTGCTCGGGCACGGCTCGGTGCTGACCCCGGTGCTCGACGGCGGACGCGATCCGAGGCAACGCACCCGGCTGGTGCCCTGGGGCGACGAACCGACCCCGCTGCGCTCGCCCGAGCAGCCGTGGCCGGGGCAGCTGCCGGCCCCGGCGCCGTCGGTGCTGCTCGACCCGCCGCGACCGGCCCAGCTGCTCGACGCCGCCCACCGTCCCGTCGTGGTCACCGAGCGCGGCGCGCTGCCGGCGCCTCCGGCGCTGTTCGGCCTGGGCGGCGCGGCCGTCACCGCGGTGCAGTCCTGGGCCGGGCCGTGGCCGGTGGACGAGCGGTGGTGGAGTCCCGACTCGGCGCGCCGCGTCGTCCGCTGCCAGATCGTGGACGTGCGCGGCCGGGCCTACCTCGTCACCGGCACGATGCCGAGCGCCGCCCCTGGCGAGGTGCGCGCCGATCCCACCTGGCAGGTCGAGGCGATCTACGACTGATCAGCTCAGCAGCGACGCGGCCAGGGTCGCGCCGAGGTCCCAGCAGGCCTCGGTGTCATCCTTGCCCGGCGCGCCCACGACCGTCACCGTATCGTGCGCCTGCTTCCAGCCCATACCCTTGGTGATCGACTCCGCGGCCCGGATCGCCCCGGCCACGTCGTTATTGCCGTGCAGGTACAGCCCGTACGGCGCACCGGGTTTGGCCGTCAGCGTCGGGTAGTACACGCCGTCGAAGAAGTGCTTGAGCGCCCCCGACAGATAGCCGATGTTGACCGGCGTGCCGAGCACGAAGCCGTCGGACTCGAGCACATCGACCGGCGAGGCCGTGAGGGCCGCGCGCACCCGCACGTCCACGCCTTCGATGCCCTCCGCCCGGGTGCCCTCGAGCACGGCCTCGAGCAGCGCCTGCATGGTCGGCGAGGTCGTGTGGTGGACGACGAGCAGCGTCGGCATCGCCCCACCGTAAAGGGCGACCGGTCACGACACCTCGAGCTTGAACCCCACCTTCAGCCCGACCTGGACGTGGTGCACCGCGCCGTCCTCGATGTGCCCGCGGATCTGGGTCACCTCGAACCAGTCGAGCCCGCGCAGCGTCTTCGCCGCCCGCTCGACAGCACCCTTGATCGCGTCGTCGATACCGGTCTCGGACGTGCCGACGATCTCGGTGACGCGGTAGGTGTTCGCAGCCATCTGGTCCTCCAAGGGGTTGGTTGTCGCCCCTCAGAATGCTCCGGTGCCGTTCGGCCTCCCAACCCGGTCGGGCAGCGCGAGGTAGCCGACTATGGCGAGCACCGCGAGCGCCGGCAGGAAGGCGGCGCTCGACACCTGATCGGCGAGCGCCGGCGGCGTGGTGTCGGCCCCCCGCGGGTAGCCGTTCTGGTCGACGCGGCCCGGATGCCCCCCGGCCGCGGCTGTGCCGGTCCCACTCGGCGGCCATTTTCCGGCGAATCTCGAACTCTCGGCGCATACGGATCGAAGCGGGCGAACGACGAACAGATCGTCAATGAACGGACCGCATCAGGGTGCTCTAACGCGATGTGTTGAGCAATCGCTCCGCCGGTGGATGCCCCGACGACGTGCACCGGTCCCGCATCCAAGTGCTCGACGAGCGACACCATGTCGGCAGCGAGCTGTTGCGTGGTGTATCCGTCCTGCGTGCGCGTGCTGCGGCCGGTGCCCCGTTGGTCCGGCAAGATCACGTGGTGCTTTGCCGCGAAGCGTTCGATCTGAGGACCCCAACTCGCCCCTACGCCGCCGAGCCCAGAGATCATCAGGACCGGCGGGTCATCCGGATTCCCGAGGGCCTCGTAGTACAAGGAGATGCCTTGAGTTTCAAGAGTCGCCACTGTCTATCCTTTCTGGACCTCGGCGGTCATCACGATCGCGGAGTTCGCATCTAGCGAGTTCCGGGCCAGTCATACGACGGGCTCGGCCTTCGATCTAGTGGTCAGGCGCCAGCTAGACCGCGCGTCAGCCTCGGCCGCGCTTCAGTGCTCGCCGTCGGGCTCACCGCGCCCGTGAGTAGGTAGTCGGAAGACGAGTGCGAACGTGATTGCCAGCGGAATCAGCGAAACCCAGGCGGTGATGGCCAACGCGTGCGTGGGGAAATGTCCAGGCGTCAGGTGGGAGAGGAACACGGTGCCAAGCACGGCGACGCCGAGGGCGGCCGCGAGTTGTTCGATGGCGTTGAGGACGCCGGAGGCTGAGCCGATCTCCTGGATCGGAACTCTGGCCAGGACGATGTCGAACAGCTGGCTGAAGCTCAGGCTCGATCCGAGGCCGATGACGAGCAGGCTGGGCGCCAGCTCCCAGGACGACAGCGAATGCGTGCTGTGGGCGGTCAGTGCGAGGGCGATGACTCCGGCGGCGACGAGCGCGAGGCCGGCGTGGACTTGGTGGCGGCCGAGTTTGTCGCCCAGTCGCAGGGAGATAAGCATCGAGACGATCATCCCGGCCATCATCGGCACGAGGGTGAGGCCGGCGTGGATGGGCGTGAAGTGTTCGCCGAGCTGGCAGAACAGCGACACGATCAGCAGCACTCCGGCGTAGGTGGCGAAGTAGGCGAGCACGACGGCCATGCCGCTCATGTAGGTGCGGTTGCGGAGCAGGCCGATTTCGATGAGCGGCGATTCGCGGCGGCGGCGTTCGTAGCCGACGAACACGGCCAGCAGCACCGCGCCGGCGGCGAGCATCACGAAGGTCCACGCCGGCCAGCCGTCCTCACGGCCCTGGATCAGCGGGTAGACGATCCCCACCATCGCCAGACCCACGAGGATCATCCCGGTCACGTCCAGGCGCACGCCCGGGTGGGAGGCGCCACGCGGGAGGACCTTCAGGGCAGCGGCGAACGCGATCGCGCCGACGGGCAGGTTGATCAGGAACACCAGCCGCCAGCCAGTGCCCCACAGGTCGGCGCTGATCAGCACCCCGGCCAGGATCGGGGCGATGATCGCGGACAACCCCATCGTCGGGCCGAACGCGGCGAACACCTTGGGCATCTCCTCATCGGGAAACACCTCTTTCAGCATTCCGAAGCCCTGCGGGATCAGCAGCGCACCGAAAGCCCCCTGCAACGCCCGGAACACGACGAGCAGGCCCGGTGACGGGGCCGCCGCGCAGGCCACCGACATGAGCGTGAACCCGGCCGAGCCGATCAGGAAAAGCCGTCGGCGACCGAAGATGTCACCCAGGCGCGCCCCGGTGACCAGCAGCACCGCGAACGCGAGGGTGTAGGCGGCGATCAACCACTGCAGCGTCGCGGTGCCCCCGCCCAGATCGCGTCGGATCGACGGCCCGGCCACGTTGACGATGGAGGAGTCCATCAGATCCATCGCGTCGGCGCCGATCACGACCGCGAGCACGACCCACCGCAACCGAGACACCGGCCCGCCCCCCGCAGCGGACTTCGGGATCTGCGTCATCTCCGGCGATACACTTCGTGTCATGGTCCGTAACATTACACACTCTGAATTTATTCAGCAACTGAAGAGCTGAGGTACCATAGTGAGCAGAGGCGCAGAAGGAGGACGGCGAAGCGATGGACGGCTTTGAGGAAACACCGGTTCACGATCGTGACGAGGCGAATGCCGAGGAGGTCGTGAACGCCCTGATCACCGACGAGATGGGCGAGACGATCGCTGAAGCGATGCGACTGAGCCGCAAGGCGCAGCAGGATTGGCACCGCCGCCAGCATCCCGAAGAGGGCCTACGCGAGCGCAAGCGCCGCCTCACCCGCCAGCTCATCTCCGACGCCGCCACCACGCTCTTCGTCACCCGCGGCTTCGACCACGTCCGAGTAGCTGAAGTCGCCGACCGCGTCGGCGTATCAGAAAAGACCGTCTACAACTACTTCCCGACCAAGGAATCGATGGTCCTCGACGGCGCGGACGAGGATGTCAACGCCCTCGCCACCGCGCTGCGGGACCGGCCGGCGGGCGAGTCGATCACCGCCGCGGTGGTGCGTTCGCTCCAGGCCGACATGGACCGCTACGACCAGGTCCCCGAGGCCCTCGTGATTTTCGTGCCGATGTTCGCCCAGATGATCGATGACACCCCCACGCTGCGCGCGGCCTATCTCGAACTCCACGACCGCCTGGCCCGCGTCGCCCGCGACGAGCTCGCCGCCGCCGCCGGAATCGACCCCCGCGACCCCGAACCGACCGCCGCCGGTCGAGCGCTAGCCAGCCTCCCGGAAATCGCGCTGCAAGCCCGGGTCCGACACACCCAGGCCGGTCTGCGTGGGCCGGCGTTACGCGACGCGATTGTCAATGACCTGGAACGAGCCGCCCGCCTACTCGAAACCGGCCTCTGGTCCCTCAACCTGCCCCCCGGCGCCACTGCGACCGACCAAACCCATCAGGCCACCCGGGCCGCCGAGCGCGACCGCGCCCAGGTACTCAAAGCACTCAACGAAGCCCGCACAACCCGCGAGAAATCTGACCAGCACGGACACCCCGCCGCCAACGCCGCCGCCAGCGACGCCAAACAAGCCGCCCGCCAAACCAAACAGGCCGCGGCGACCGCGCGTCGGTCGCGACGAGCACCCGGCGCATAAGTCCGGTTACCGAACCGCACCAGGTTGCTCACGGAAAGGACCGAACATGCATCAAGACGGCTGCGTGCTCGCGGCGGTAACACTGCGGACCGCTACACCAAGTGACTGGGTCGCGTCTCGCACATTGGGAGCCTCGGGATCGAGTCATGTCGAGAGTGACGCGCGGCCTTGATTGCCTACCAACCCGAGGCGTGGCACGACCTGTACGCCGCCGTGGCCGGGGCGGCCGCGACCCTGACCGGCCTCATCTTCGTCGCAGTGTCGATCAACTTGGAGAAGATCATGTCGAGCAAGCGGCAACCCGCCCGAGCGGGTGAGGCGGTGGGGGTGCTGCTGGCGGTGCTGTGTGCGTCCATATGCGCACTGGTACCCGGTCAACCGCGCGCGCTGCTAGGCACAGAGCTAGTCGTGCTCGGTGCCGTGTTGTTGCTGCGGACTGCTCGATCCCCGAGCTACCGTGACCGACCCGCCGACGCTCCGCTGAACTGGGTTGTCGTCCCCGCGGCAATCGGCCTGTTCAGCAGCGTGCCGATGGTCATTGCCGGCATCAGCTTGTCGGTGGGACACGGCGGCGGCTTGTATTGGATGGTCGCAGAACTCGTATTCGCCTTCGGCGGGTCTGCGCTTAACGCCTGGATCCTTCTCATCGAGATCCATCGGTGAGGGCACTCCGGGCCTGGGCGGGCTCAGCGATGGCCATTCGACAATGATCGACGGCCGGACCATCCTCGAGACCGGCGGCTCCCGCCTCCCGACTACACCCTCGATTCGGATGAGCCGCATATAGCGTTCAGCTGACCGACCACGCCAAGGAGGGGTCCATGACCACCCTGACCGATCGCCCGAACACCGCGCTGCTCGTCATCGACGTCCAGAACGACGTCGTGGCCGGCGCCCACAACCGCGACGGCGTCGTCGCCAACATCGCGACCCTGGTGGATAAGGCCAGGGCTCAGGACGTACCCGTCGTGTGGGTGCAGCACTCGTCCGAGCACATGCCCGAGGGCAGCGAAGGCTGGCGTTACGTCCCCGAACTCACCCAGGACGAGTCCGAGCCGGTCGTCCACAAGCGCTACCCCGACTCGTTCGAGGAGACCGACCTCGAGGCCACGCTGGCGCAGCGTCAGGTGGGTCGCCTGATCGTCGCTGGGGCGCAGACCGACGAGTGCATCCGCTCCACCCTGCACGGCGCGATCGTGCGCGGCTACGACGCGACGCTCGTCGCCGACGCGCACACCACCGAAGATCTCAGCGAGTGGGGGGCCCCGCCGCCGGACAAGGTCATCGACCACACGAATCTGTACTGGGAGAACCACGCTGCTCCCGGACGGCAGGCCGGGACGGTGCGCACCGGCTCGGTCAGCTTCGGCTGATACCCGCACGGCGGGACCCACGCCACCTAGCTTAAAGGGAACAGATGTTCTAATCTGGGTCTCATGGGCTGGGAGAATCCGGAAATCCCGTGGCGGGAGCTGGAACGCCGGCTGTCCGGCCGCCCCCAAGCCCCGCAGCAGGTCCGGCACGGTGACGGTGGCGACTCCCCCGCCTGGTCGCGCAAGCGCGAGGCGTACCACGCGACCGAGCTGCCCCGGCCCAGCTCGGCCGTCGCCTACGGCGAGCTGCACGCCCATTCATCGTTCAGTTTCCTCGACGGCGCGTCGGCCCCCGAGGAGCTGGCCGAAGAAGCGGTACGGCTCGGGCTCGAGTCGCTGACCCTCACCGACCACGACGGCGTCTACGGCGTGGTCCGCTTCGCCGAGGCGGCCGAGGCGCACGGCCTGGCCACCGGGTTCGGGGCCGAGCTGTCGCTGGACGTCGCGCGGCCGAGCACCCAGGCCGAGCGGGCGATCGCGGCCCGGGTGGGGGTGCCCGATCCACCCGGCACCCACCTGCTGGCGCTGGCCCGCGATCCCGTGGGCTACGCCAGCCTGTCGCGGGCGATCGGCACGGCGCACCTGCGCGGCGGGGCCAAGGGCCGTCCGGTCTACGACGGCGTCGACGAGCTGGCCGCCCAGGCCGACGGCCACTGGTTGGTGCTGACCGGCTGCCGCAAGGCAGCGGTGCGCCGCGCGCTCGAGCGCGGCGGGGCGCCGGCCGCCCGCGCTGCTCTGCTCGGTCTGGTCGAGCGCTTCGGCCGCGACAACGTCGTCGTCGAGCTGACCTACGAGCTCGATCCGCTGGCCGACGAGCGCTACGAGGTGCTGGCGGCGCTGGCCGACGAGCTGCGCCTCGACCTCGTCGCCACCACCGCGGCGCACTACCACGGCCCGCCGCGCCGGCCGCTGGCCACCGCGCTGGCCGCGGTGCGCGCCCGCAGCAGCCTGGACGACATCGACGGCTGGCTACCCGGTTGGGCCGGCCAGCACCTGCGCAGCGGCGATGAGATGGCCGCCCGCTTCGCCCGCTGGCCGACCGCCGTGCCCAACGCGGCCCGGCTGGCGAAAGAGATCGCGTTCCCGCTGGCGCTGATTGCCCCCGACCTGCCGCCGTTCCCGTGCGCGGACGGCCACGACGAGATGAGCTACCTGCGCCAGCTGACCTACGCCGGCGCGGCCGAACGCTTCGCCGGCAAGCCGCACGAGGCCAAGGCCTACGCGATGATCGAGCACGAGCTGGAGATCATCGAGAAGTTGCACTTCCCCGGGTACTTCCTCGTCGTCTGGGAGATCGCGAAGTTCTGCCGGGAGAGCGGGATCCTCTGCCAGGGCCGGGGATCGGCGGCCAACTCGGCCGTCTGCTACGCGCTGCGGATCACCGCTGTCGACCCCGTCTACTACAACCTGATGTTCGAGCGCTTCCTCGCACCCGAACGCGGCGAGCCGCCGGACATCGACATCGACATCGAGTCCGACCGCCGCGAAGAGGTCATCCAGCACGTCTACGCGATGCACGGCCGCGAGCACGCCGCGCAGGTCGCCAACGTCATCACCTACCGCCCCAAGTCGGCGGTCCGCGACATCGCCAAGGCCCTGGGCTATTCGCAGGGCCAACAGGACGCGTGGAGCAAGGAGATCGAACGGGGCTACTACTGGAGCGCCGAGACCGAAGCCGATGTCTCGGCCGTCCCGCCGAAGGTTGTCCAGCTCGCGAGCGAGCTGCAGAACGCCCCGCGGCATCTGGGCATCCACTCCGGCGGGATGGTGATGTGCGACCGTCCGGTGATCGAGGTCTGCCCGGTCGAGTGGGGAAGGATGCCGGGGCGCACCGTCCTGCAGTGGGACAAGGACGACTGCGCCGAGATCGGTCTGGTCAAGTTCGACCTGCTCGGCCTCGGCATGCTCTCGGCCATCCAGTACTGCTTCACGTTCATCACCGAGCACCACGGGGTGACGTACGAGCTGGCCACGATCCCGCCCGAGGCGCCGTGCGTCTACGACATGCTCTGCGCGGCCGACTCGGTCGGCGTGTTCCAGGTCGAGTCGCGGGCGCAGATGGCCACGCTGCCCCGGCTCAAGCCCCGCACCTTCTACGACCTGGCCTGCGAGGTCGCGCTGATCCGGCCCGGCCCGATCCAGGGCGACTCGGTGCACCCGTTCATCCGGCGCAAGAACGGCGAGGAGCCGATCACCTACCCGCACCCCAAGCTCGAGAAGGCCCTGGCCCGGACGATGGGCATCCCGCTGTTCCAGGAGCAGCTGATGCAGATCGCCGTCGACGTCGCCGGCTTCACCCCGGCCGAGGCCGACAAGCTGCGCCGGGCGATGGGCTCCAAGCGCGGCGTCGAACGCATCGACGCCATGCGCATCCGGCTCTACGAGGGCATGGCGAAGTACGGCATCGTCGGGTCGGTCGCCGATTCGATCTACGAGAAGATCAAGGCGTTCGCCGCGTTCGGGTTCGCCGAGTCGCACTCGATCAGCTTCGCGCTGCTGGTCTACGCGTCGTCGTGGCTCAAGCGGCACTATCCGGCGGCGTTCTGCGCGGCGCTGCTCAACGCGCAGCCGATGGGCTTCTACTCGCCGCAGTCGCTGATCCACGACGCGAAGCGGCACGGCATCGAGATCGGCAAGCCGTCACTGGCGGTGTCGTTGGCGTCGGCCTCGCTCGAAGGCCTGGCCGGTCCCTCGCAGTGCGCCTGCCTGGACGCGCCGCAGCCGGCGGTGCGGCTCGGGCTGTCGTCGGTGCGCACCATCGGCACCGAGCTGGCCGAGGCGATCGTGGCCGAACGCGACGCGCACGGCCCGTACACGTCGATGGCCGACCTCGCGCGGCGCGTGGGCCTGTCGGCCGATCAGGTCGAGGCGCTGGCGACCTCCGGCGCCTTCGACGGCTTCGGGGCCTCGCGCCGCGACGCGCTGTGGGGCGCGGGGGCGGCCGCCACCGCGCGGCCAGGCCAGCTCGACGTCGTCACCTTCGACGAGTCGGCCCCGCCGGCACTGCCGGCGATGACCGCGCCCGAGCAGCTGATCGCCGACATGTGGGCGACCTCGATGACCCCCGACCTCTACCCCACCGCGCTGATCCGGCCGCGGCTGGACGCGCTGGGCATCGTCACCGCGCTCGGGCTGCGCGCGATCGGCGACCACACCCGGGTGACGATCGGCGGGGTCGTCACGCACCGGCAGCGCCCGGCCACCGCGCGCGGCGTCACCTTCCTCAACCTCGAGGACGAGACGGGCATGGTCAACGTCATCGTCGAAGAGGCGGTGTGGCAGCGGCACCGGCGGGTCGCACGCGAGTCGGGCGGCCTGGTCATCCGCGGCATGCTCGAGCACACCCGCGACGGCGTGCTCAACGTGCTGGCCGAGCGGATCGAGCGCCTGCACCTCGGCCTGCACACGAGATCCCGCGACTTCCGATGAGCGGCCCGTGCCGCGCACCCAACGATCTTGTGCAGCGAAAACACGTCCTGGCGCGCGGACCTGCACAAGATCGCGCCGGCCCCGCTCTACCAACGCGCCGGCGTCAGTCGGCGGCCAGACCGGTGAGCATCCGGTCCAGCACCGCGGTGACATCGACGCGGGCCTGGACCGGGTCGTCCGCGCGGGCGACATAGAGGACGGCCTCATCGAGCGCGCCCAGCAGCACGTGGGCCAGCGGCCCGACCGGCTGCGCCGCGATGACGCCCATCTGCACTGCCTGCTCGAGCAGCGACTCCACGAGTCCCAAGCCGTAGCGCTGCCCGACTTCGCGCCAACGCTGCCAGCCCAGCACCGCCGGCGCGTCGACAAGGACGATGCGGTGCGCCTCCGGGTCGGCGCAGGCCTCGAGCCAGGCGCGGACCCCCAGCTTCATCGTCGCCATCAGGTCATCACCCGCACCGGCCGCCACCGCGGCGTCCAGGCCGGCCATGACCTCGGCCTCGACGGTCTCGAACACGGCCGCGAACAGCTCGATCTTGTCGGCGAACTGGTGATACATCGCGCCGCGCGTCACGCCGGCCGCCCGCACGATCGCCTCGGTGCCGACCGCGGCGTAGCCGTGCTCGGCGAACAGCGGCCGCGCGGCCCGGATGAGGGCGTCGCGCGTGGTGGCTGAGCGCTCGGCCTGCGTCCGCTTGCCTTTCATACAGGCTGTACGTATGTTTGTGCGATCACATCCACACCGTAACTCTGGAGGCACCCATGCCGGCCGTGGAACTGCCGCAAGGCCGCGTCAACTTCCGCGTCGTCGGCCCGGCCGACAGCACCGCGCCGCCGGTGGTCTTCGTGCACGGCCTGCTCGTCAACGGCGAACTCTGGACCGGCGTGGCCGACCGCCTGGCCTCGCGCGGCGTGCGCTCCTACGCCCCCGACCTGCCGCTGGGCGGCCACCGCGACGCCCTGGCCGACGGCGCCGACCTCAGCCCCCGAGGGGTCGCCGGGCTCATCCTGGACTTCCTTGAGGCGCTCGACCTGCACGACGTCACGCTCGTCGGCAACGACACCGGCGGGGCCCTGTGCCAGTTCGTCATCGACACCGATGCCAGCCGCATCGGCCGCCTCGTCCTCACCAATTGCGATGCTTTCGACCAGTTCCCGCCGGCCCCGTTCGGCCTGCTGGTCAAGTTCGGTCGCCGACCCGCTCGACTGCGGACGATGTTGCCGGCGCTGCGCTCCACCCGGCTACGGCACTCGGCGCTGGGCTTCGGCCCGCTGGCGCGCGGCCCGCTCGACGCCGGCATGACTCGACGCTGGGTCGAACCGCTCGAGGATCCGGCGATCCGGCGTGACGCCGCGCGGTTCATGGGACGCATCGACAAGCGCGACCTGCTGGACGTCTCAACCCGGCTGCGCGACTTCGGCAAACCGGTGCTGCTGGTCTGGGGCGACGCCGATCGCTTCTTCAAGATCGATTTTGCGCACCGGCTGTGCGCCGAGTTCCCGGATGCCCGGCTCGTCGCGATCGAGGGTGGTCGCACGTTCGTCGCCCTGGACGAGCCGGAGCGGGTGTCCGCCGAGATCGCGGGGTTCGTGAGCGTCGCCAGCTGATCACCGCTGGCGCCCGGCGCCGGTCTGCGGCAGGCTCACGGCTACGACACCGACGTGGGGAGCCCAGATGAACATCGCCGACGTCATCCGGCACAAGGAGTCAGCGAGCGGTGCCGAGGTCTTCACCATCACGCCGACCGACACCGTTTCCGACCTGGTGGCCGCCCTCGCCGAACACAACGTCGGAGCGCTCGTCGTGGTCGACAGCGACGAGGTCGCGGGCATCGTCAGCGAGCGCGACGTCGTGCGCCGGATCGCCTCGCACGGAGCCCAGGCCCTCGACTCGACGGTCGGCGAGATCATGACGACCGCGGTCGTCAGTTGCGCCAGCACGGACGCCGTCGACAGCATCGCCGAGACGATGACCCAGCGCCGGGTGCGGCACATGCCGGTGATCGACGACGGCACACTGATCGGACTGGTCTCGATCGGCGACGTGGTGTCCTCACGCATCCGCCAACTGGAGCAGGATCGCGGTCAGCTGGAGCAATACATCTCCAGCTAGTCGCGGTTGGCCCTGGCGGGACTACCTAGCCGCCAGCCCAGACCAGGGCCTCGCCCTGCCGGCAGCGCACGCAACGTGTCCGATGTGGCACGGAATACACACATGAGGCGCGGGGTCGTGTGAGTGTCATGCCCCTTGCTCCGGGGGGCTTCAGCGTAGATCTAACATTTTCTTTACTTTGGCCTTGCGGGGGCCTCGGGGCTCGTGTAACTATTACTTCACGCCGATCTAACACATCAGCGTGGCGCGGTCGGGAGGGAGCGCGCGGTACGTATCGACCACATTCGTGATCGGGAGCAGGGGCCCGGACACATCGCAGCAACTTTTCGATTGAGTCCCGGAGCCCCCCATGACGCTAGCTCTCGAGTCCCCCGCGTTCGAGGCCACTGACCTCGAATCCGCAACCAGGCCGAACCCCTATGCCCCGAACCCCGGTGCCCAGAACGATGTCGACGCGCTGGTCCGCCAGCACCTCCCGCTCGTCGGCCACCTCGTCCGCGAGGCGATGAACCGACTGCCTGCTCACGTCAACCGCGACGACCTCTTCTCCGCCGCGATGTACGCCCTCGCGCTCAGCGCCAAGAGCTTCGACCCCTCCCGCGGCGTTCCCTTCGCCCAATTCGCCTCACTGCGCATCCGCGGTGCCCTGACCGACGAGCTGCGTTCGATGGACTGGGCCAGCCGCGGCGTGCGGACCAAGGCCCGCGACGTCGAGAACACCCGCACCGAGCTCACCCGCACCCTGGGCCACGCGCCCTCGTCGGCCGAGCTCGCCCAGGCGATGATGGGCGAGGCCGCCGCCGGCCCGGCCGGTGCCGAGGCGGCGAACGTGCCGTTCGTGCGCAAGGCCCGCG
>CAXTHY010000005.1:15683-39264 GCA_964244175.1 uncultured Jatrophihabitans sp. | reverse complement strand
GCCTGTCCCGCAGCGCCCTCGGCGCGATCGAATACGACGCGCACCGCGCCTCAGTCGTGCGCCTGCAGGCCCTCTCGGCCGACGAGACCGACGAGGTGCTGCCCACCCACAACGACGGCCCGGAGACCCTGCTGCTGCGCCGCGAGGAGCTCGGCTACCTGCGCGACGCCGTTGCCGAGCTGCCCGAGCGCCTGCGTTCGGTCGTCGAGCGGTACTTCTTCCAGCAGCACAAGATGGCCGACATCGCCCGCGACCTGGGCGTCACCGAGTCCCGGATCTCGCAGCTGCGCTCGGTCGCGCTCACGATGCTGCGCGAAGGCATGCACCCTGTCGACCCGGCCGCGCGGCCCAGCCGGGCCACCGGAACGGCCCGCGCCGCCGCCACCACCGAGGCCTACCGCACTGCGGTCGTCAGCCGTTCCACGTTGGCCGGCCGGCTCTCGGCCACCACGGTCCTCGGCGAGTCGCGCACCCGGCACAACCCGCTGCGCGTCGCCAGCTTCTGAGCCTTCGCGCCCAGCCCGCCCGGTCAGTCGGGTGCCGCTCGGATCGGCTTGCAGACCTCAGTTTGGCGCCCGACCGTCCGATAGAGGAGATGTAGACCGTCCGGCGATGGGGAAGGAGAGGACCGTTGTTCCAGTCCTACCGACCTCTGCTCGACGCCCTCCAGGCCCGCGGCGTCGACGCGCTCCTGCTGCAAGACGCTGCTGAGGAGGCCGAACGCAGCCACCGCTCCATCCGCGACGTCCTGATCAACGACTCCGTCGTGACGGAGATGGAGCTCACCGAAGCCTCCGCCGACGCGCAGGGCGTCAACAGCGTCGACCTGGTCGGGTACCCGCTCGACGTCACGGCGATGGCCAAGATCCCCCTCCCACTGGTGATCCGCCACCGCGTCCTGGGCATCGGCTTCTCCGGCGACTCGCTCGTCGTCGCCATCTCCGATCCCTCGGACGTCGTCGCGCTCGACGACATCCGCGCGGCCTCGGGCATGAACATCGTCCCGGTCGTCGCCGCCCGCAGCGAACTGCGCAAGTTGGTCGACCGGCTCAAGCGCGAAGAGACGAACCTCGGCGACATTGCCGCGTCCTTCGTGTCCGAGGATTCGCAGATGGCGGCGGTCAGCGCCGACGAGGACGATGCTCCGGTCGTCCGCTATGTGAACTCGCTGATCGAGCAGGCCATCCAGAACCGGGCGTCGGACCTGCACCTGGAACCAACCGAGGACGACCTGCGGGTGCGCTTTCGCATCGACGGCGTGCTGCATGAGATCGACCGCGTTCCGTTCGCCGTCCAGTCGCCGCTCATCTCCCGCCTCAAGATCATGGCCAATGTCGACATCACCGAGAAGCGCGTCCCCCAGAACGGACGCATCACGGTCCGTCTCAACCGGCGCAAGGTCGACCTGCGCCTGGCCACGCTGCCGACGGTATGGGGCGAGAAGATCGTGCTCCGGGTGCTCGACACCGGCGGCATCGACCTGGAACTGCGCAAGCTCGGCTTCGGCGACGACACCTACGCGCGTTACTCGAAATCGTTCACCAAGCCGCACGGCATGGTGCTCGTCACCGGCCCGACCGGCTCGGGCAAGTCGACAACCCTGTACGCGACGCTGGCCGAGATCAGCAAGCCCGAGATCAACATCATCACGGTCGAGGACCCGGTCGAGTACCGGCTGGCCGGGGTCAACCAGGTCCAGGTCAATGCCAAGGCCGGCCTGACCTTCGCCGCGGTGTTACCGGCGATCCTGCGATCGGACCCCGACGTCGTGCTGATCGGTGAGATCCGCGACCGGACCACGGCCCAGCTCGCCGTCGAAGCCGCGCTCACCGGTCACCTCGTGCTCTCGACCCTGCACACCAACGACGCCCCGTCGGCGATCACCCGCTTGATCGAGATGGGCATCGAACCGTTCCTGGTCGGCTCGTCACTCGACTGCGTGCTCGCCCAGCGCCTGTCGCGCCGACTGTGCGAGTGGTGCAAGGAGGCGTTCGCGCCCACCGAAGCGGAACTCGCTTCGCTCAACTGGCCGACCACCATCGAGCTTCCCGAGAAGCTGTGGAAGCCGATCGGCTGCCGGTCCTGCGGCCAGACGGGCTACCACGGCCGGCTCGCCGTCAACGAGGTCATGCCGATCTCGGAAGACATCGAGCGGATGGCCGTGCAGCATGCGTCGGCCACCGACATCCACGCCGTCGCGATCACCGAGGGCATGGTCACGCTGCGCGAGGACGGCCTGCGTAAGGCCGTTGTCGGCCAAACCACCGTTGAAGAGGTGCTTCGTGTCACCGTCTGACGCCATATTCCGGAGAGAGGCTGCTATGACTGCCCTGCTGAGCGACGAGGCCGCGTTTCCGCGCCCGCCCGCGGCGACGTCGATCGAGGGTGACCCGAAGAAGGTCATCGATGACCTGCTCAAGCTGACCGTCCAGCGCGGTGGGTCCGACCTGCACATCACGGCCGGCATCCCGCCGTGCATCCGGGTGCACGGTGCGTTGCGCCCGATCGAGGGCTTGGCCCGGCTGACGCCCGAGGACACGTCGGCGCTGATGCGCTCGATCCTGTCGCCTGAGCACTGGACGAAGTTCGAGGCGACGAACGAGATGGACACCTCGTACTCGCTGGAGGACGTCAGCCGCTTCCGCGTCAACGTCTTCGTGCAGCGTGCCTCCGTCGGGGCCGTCCTGCGGACCATCCCGCACCACATCCGCAGCCTGGCCGAGCTCGGCCTGCCGCCGGACATCGAGCGCTTCGCCCACCTGCAGCGCGGCCTGGTGCTGGTCACCGGTCCGACCGGCTCCGGCAAGTCGACGACGCTGGCCAGCTTGCTGGACGTGGCCAACAAGACACGCTCGTCGCACATCATGACCATCGAGGACCCGATCGAGTACCTGCACTCGCACGGCAAGTGCGTGGTCAACCAGCGCGAGGTGGGCGCCGACACCGAAGACTTCCCGACCGCGCTGAAGCACGTGCTGCGCCAGGACCCCGACATCATCCTGGTCGGCGAGCTGCGTGACCTCGAGACGACGGCCACGGCGATCACCGCCGCCGAGACCGGCCACCTCGTGCTCGCCACCCTGCACACCCAGTCGGCCGCGCAGACCATCGACCGACTGATCGACATCTTCCCGGCCCACCAGCAGCAGCAGATCCGGGCCCAGCTGGCGAACTGTCTCCAGGGCGTGGTGACGCAGTCGCTGGCCCCGACCCGCGACGGCAACGGCCGCACGATCGTCTGCGAGGTGATGGTCGCGATGCCGGCCATCCGCAACCTCATCCGTGAGGGCAAGGTGCACCAGATCCCGACGTTCCTGCAGTCCTCGGGCAACCTCGGGATGATCAGCTTCGATCAGCACCTGGCCATCCGCTACAACGAGCAGCTCATCAGCAAGTCAACCGCGCTCGAGCTGGCGCACGACCAAGGCGAATTCAAGAGATTGGCGAGGATCTGATGCCCGCACTGAAGACGTTCACCTACGAGGCGCTGGACCAGACCGGCGCCGTCGTCAAGGGCAAGATCGAGTCCGACTCACCGGACGGCGCGGCCCGCTCGCTGAGCAACCAACGCCTGATTCCGCTGGAGATCGGCGGTCTTGGTACCGGAATGAACCGAGAGCTGTCGGTCCCGGGACTCAAGAAGAAGACGACGCTCAAGGACCTCGCGGTCTTCGCCCGGCAGTTCGCCTCGATGACGGCCTCGGGCCTCACCCTGTTGCGCTCGCTCGGAATCCTCGAAGAGCAGACCGACAAGCCGAAGTTCAAGGAAGCGATCACGCGGGTCAAGATCGACGTCCAGGGCGGCGCCACGCTGTCGAGCGCCATGGCCCAGCACCCGAATCACTTCCCGCCGCTGATGATCAACATGATCAAGGCCGGCGAGACCGGCGGTTTCCTCGACGACGCGCTGTCGCGGATCGCCAAGATGTACGAGTCGGACGCCGAGCTGCGCTCCAAGATCAAGTCGGCTATGACCTACCCCGTCATCGTGCTGATCTTCTCGCTGCTGCTCGGCACCGGCGTGATCATGTTCATCGTCCCGGTGTTCGAGAAGATGTTCAAACAACTGGGCGGCAACCTGCCGCTGCCGACCCAGATCCTAGTGACGCTGTCGCACAACATGTACTGGATCCTGCCGATCGCGATCGGTGGCAGTTTCTTCGGCCTGAAAGCCTTCAAGAAGGCCGTCCGCACGAATAAGGACTTCCGGCTCAAGGTCGACCGGACCAAGCTGCGCTTGCCGGTGTTCGGGACACTGTTCACCAAGCTGGCCATCAGCCGCTGGGCCCGCAACCTGGGCACCCTGCTCGCCGTCGGTGTGCCGATCATCCAGGCCCTCGACGTGGTGGGCGGAACGTCCGGCAACGCGGTGATCACCGACGCCATGGAGGAAGTGCGCGACAACGTGCGCACCGGCGGCACGATGTCCAGCGCGCTGGAGAAGCACCCGCTGTTCCCCTCGATGGTCACGCAGATGCTCGAGGTCGGTGAGGAGAGCGGCCAGATCACCGAAATGCTCGACAAGGTCGCCGACTACTACGACAAGGAAGTGCAGACGGCCACGGAGTCGCTCACCTCGGCCATGGAGCCGCTGCTCGTCGTGCTCATGGGCGCGGTCATCGGCTCGATGGTGATCTGCCTGTACCTGCCGATGTTCTCGATCTACAAGCACATCCAGGGCTGACACACTCGCGTCGCCGCGGCCCGGACCGCGCGGCCGTTACTCGATCGTTACCGAAGTTCTCGGAAAACCCTTAAGTACGCACCTCTCACGCCGATTTTACCTTCGAAGGACCCCTTACCCGGCCCCCGCGCCGACCCCGATAAAGCCCTGGAGGCTCCCATGCACAACCGCCTGGCCAAGCTGCGCGAAAAGCGCGAAAACGGCGAGAACGGCTTCACCCTGATCGAGCTGCTCGTGGTCGTCGTGATCATCGGCATCCTGATCGCGATCGCCATCCCGCTCTACCTCAACTACAAGAAGGGCGCAGCCGACAAGGCCTCGGCGTCCGACCTGCGTGGCGCGGTTAACGTGCTCGAGCAATGCAATTCCGACAACGCCACCTATCCGATCTCGCTCGCCGCGGGCGGCGGGTCCCCCGGTGGCTGCACGGCTCAGACGGTCAACACGAGCAGCGGCACCGTCTTCAAGTACATCCCGAGCGCCGCAACGGCCCCGGTCTCCGGTTACATCCTGACGGCCTACAACATCAACGGGAATACGAGCACGACCAACTACTACTGCTACTCCAGCGCAAACGGCGGCCAGGTCACCACCACCACCAAGACCTATCCGACGGCATGGGCAGCCGGTTACGTCTGCTGATCCACGTAACACCCGACAGTCGTTGCCGCTACCCGCCGGGAATCACGAGTGTGATTCCCGGCGGGTGGTGAGAACGCCTGCGCACTTCCGCCGGCGCCCCGGCCTCCGACCAACCCGAAGGGAAACGCGATGCCGGTACTGTATGCCGCGGTTGCGCTCGTCGGACTCGCGGTCGGTTCCTTCCTCAATGTGGTCGTCTACCGCTTGCCTCGTGGTGAGTCGCTCTCCCGCCCCGGCTCGCACTGCCCGGCCTGCGATGCCGCCGTGCGCACCCGGCACAACGTGCCGGTGCTGGGCTGGCTGATGCTGCGCGGCAAGTGCGCCGACTGCCAGGCCCCGATCAGCCCGCGGTACCTCATCGTCGAACTCGTCACCGCCGTGCTCTTCGTGGTTACGACCGTCGAAGTCGCGCACCTGCATCTGCTCCCGGCCCTGCCGGCCTACCTGTTCTTCGTGGCCGCGGGCATCGCGCTCGCCGCCATCGACCTCGACGTAATGAAGCTGCCGAACGCGATCGTCTACCCCAGCTACATCGCCGTCACCGTGCTGCTCACGACGGCCTCGTTCGTCAGTGGCACTTTCGAGCCGCTGCTGCGGGCGGCCATCGGCACCGTGGCGCTGTTCGCGTTCTTCCTCGCGCTCGCGATCGCCAAGCCCGGCGGCATGGGCCTCGGCGACGTGAAACTCGCCGGTGTCATCGGCGCGGTGCTGGGCTTCCTGTCCTATCCCGCGGTGATCGTCGGCGTGTTCGCCGCGTTCGTCATCGGCGGCCTGGTCGCAGCGGCCCTGCTGCTCGCCCGGCGCGCCGGCCGCAAGACCCTCGTGCCGTTCGGGCCGGCGATGATCGCCGGCGCCCTTGTCGCCCTTTTTGCCAGTGCGCCGATCGTCGACGCCTACAGCCAGTTCGCCCACCAGATCTGAGTCCGGGAGCCACGCCATGAAGCATCGTCAGGTCGGCATGAACGGGATCGGCGTCTTGAACGCTGACGGACATGCCATTGGGCTCGACCTCGGCGCCACCGGAGTACGCGCGTCCATCCTTGCCCCGGGCACGCTCGAGGGTCGGCCGTCGGTGACCGTCCACGGCGTCGGCCGTATCGACCTGCCCCCGGGCGTCATCGTCAACGGCGGGGTCCAGGAGCCGGCACTGCTCACCGCCGCGCTCAAGCAACTGTGGGCCGCGAACAAGTTCGAGTGCCGCAACGTCATTCTCGGCGTCGCCAATCAACAGGTGATCGTGCGCTCGCTGACCATTCCCAATCTGGACCCGCAGCAGCGGGCCAAGGCCCTGCCGTTCCAGGCCAGAGAGATCGTGGCCCTGCCGATCGCCGAGATCGTGCTCGACTTCTGCGAACTCGGCGCCCCCGATCCGGACACGGACCTGGTCCCGGGCCTGCTCATCGCCAGCCCGCGCGAGCCCGTGCTCGCCGCCGTGGCCGCGGTCGAGAAGGCCAACCTGCGCGTCGCCCGCGTCGATCTCTCCTCATTCGGGACGCTGCGGGCCATCGCCGACGAAGCCCTCGCCGTCGAGGCGGTCATTGACCTCGGCGCGCACCTGACCACGATCGTCATCCACGACCACGGCGTGCCGAAGCTGGTCCGCACGCTCGCCCGCGGCGGCGACAAGTTGACCGAGCAGCTCGCCGACCGGCTCAGCCTGAGCACGCCCGAGGCGGAGCGGACCAAGTGCGAGTCCGGTCTCGAGAACACCGGCCTGGAGATCGCCCGGGCACTCATCGAGGGCCTGCGGCCCCTACTGGCCGAGATCCGCACGTCGATCGGTTACTTCCGCTCGACGAACGACACGGCCCCGATCGAGCGGATCTCGTTGACCGGCGGCGGCTCCCAACTGCTCGGGATCGCCCAGGCGCTGGAGGATCAGATCGGCCTCCCGACCCGCGTCGTCGACCCGATGCAGCACGTCCGCAACAAGCTGGCCTCGAAGCATTCCCGTTCGGCCGACCTGACGCACAGCGCGAGTGCGGTCTCAATCGGGCTCGCGATGGGAGCAGCGGCATGACGACCTTGATGACCCGGCCCGGCGACCGGGACGGGCTTTGGTCGAGCATGCCCGGGTGGGGCATCGTCGCCGACCTGACCCCGCCGGAGCTGACCGAGTCACGCCGGCTGAAGGTACTGCGCAAGCTCATTGCACTCTGCCTGGGCGTGGTCATCGTGCTCTGTGCCGCCGGCTTCGGGCTTGCGTACACGAAGAGCTCGGCCGCATCGGATTCGCTCGACGCCGCGAACGCCCGCACCACGAGCCTCACGCGCGAGCAGCACAAGTTCAACAACGTCACGCAGATTCAGGCCGCCACGAAGTCCATCGACACCCAGATCGCGACCTTGATGACGAGCGATGTCGACGCGGCCGCCCTGCTGTCGACCGTGCGCGCCGCCCTGCCGGGATCGATGTCGCTCACCTCCGTCAATGTGACGCTGGCGGCCGGGCCCGGCGGCAGCCCTGCCGCCACCACGCCGTCACTCGACACGTCTGGTCTGCCCACGATCGGCACGCTGACGCTCAACGGTTCCGCGCAGACCCTGACCGACCTCGCGACCTACGTGCGCAAACTCGTCACGCTGCGGGGCCTGGTGAACGTCGTGCCGAGCAGCAACACCGCAGGCACCACGGGAGCCGGCGCGCAGTGGACGGTCACGATGCAGCTCACCGACCAGCTGTACACGCACCGCTACGACGCGACTGCCACTGGAGGCAAGTGATGAATAGCAGCACGCTGCAGGATCGACGCGTGTGGATCGGCGGCGGCGCCTTCGTCGCCCTGGTGCTCATCGCCGCCAGCTGGTTCCTGCTCATCAGCCCGGAGCTGTCGGACGCCTCGAGCGTCCGCGCCCAGGCCACCAACACCAACACGCAGAACTCCCTGACGGCCGCCAAGAACGCCAAGCTGGCCGAGGAGAACCGTAATATCTCGTTCCTGAAGGGCAAGCTGCGCGGCGCCCTGTACTCGCTGCCGACCGACAGCGGCCTGCCAGGATTCACCGACGAGGCGAGCAGTGTCGCCCGCTTCAGCCAGGTCCACCTGACCAGTATCGTCGTCGGCTCGATCACGGCGGTCGTGGCGGCCGCTCCGGTGTCGACCACAGGCACCACCGGTGCCGCGAGCACGTCAACCGCCGCGACGCCCGCGAACCCGGCGACGGCGGGCACGGCGGCCGCTGCCGGCGGCCAGTACACGATCCCGGTGACCGTCGCCAGCACCGGCTCGTACGCGCACCAGATCAAGTTCCTCAAGACGTTGCAGACCGGCGCGCGCCGGGTCCTCGTCAACTCCTCGCAGGTGTCGGTCACCGGCCAATCGCGTACCGGGTCGGTCGACGCGGCTACCACGATGACCACGCAACTGACGCTGTTCTCGGCCCCGATGAGCAGTGCACAGGTTGCCCAGCTGAAGACGATCCTGGCAGCCCACAGCTGATACCGAGAGCTGACTACCTGATGCCCCGCGCAACCCTGACCCCATTCCCCGAGCCGTTACGACGGCTACGGGCCTGGGTGCTGCGCCGGGTTGCTGGGGAGGGCGGTTTCATCCTCCTGGAGTCGATCATCGCCATCAGCCTGATCACCGTAATCATGGGCGCCGTGGGCGCAGAGTACGTCGCCGGCCTGAGCAGCGCGAGTCACCAGCGCGCGGAGAAGACTGCCGTGCAGCTCGCCGATACCGCGATGGAGCAGATCCGGGCGCTGCACGCCTCTGACCTGCTGACCGGCCGGGACCAGAACTCGGTGATCGCCGAGCGCAACACGCTGACCGCATACCCAACCGTGGCAAATGCGGTGAGTTCGGACGCGACGAAGATCGCTTACGACTCGACGGTCACCTCCGGCGGTGCGAGCGCGGCGGTACCGACGTGCATCGTTGCCACCGGCGGTCTGTGTGGTCCTACGCCGGCCCTCATCCAGCAGCCGGGGACAACTCCCTTCACCGTGTACAAGTACCTCGAGTGCAACTCGGCCAGCAATCAAGGTTCGTGCCTGTCGTCGGCGTCGACGATCAACTACGTGCGCGCGATCGTTGCCGTCACCTGGACCCAACGCGGTTGCCCGTCGTCGCAGTGCGCCTACACGACCTCGGCGTTGATCAACGCCGACGCCGACCCCCAGTTCAACAACAACCAGCCGCTGCCCCCGGCGCCGCAGATCGCGCCGATCGCCGCACAGTCGATCGAGATCGGTGACGCCGTGTCGCTGCAGTTGCTGGTCAAGGACGGGACGGGGGTCGCGCCGTTCTTCTGGTCCACCACTCCGGCCGGCCTGGCCACGCTGAGCGCCCTTGGGCTGGCGATCAGCCCCGGAGGTCTCATCAGCGGGACGGTCGCCGCCGGCGCCGTCTCCGGTACGACCCAGATCATCCTCACCGACAGCTTCGGCGCGCGCACCGACACCGCCACGATCACCTGGACCGTGTATCCCAAGCTCGTCTTCACGACGGTCGCGGATCAACTGAACGCCGCCGGCGCCACGGTCAACCTCACGGTGACCGCATCCGGCGGAAAGAGCGGTTACACGTTCTCCGACCCCAACGGCACCCTTCCGGCCGGGCTGGCGATCTCGGCGGCCGGGAGGATCACCGGCACGCTCACCACCGTTGGTCCGAACACGGTGCAACTGCTCGTCACCGACAGCTCGAGCCCGGCGCACACGGCGAGATCGAACTCGTTCAACTGGACCGTGTCGAACCCGCCGATCGGAGCGAACCCGGGAACCCAGACCAGCACGCGGAACAAGGCGATCAGCACGCTGACGCTCAGCGCCTCCGGCGGTAGTGCTCCCTACACCTGGTCGAGCAGCGGCCTGCCGACCGGGCTCACGCGCACATCCAACACCATTGCCGGCACCCCGACGGCCACCGGCAGCTACGGGGTGACCATCACGGTGACCGACGCCGCGGGCAACACCAACACGCAGACGTTCACCTGGAACGTCGTCGCGAGCCCGACCGTCACCGCGCCGGCGGCGCAGGCCACCACGGTCGGCGGCACGGCCAACGCGACGTTCAGCTACACCTGCCCCAACACGCCCTGCGCATTCCGCCTGAACAGCGGGCCGGCCAACCTGACGGTCGGCGCCGGCACCATCACCGGCACCGTCGGCGGACCGGCAGCCACCTACACGGCCACAGTCACGATCACCGACGCGGCCGCGGTGAGCGTCACCAGCGCTAGCTTCACCTGGACGGTCAACCCGGTGCCGACCATCACCTCACCCGGTGACCAGACGACCCCGCGGTCAACCGCGGTGTCGTTGAACATGTCGGCCCAGGTGAGCGGCGGCACCGGCTCGTTCACCTATGCACTGGTCGGATCGGCGCTGCCGAGCGGGCTCAGCCTCAACCCGGCCACCGGGCGCATCAGCGGCACGACCGGCGCGACGAACACGAACACCACGAACATCATGGTCAGGGTGACCGACGCCTCCGGTTTCAGTGCCACCACCGCCGGCTTCGCCTGGCACGTGTCGAATCTGACCCTCAACGTGCCGGACTATCCGTTCAACTTCCGGGGAGGCAGCCTCACCATCTCGCTCTCGGCGGTCACCACGGGTGGTACGAGCCCGTACGGGCCGTATTCCGCGTCCGGACTTCCGCCCGGCCTTTCACTGAGCGGCAGCACGATCTCGGGCACACTGCCGTCGTATTCAGGCAGCTGGACGGTCACGCTGACCGTCACCGACGCCGCCGGCGCGCTCGACTACGACACGACGACGATCACGGCGTTCTGATGCGCCTCGACCTGAACCCGCTGCGCCGGCTGCGCGCCGGGCACGACGACGAAGAGGGCACCTCGCTGGCCGAACTGCTGGTCGGCATGGCCATCATGGCGATCTTCATGGCGATGTTCACCGGTGCGATGTTGCTGATGAGCAACACGGTGAACAAGGTCGAGGCGACCACCATCTCGACCGATCGGGCCAACAACGCCTTCCTGCAGCTGGACCGATCGCTGCGCTACGCGAACGGCATCAGCCCAGTCGCCCTCGCAACCACCTCCGGCGACTGGAACGTCGAGTTCGAGATGGTCACCGTCACCGGCGCCAGCCAATGCGTGCAGCTGCGCCTGGACGGCAGCAACTTTCAGAAACGCACCTGGACGGCAACCGCCGATGAGACCACGTACGTGACCGGGAGCCTCACCGCGTGGCAGACGCTGGCCGGCAATGTCACCAACGATGGCACGAGCCCGTTCACGGTGCCCGCGGCCTCGGCCCCGAGCAGCCCGTACCAGCAGCTGGCCGTCAAGTTCACGACCTCGTCCGGCCTGAAGGACGCGGCCCCGACGACGATCTCGATGACGTTCGCGGCGCTGAACAGCGACGTGACCTCGACCGACCCCGTGTGCCAGCAGGTCGCCCCGGACGCGACGTCATGAGCACGCCGACCCTGCGCCGGGCGCTCCTGGCCCGGCTGCCCCGGCGCGACGACGAGACCGGCTCGATGCCGATGCTGATGCTCGTCATCGTCGCAACCTTGGCCCTCGGCGGGCTCATGCTCTCGATGGTGCTCAACCAGACCAGCACGACCAGGTTCGTCGAGACGCGGGTGCATGCGCTGCACGCGGCGCAGACCGGGATCGACATCGTGCTCGGCCAGATTCGGGACGCGACCCAGACTGACCCGAACACGGGCGTAACGACTGGCGACGACAGTCAGCTGCCGTGCGGGCCGTGGTCGGGCAGCGCCGCCAACACCGGCACCATGCAGTACTCGAGCAGCATCACCTATTACAACGCCATGCCGTTGACCAGCGCCAACAAGATGACGTGCACGAGTGCCGGCCCTTACTTCGCGGGGTCTCCGCCGATTCGCACCCCGCACTTCGCGGTGATCCACTCGACCGGCACCGACGGCTCCGGCAACAGCTCGTCGGTCGGGCGCACCATCGAGACCACCTACATCTTCAAGACCAACGACATGAATATTGCCGGCGGCACCATCATGATCTATCCGGCCGGTTCAGCTCACTTCTGCATGGACGCCTCGGCTACGCCGACGGTAGGTACCCCGGTGCTGGTGCAGCCGTGCAGCACGACCACGCCGCCCAACGCCGCGCAGGTATGGGCCTACCGCCAGGACCTCAGCATCGAGCTCGTCTCGACCGCGGCCCTGACGACCCCGCTGTGCCTCGACACCGGCGCGCTCCCGACGTCACACGCCGCCGGCAACCAGATCCTGCTCGAACCCTGCAAGGTCTCCGACGTCACGCAATGGTGCGGCGCCGGCGTCACCCCGGCGCAGTACGCCGCGGCGAACTCCGGGCAGGCGTGCGTAGCCCAGCCCATGTGTCCCGCGGGCACGACTCCCGCCGCGTTCGCGGCCAATCCGCCGGCAGCGGGTGAGACCTGCCAGGTCTCACCCTGGAACCAGGAGTGGAGCGTCAACAACAGCGCGCACCTGGAGGGCTCGAAGACCGACCGGTCGGACACCGATGGTTATTGCATCAACGACTCGGCCCAGACCGCCGGCACCGCCCTCTCCCTCGCCGCGTGCACGATAAACAACATAACGGACACCGCCCAAACCTGGGTGCCGTCGCCGACAACCGGCGCCGGCATGGCCGGTGCCGGCAACCAGCAGTTGGTGAACTATCAGCACTTCGCCACGTGCCTCGACGTCAAGGGCCAAAACGTGAACACTCCCTTCCTCCAGCTGTACACCTGCAAGCAGAACCCCGACCCGACTAAGGTGTTATGGAACCAGCGGTTCACCCCGTCACCGGCGTTGGGGAAGACCCCGACGACGGTGCTGTTGAAAGTCACCAACACGGTCACCGCAACGACCTATTGTCTGAAGAGTCCCCTGACGGCCGCGGGGTATCCGATCCTAGCGGCCTGTCCGTCGACGGCCACCGGCAACACGGCCGGTTTCGCGTGGACGGTCTATCCCACCGTCGCGGCATACGCCGACCGGTACACGATCAAGGACTCCTCCGGTCCGCCCGGTCTGTGTCTCAGCTCCGGTCTGAATAGCGACTTGACCGACACCGGCTACTACAAGGTGATCGTGACCGGTTGCACCGGTGGCACGGAGCAGAAGTGGAACGCCTTGCCGAGTGGACTGGACGCGGCACTGACCAACACCCATGAAGTAGCCACAGTGACGTCCTAGACCTCACACCGGCGTCGTGCATGGGCGATCCGGTGTGACGCGTGATCCGCCGGCCAGGCCGCGGATCACGGAAAGGGTGTGCGCCGTCAGGCGCACACGCTGCGCCGGCGGTGGCAACCGCCCGGGGGGCCCGGTTGCCCCGCCGGCGTCAGCATCCCTACTGCGGCGGGTACTGCCGGGTCGGCGGGTAGGACGGCCCCTGCCCGGCGCCGTAGTTCATCCGCGCCCGACGGTCGCTGTCCTGCTCGATGAGCCGGTTGATCGTCTGTTGCTGCTGGTTGGACTTCGGGATGTTGTTGAGCGACTCCTGGCCGTGCTCGCCAGCCGACTCGATCGTGAGCGTGCCGGCCCGCACCATCCGGTCCCAGAGCGACTGGGTGAAACCCACGTCACTGATGCGCTGCAGCGCGATGTCCCGCCCAGTGTGGCGCAGCACGCCGCGGCGGATGAGCACCCGGTGCGTGGTGAAGATGTAGTGCGTCGTGCGCCAGCGGATCCACGGCGCGAACGTGAGCCACGACAACAGGATCAGCCCGACCGCGATGATCAGGATGAGGACGACGAGCTGGCCGGTGCCCTTGTCCGGGGCGTACGCGATGCCGACGCCGCCGGCCGCGCAGATGACGATGAACCACAGTGTCGCTGGCACGAGGGTGATCCAGTGCGGATGCAGTCGTTCGACGACCTGCTCGTCGTCGGCGAGGATCTTCTCCGGGTACGGCACGGCGTCCTCCTGGTCGGACCCTGGGGCGGGTTGCGCCCACCGTAGCGGCAAAGCGGGTCACCGGGGCCGCAGGTGCTCCACGTCGCCGGCACCGATCGTGCGGGTGCCGTCGGGGGTACGGACCAGGAGCCGGCCGAGGTCGTCGAGGCCGACCGCCTCGCCGTCGACCGGCGCGTCGTCGCCGGCCATCGTCACCCGAACCGCCCGACCGAGCGTGACGCACCGCTGCTCGTAGGCGCTGGCCAGCCCGCAGGCGGCGGCGTCCGCGTCGCAGTCGACCCACTGCGCGAAGCGGGCGTCGAGGGTAGTGAGGATCGCGATCAGCAGCGCGGTGCGGTCGACGTCCGGGGCGCCTTCGAGGGCGAGTGAGGTGGCGTTGGTGGCGGGCAGTTCCTCGGCCGTCGTCGAGACGTTCACGCCGATACCGAGAACGACCGCGTCGCCGGCGGTCTGGGCGAGAATGCCGGCCAGCTTGTCGCGGAAGTCGCCGTTGCCAGCGCTGAGCACGTCGTTGGGCCACTTGAGCCCGGTCTCGATGCCGGTTGTGGCCCGGATCGCCTCGTGGACGGCGACACCGGTCAGCAGCGGCAGCCACCCCCACAGCGCCAGCGGCACCGGGGGCCGCAGCAACGCCGAGACGGTGATGCCGGCGCGCGGTGGGGAGGACCAGCTGCGGTCGAGGCGGCCGCGGCCGGCGCTCTGGTGCTCGGCCGCCAGCGCGCTGCGATCGGGCGCGGCCACATCGGCCACGAGGTCGGCGTTCGTCGACTCGGTCAACGCCACGACCTGCACCCGGGCCCACCGCGGGGCGAGCGCGACCAGCAGCCGGTCGATGTCCAGGGCGGCACGTTCCATGTCGGTGACCGTACGTCCTGAGCGCCCGATTAGGCTCCGGACCCATGGCAGCAGACGCCGTTGGGCCCGACCTCGATCCGCACACGACCGCCGGCAAGCTGGCCGACCTGGAGCGCCGCTACGACGAAGCCGTGCACGCCGGGTCGGAGCGGTCGGTCGACAAGCAGCATGCCAAGGGCAAGATGACCGCGCGCGAGCGCATCCTCATGCTGCTCGACGACGACTCGTTCATGGAATTCGACGAGTTCGCCCGGCACCGCTCGACCACGTTCGGCATGGAGAAGAACCGGCCGTTCGGTGACGGCGTGGTCACCGGCACCGGGACGGTCGACGGCCGCCCGGTGGCGGTGTTCAGCCAGGACGTCACCGTGTTCGGCGGCGCGCTCGGCCAGGTCTACGGCGAGAAGATCGTCAAGGTGCTCGACTTCGCGATGAAGACCGGTTGCCCGGTGGTCGGCATCAACGAGGGCGGCGGCGCGCGCATCCAAGAAGGCGTCGTCTCGCTCGGGCTCTACGGCGACATCTTCCACCGCACGGTCCGCGCATCCGGGGTGATCCCGCAGATCTCGCTGATCATGGGCGCGGCGGCCGGCGGCCACGTCTACTCCCCCGCGCTGACCGACTTCATCGTCATGGTCGACAAGACGTCGCAGATGTTCATCACCGGCCCCGACGTCGTGAAGACGGTGACCGGCGAAGAGGTGACGCTGGAGGAACTCGGCGGCGCCCGCACCCACAACACCACCAGCGGCAACGCCCATTACCTCGGCTCGGACGAAGAGGACGCGATCGGCTACGTCAAGGCGCTGCTGTCCTACCTGCCGTCGAACAACCTCGACCCGGTGCCGGTGTACGAGACCGACGTCGTCGACGTCACCGATGAGTCCGACGCGATGCTCGACACCTTCATCCCCGACTCGGCCAACACGCCCTACGACATGCACGAGATCATCAACCACCTCGTCGACGATGGCGAATTCCTCGAGGTGCACGAGCTGTTCGCGCAGAACATCATCGTCGGCTTCGGGCGCATCGAGGGCTACCCCATCGGTGTGGTCGCCAACCAGCCGACGCACTTCGCCGGCTGCCTCGACATCGACGCGTCGGAGAAGGCCGCGCGCTTCGTGCGCACCTGCGACGCGTTCAACGTGCCGGTGCTGACGCTGGTCGACGTGCCCGGTTTCCTGCCCGGCGTCGGCCAGGAGCACGCCGGCATCATCCGGCGCGGCGCGAAGCTGATCTACGCCTACTCCGAGGCGACCGTCCCCAAAGTCACGGTGATCACGCGCAAGGCGTTCGGCGGCGCCTACGACGTGATGGGTTCCAAGCACCTGGGCGCCGACATCAACGTCGCCTGGCCGACGGCGCAGATCGCGGTCATGGGCGCGCAGGGCGCGGTCAACATCCTGCACCGCAAGAAGCTGGCCAAGGCCGACAAGCCCGAGGAGGTGCGGGCCGAGCTCGTGCAGGAGTACGAGGACACGCTGGTCAACCCCTACGTCGCGGCCGAGCGGGGTTTCATCGACTCGGTCATCCCGCCGTCGCAGACCCGCGCCTACGTCATCCGCGCGCTGCGCTCGCTGCGCAACAAACGCGAGTCGCTGCCGCCCAAGAAGCACGGGAACATCCCGCTGTGACCCCGCCCTTTCGTGATGATCTCGGCCAGAGCACGCAGAATCGCGTGCTCCGACCGAGATCATCGAGGGTTGGCGCGCCATGACGGACGAGCCGGAGCCGTCGACCGAGCCGCCCAGACCGCTGCTGCGCGTGGTCAGCGGGTCGCCGACGGCCGAGGAGCTCGCGGTGCTGACGGCCGTCGTCTCGGCGGCGGGCGGCGGCGGGGAGGAGCCGGCGACGCGCACGCGGCGCGGCAGCTGGAACGACCGGGCGGCGCAGTTCCGGCCGCCGCTCACCCCCGGCCCGAACGCCTGGCGCGCGTCCTTGCGCTGATCGCGCCGCTCTCCCCGTGGTCGCGATGGCCCCTCTTCGCGATGATCTCGGTCTGTGCACGCAGAATCGCGTGCGCACACCGAGATCATCAGGACAGACCGCGGCGCAGATCGGCCTCTCGGCCGGCGAGCCAAGTTCGGATGTCGCAGACGAAGCGTTCCTTGTCCTTCAGCGCGGACGGCGGGCGATGGATGACGCTGTAGCCGATCTTGCTGAGGTCGAGGTGGCGGTCCCAGGTGCCGGTCCAGTCGTCCACCTCGTAGTGCCATTCGACGCTGTCGATCTCGAGGCAGGCACGCAGCTTCGGCCAGTAGAAGTCGACAGAACGCACCGATCCGTCCGGCAGGGAGAGCTCGGCGTTGGGCTGGAAGCCGGTGATGCCGGCCTCGCGCAGGATCACCGCGGCCTGCGCTTCAGGTGCCGACGCCGCGCCCCACCCAACCTCGAGGAGAGCCTGCCGCAGATGCTTACTGCCGCGTCGTGGCCCGGCGTCCAACTCCGCACCGAGTTCGGGAATCGTGCAATGGCCGTCCTGCACGACCCGCGCCACCAGGGTGCGGACGTCGTCGAGTCGCCGCATCGTCACGGCCAGGTCCGACGTGGCTCGCGCGATCTCGACCCGCCTCGGCCGCCACCACGGTTCTGCGACGAACGGACGCACGGTCCTGCGCACCTGGACCCAGCTCGTCGAGCGAGCGCAGTTGTCCGGAGGGACGACCACCAGCACATGGGACGGCATCACCACGCGGCGCACGCCGGCCGCAACCAATGCGGCCGCACCGGAGAGCGCGGCGCCGTCACCGGCATAGCTCACTGCGGCGTCCATGCGGTCCCGGTCCGTAAGGCTCGTGCCGGTGAAGTAGGTGCGCGGCAGCAGCCTGCGCCAGCGCGCACGGGCGACCCGGGCATCGATCGTCGTGCGCGGGATGCCGCGTCGTAGGGCGGCATCTCGACTGAGTACGCGGGGCAGCGCGTCGGGATCGAATACCGGCGGAAGGTCGTCATCGAGCACCCTGGGACGGTCGCGCAGTGCGAGCGAACCCGGGCCGCGCCGCCCTAACCTGTGGACAACCGTGTGGACGCACTCACCCAACCCGCGATGATCTCGGTGTCAGCACGCGAATTCGCGTGCTGACACCGAGATCATCGCGAAAAACAGCAGCGCGGAACAGCGGCGCGGGCGGCCGCGGGCAGGTCAGCGGCCGGTGTAGGTCGCGTGGCCCGGGCCGTCGCGCAGGAAGGACGCCACCGCGTTGCGCAGGTCCTCGGTGCCGAACAGCGCGCCGGACAACTGCGGCGTCACGTCGTCCGCGGCCCGGGTGCCGCCGGCGAGCTGGGTTCGGATGATCGCCTTGGTCGCCGCGTGCGCCCGCGTCGGCCCGGTGGCCAACCGCAGCGCGAACGCGCGGGCGGCGGCATCGAAACCCTCGTCGGGCAACACGCGATTGACGACGTTCCAACGCTCGAGCGTCGCGGCCCCGAACAGCTCGCCGCTGAGGACCAGCTCGCGGGCCCGGGCCGGCCCGGCGCGTTCGGCCAACCGCTGCGGGCCGCCCATCGACGGCGTCAGGCCGACGACGATCTCGACGAGGCCGAAGCGAGCCGACTCCGCCGCCAGCAGCAGGTCGCAGGCCAGCGAGATCTCGAAGGCAGCGGTGAGGCACAGCGCATGCGCGGCGAAGACGGTCGGTATGGGCAGCGACTCGAGCTGATGGATCATGGCGAACCAGTCGCGCCACAATGCCTCGGCCGCGACGGACGAGATCGCCGCGCGTAGCGCGTCGACCAGCGCCGCGTCGAACAGGTTCAGCGGCGGGGCGGTGAGGCTGATGACCGCAAGCGGACCGTCCCACGAGAGATCGACCGGTGCCATCTGCGCAGGCTATCGGCATGCCGCGCGGCCGCCACGGCCGCCGTGAGCAGCGCCGCGATCGCGAAGATCAGCGTGTCGTGGTCGGAGTGGATGAGATAGGCGAAGGTCGGGGCGACGACGACCGGCACCCACTCGAGCGCACCGGTCATGGCGACCAGCGCGAGCAGCACGCCGGCGTACCAGCCGTAGTTGGGGGTGAAGACGAGCAGCGCGACCCCGACCACGACCACGGCCGAACACTCGGGGGCGTCGATCGGTCCGCGCCGCCACGCCCACAGACCGACCGCGGCGAGGATGAGCACCCCGACGAGCGAGTCGAGCGGATGCGGCAGCACCGCGCCGAGCAGCACCAACCGCCCGCCGCTGCCGTACTTCTCCTCATGCAGGTAGCCGGGCAGGTAGCCGATGACGTCGGCGCCGACGGCGATGACGTGCGGGATGTAGACCACCACCACCAGGGCGAGCGCGGCCACCGCGGCGAGCCACGAACGACGCATCAGCGACGGCAGCACCAACACCGGATAGATCTTCACTGCGATCGCCGCGCCGAGCAGCGCACCGGCCGTCCACACCCGCCGCGACCCCACCGCCAGCACCACGAGCAGCGTGGCCAGCCAGTCGATGTGGGCGTTGTTCGCGTACTCGATCGCCACCACCGGGCACCACGCCCACACCGCAGCCAGCCAGGGCGGGCCGCGGCGCAGCAACAACCAGGCGATCAGCAGCGAGCCCACCGCGCCGAACAGTTGCAACGGCAGGTGGCCGCCGTGCCCGCCGAACCACGCCGCGCGCATGACGTCGAACGCGGCCTCGGCCACCGGTGGATAGACCGTACGTACGGTGGGCCGGTTGATCGACGTGCACCCGCCGGCGAACTGGTATCGGCAGTGGTCCGGGGCGCCGAACAGGAACGGCTCGCGCAGCCGGGCGAGCTGCGGGGCGGACGGCGGATAGCGGTACGGATCGGTGCCGGCGAACTGCACCTTCGCGTCCCAGGTGTAGCGGTAGTCGTCGTCGGACGTGCTGGGCGGGTGCGTCACCGCGATCAGTTGCAGCACCGCGCTGACGCCCAGGATCAGCAACCCGGCCCGCCCGGGGCGCAACTTCCAGAGCAGGAACACCGCGAGCACCCACAGCGGTGCGGACACCGCGGCCAGCAGCTGCGCCTGGCCGTAATGCGTCAGGTTGTCGTAGCCGAGCAGCACGGCGAGTAGCGTCGCCTCTACCGCGAGCGCCACGCCCAATGCGACGGCCACGACGCGCGAGTGCTGGGCTGCCACCCGTCGAGCCTGTCAGGCAAATGGAACCGCCGCTGGGAAAACAGCGAACTTCTCTATGACGTAAGGGTCAGACGTCTGCGTCCGGATGACACTCGGGGGATGAACGTGAGGCTCAAGTTGCCGGCCGACGCGCCCGCGCGTTGGCCGCGATTCACCAGCACCTTGCGTTCGACGGCGGTGACCGCGCGGATCGGGCGATTGCTCGGTATCTGCTTCGGCGTCTGCTTCGTCACCGGGATGCTGAGCCACTATCAGTACCAGCCGTGGTCGTGGCTACCCGAACCGGCGTCGCCGGTGTGGGGCTATCGCGTGACGCAGGGTCTGCACATCGCCACCGGTACGGCGGCGATCCCGCTGCTGTTCCTCAAGCTCTGGTCGGTCTACCCGAATCTGTTCCGCTGGCCGCCGCTGACGTCGGCGAAGAACGCGGCCGAACGGTTCTCGGTGGCGATCCTCGTGTCGTCCTCGCTCGTCCAGCTGACGACCGGCTTCTTCAACGCGCTGAACTGGTACCCGTGGTCGTGGAGCTTCACGACCGTGCACCGCTTCCTGGCCTACGTCGTCATCGGCTCGATCCTGCTGCACATCGCGATCAAGCTGCCCGACATCAAGTACGGCCTGCAGACCAAGATCAAGCAGGGCGACGTGCTCACCGAGAAGGCGTGGTGGCAGAACCCGGCCTCGTACAGCAACAACGAGAACACCCACCAGCCGCCGCCGAAGGACGACGCCATCACCCGTCGCGGCGCGCTTACCGCCGCCGGGGCCGGCATCGGCATCGTGGTCGTCACCAGCGTCGGCCAGACGTTGACGCCGCTGGAACCCCTGGGCTTACTGGCGATCCGGCAACCGAGCAAGGGCCCGCAGCAGGTGCCGGTCAACCGCACCGCCGACCAGGCCAAGGTGCGCGAGCTCGCTATGGCGAAGTCGTGGCAGCTGGCCGTCACGGGCCCCAAGCCGTTCGTCATCACGCTCGCCGATCTCGAGGGGCTGGACGAGGACGGGTTAGCCGAGGCGAGCTTCCCGATCTCGTGCGTCGAGGGCTGGAGCGTCGGCGCGCACTGGCGCGGGTTGAGGTTGCTCGACATCGTCGCGCGCGCGGGCGGCAACGCCGACTCGCGCGTCAAGGTCAACTCGCTCGAACCGAAGGGCTCGTACAACTACTCCTTCGTCGACGGGCCGCAGGTGTCGGACGCGCTGCTGGCCACGCACCTCAACGGTGGCCGCCTCGACGTCGAGCACGGCTACCCGCTGCGGTTGATCGCACCGAACCGCGCCGGCGTGCTGAATACCAAGTGGCTGAAGTCGGTGGAGGTGCTGTGAGTGAGCATCGTAGGGCCGCCCGCGGCCCGAGGAGCGGAGCGAACCCAGCGATGAGCGCTCGCGCGAAGAGCCGGAGGCGCAGATGAGGGTGCGACTTGCGATCGGTGGCGCCGGGGTACTGCTCGGGCTGTTCGGCATCTTTCGGCTGCTCACCCAGATCGATGGCTACGACCTGCTGGTGTTGTTCGTCTGGCTGATCGGCGCGTTGATCATCCATGACGGGATCCTGTCGCCCGTGGTCCTGGGGGTCGGCGTGGTGCTGGCGAAGACATTGCCGCCGCGCGCCCGCACCTTCGTCCAGGGCGGCTTGATCGCCGGGGCGGCGGTCACCGTGATCGCCATCCCGATGATCTACCGAGCACATAGCCAGCCGACGGTGAAGGCGATCCTCGACCAGAACTTCGGCGCGAATCTCGCGACGCTGCTGGCCATCGTTGCGGTCGGCGCGGTACTGCTCTACCTCGTCCGGTTGGTGCGCGATCGTCAGGGCGCAAGCGCGACGAACTCGCGGCCGCATCCGCGGCCCGGACCGGGCGTCGACCACGACTCGTCGAGCGAATAGCCCGCGTCGGCGCCGTAGCGCAGCAGCGCCGCCCGGCCGATGTGCGCCCACGCGAAGCTGGGGCCGACGATCTCACCGGCGACGGTGAAACGCACCTCCAGCAGGTCGTGCGCGGCGTCGTCCGGGTGGGCCTCGACGAGCAGCTGCCCGCCCGGCCCGAGCAACCCCCGGATCCGCGCCAACAGCCGCGCCGGGTCGCCACCGATGCCGATGTTGCCGTCCATCAGCAACACGGTCGGCCAGCGTCCCTCACCCGGCAGATCGTGGAACACGTTGCGCAGCAAGGCCGGCATGCCCTGCCCGCGGGTGAGCGCAACCGCCGTCTCGGCAATGTCGACGCCGAGCGCCGCGACCCCCCGCGCATTGAGCGACGAAACGAATCGGCCCGGCCCGCAGCCGATGTCGAGCACCGGTCCGGTGCAGCGATCGAGCACGGTCCCGTCCGCGCCGTCGGACCCGCCGAGCCAACGCGCGACATCGAGCTCGACGATCTCGCCGTCTTCGGTGTGCAGGCCGAGGCGGCCGGTGGCTCGTAGGGCCTGCTCGTACGGGGCCAGCGCCCCGGCCTCCATCAGACGCCCACGGTGGCTCGGGCAAGCGCGCGCGCGAAGCGCGAGGCCGGCGCGAGCAACGCAACCTCGTCGGCCGACTCGACGGTGTCGACATCGGTCAGCTCGTCGAGCACCTGTACGGGCCGGCCCAGCGCCCGCAGTCGCTCCAATTGGTCGGCCCCCGTGTGCGCGGTCGACATCGGTACGCCCAGAATGGCGGCGGCGGCCTGGCTCGGGTCGGCGAAGCCGATGGCCCAGAACCCGCCGTCGGTGGCCGGGCCCAGGCAGGCGTCGAAGCGCGACGGGTCGAACGCCGCGAGCTGGCCGACCTCCAGTTGCGGGGTGTCCATCCCGACCAGGACCGCCGGGCCGGGCGCAACCGCCGCGAACGCGGCGGCGAGTCGCAGGTCCAGACCACCGGTCGGCTGGGCGACGGCGCGCCACCCGGGGCGCAGCCAGGCGGTCGGATCCCCGGCGAAGGCCAGGACGCGCTCGTCGGCGTCGAGGGCATCGACGGCATCCAAGGTGTCGAGCAGGGCGGCGCCGGCGACCGCAGCCGCCTGTTCGTACGTCAGCGGCGGGACGAGGCGAGTCTTCACGCGGCCGGCGACCGGTTCCTTCGCGATCACGATGATCGTTTTCACGGGTGTGCTCACCGGGCCAGCGCCGCGCTCATATCGCGCACGGCGTGCATCGTGCCGCGCATCGTCCCGGTGACCTTCGACTTGCCGGCGCGCGGCGTGTACGGCACGTCGCGCCCGACGACCGTCCAGCCGGCCTGCACGGCGCGCAGCACGGTCTCGACCGGATAGCCGCTGCGCCGGTCGGTGATCGGCAACTCGAGCAGCGGCGCGCGGCGGGCCACGCGCAGCGGTCCGACGTCGCGCAGCGGGAGCCCGGTGCGCTGCCGCACCCGCCGGGCCAGTTCGAGGTTCGCGAGCCGCGCGTGCAGCGGCCAGGCCCCTCGGCCCGTGGGCACTCGGCGCGCCACGACGAGGTCGGCGCCGGCCC
>CAXTHY010000005.1:0-15673 GCA_964244175.1 uncultured Jatrophihabitans sp. | reverse complement strand
GCAGCACGAGCGCGGCGTCGGGCGCCTGGTAGGCGGCCCGCAGGAGGTCGACGAAGTCCAACGCGGCCGCCGGGTCGAGCGAGGCATCGCAGTCGCACACGGCGACGAACTCCGAGGTCGCGGCCTGCAGGCCGGCATGGCAGGCCGCGCCGTAGCCGCGTCGCTCACACTCGATCACGATGGCGCCGCGGTCAGCCGCGATCTTGGCCGACGCGTCGGTCGAGCCGTTGTCGACGACGATCGCCTGAGCACCCGCCGGGATGCGATCGAGCACCCACGGCAGGGCCAGCGCTTCGTCCAGACACGGCAGGACGATGTCGAGGACGGTGCTCATCTCCGTCAGCGTATGGACTTTGGCCGCGCACAACCCTTACGGTGCCGTGACGCGTGCCCGTTCGTCACCATCCGGTCCATACGATGGCCACGTGGCCCAGGTGCTGGTTGTCGATGACGACGAGATGGTCGCGTCGGTCGTCGTCAGCTACCTCGAGCGCGCCGGCCACGCGACGCGCCGCCTCGGCGACGGCCTGGCCGCGCTCGAGGCGGTCAAGGCGCACGCCCCCGACCTCGTCGTCCTCGACCTGATGCTCCCCGGGCTGGACGGGCTTGAGGTCTGCCGTCGGGTACGGGCGAGCTGGCCGCACCTGCCGATCATCATGCTCACCGCGCTGGCCGAACCCGACGATCGCATCGCCGGCCTCGAGGTCGGCGCCGACGACTACGTCACCAAACCGTTCTCGCCCCGCGAACTGGTGCTGCGCGTCGACTCGGTGCTGCGGCGCGTGTCGTCGCTCGGTACGCCGGCCGGCAAGACCTTCACCGCCGGCGCGATAACCGTCGACTCGGCCGCCCGGCGCGCCACCCGCCACGGCGCGGAACTCGCCCTCACCGTGCGCGAACTCGACCTGCTGACCTTTTTGATCTCGCACCCGGGCCAGGCGTTCAACCGCGAACAGCTCATGCACGAGGTGTGGGGCTGGACGTTCGGCGACCAGTCGACGGTGACGGTGCATGTGCGCCGGCTGCGCGAGAAGATCGAGGACGACCCGACCCACCCCACGCTGATCCAGACGGTCTGGGGCATCGGCTACCGGCTGGAACTGCCGGCATGACGATCACCTGGTCGAACCTCGCCGCCGCCCTGCTGTGGTCGGCAATCGCCGGTCTCGTCGTGTGGTTCGTGCTGACGCCGATCCGGCGCCGCTCGCTGGCCGGCCTGCTCTCGTCGCTGGTACTGACGGGCGCCGCGGCCTCGGCCGGTGCGCTGTGGGGCGCGATCCACGCGATGCTCATCCCCTGGTGGGACTGGAAGACCGTCATCGCCCTCACCGCCTTCTCGGGCGCCGTCGCGTCAGTGGCGGCGTGGGCGGTCGGGCGACGATTGGCCAAGGACAACGACGCGCTGCATCGCGCCGTCGCCGACCTCGGCGCCGGGCGGGTCCCGAAGGCGGACGGACCCCGGCTGACCACCGAGGTCGAGCAGGTGCGCAGTGAGCTGCGTTCGACCGCGGCGGCCCTGGCCACAACGCGCGAACGCGAGCGCGCACTAGAGACGGCCCGGCGCGAGCTGGTGTCGTGGGTGAGCCACGACCTGCGCACTCCCCTGGCCGGTCTGCGCGCCATGGCCGAAGCGCTCGAAGACGGCGTCGTCGACGATCCCGAGCTGTACTACAAGCAGATCGGCGCCTCGGTCGAGCGGCTCAACCAGATGGTCGAGGACCTGTTCGACCTCTCGCGCATCCAAGCCGGCGTGATGTCCCGTGACTCCGAGAGCATCGCCCTCGACGATCTTGTCTCGGACTGCCTGGCCGCGCTCGAGCCGCTGGCGACAGCGCAGGGCGTGCAGCTGTCCGGTTCCGGTGGCGGCGCGGCCGCCATCACCGGCAGCGGTCCGGAGCTCAACCGCGCGTTGACGAACCTGGTCGCGAACGCGATCCGGCACACCCGTGCGCGGGGCCGGGTCGAGGTTCGGGTCAGCATGACCACCGAGCCCGGCGCGCTGGCCGAGGTGATCGTCAGCGACGAGTGCGGCGGCATCCCCGACGAGCACCTGGACCGCGTCTTCGACGTCGGCTTTCGCGGCGAGGCGGCCCGCACGCCGCACGCCCAGCAGCACATCGGCGCCGGCCTCGGGCTGGCGATCACCCGCGGCATCGTCGAAGCCCACGACGGCACCGTCGAGGTCGAGAACACCCCGGATGGCTGCCGCTTCCGCGTGCGGCTGCCGGTTGCTCCGGCGGCTTAGCTTAGTTGCCGGCCAGCTCGGCCATGCCGTCGGTGAAGGCGACCCGCGGCGCCCAGGCCAACTCGGTCCGGGCGCGCGCTGAGTCAGCCGTGACGTGCCGGACGTCGCCGAGGCGGTAGTTGCCGGTGATCACCGGGGGCGGGCCGCCGACCGCGCTCGCCAGCGCCGCCGCCATCTCGCCCACCGTGCGCGGGGTGCCCGACCCGACGTTGAAGGCGCGTACGCCGGCCCGGTGCCCGAGCGCGGCCACCGTCGCTGCCGCCACGTCGCGGACGTGTACGAAGTCGCGGCGCATGCCCCCGTCCTCATTGACCTGCGGCGCCTGCCCGCGGCGCAGCGCTGACAGGAAGATCGCTGCGACTCCCGCGTAGGGCGTGTCCCTGGGCAGGCCCGGGCCGTAGACGTTGTGATAGCGCAGCGCGGCCACCGAGCTGCCCGTCACGCGCGCCCACGACGATGCGAACTGCTCCTGCCCCACCTTCGACGCGGCGTAGGCGTTGCGCGGGTCGAGCGCCGCGTCCTCACCCACCAGCGCCGGCGCGAGCGGTGCCCCGCACGTCGGGCACGGCGGCTCGAAGCGGCCGGCGGCCAGATCGGCCTCCACCCGCGGTCCCGGCGCGATCGGCCCGTGGGTCGGGCAGGCGCCGAGGCCCTCGCCGTAGACGACCATCGAGCTCGCCAGCACCAGTCGCTCGACGTCGGCCCGCGCCATCGCCGCGAGCAGCGCCGCCGTGCCGTGCACGTTCGAGTCGGCGTAGTCAGGCAGATCTGCGACGTCCACCCCCAGGCCCACCTTGGCCGCCAGGTGAACCACCGCATCGACGCCGCGCAGCGCCCCGTCCAGTGCCCCCCGGTCGCGCACGTCGCCGACCCGCAACCCGTCGAACGCCGGCGGCTCGCCCCGATGGACGTCCGGACGCAACGAGTCGAGCACGATCACCTCGTGCCCGCCGTCGGCCAGCACCGTGCGCACGTGGGTACCGATGAAGCCGGCGCCGCCGGTCAGCAGCACCCGCATCAGGGCAGCACGAACGACGCCGGGTAACCCGAGGTGTCACCGCACGGGCAGTCGCCCTGCTCGGCCGGCAACCGCTCCAACGTCGACACCAGCAGCGCCCGCAGCCGCGGCAGGTTCGCCGCGAACTGCTCGAGCACCTCGGCGTGCGTCACCCCGGCCCCGGCTTCGACCCCGGCGTCGAGATCGGTGACGAGCGCGAGCGTGGTGTAACAGAGCGCGAGCTCGCGGGCGAGGCCGGCTTCCGGCATCGCCGTCATCCCGATGATCGACCAACCGTGCGACTGGAATTCCAGCGACTCCGCGCGCGAGGAGAACCGCGGGCCGTTGACGACGACGAGGGTGCCGCCGTCGTGCGGATCACCGCGCGGATGACCGCCGGCCACCGCGGCGGCATGACCGCGCGGACAGTACGGGTCGGCGAAGCTCGCATGCCCGACGCCGTCGCCGGCGTCGAAGTAGGTGTGCGGCCGCCCGTGCGTGCGGTCGGCGAGCTGATCGGGCACGACGAGCGTCCCGGTCGGCAAGGACGTCGTCAGCGAACCGACGGCCGACAACGAGATCACCTGGCGCACCCCCAACGCCCGCAGCGCCCAGAGGTTCGCGCGATACGGCACCACCTGCGGCGCGAACCGGTGCGCCGGCCCGTGCCGGGGCAGGAACACGACCGCGCGGCCAGCCAGCGCACCGAGTGTCAGCGGGCCGCTCGGCGCACCGTACGGGGTGTCGACGACACGTTCCTCCGGATCGTCGAGCAGCGAATAGAACCCGGAACCGCCGATCACCCCGATCGCAGAGTCCGCAGGCACCCCAACACCCTAGGTCAGCACCCCAGTTCGCGGTTCGGCTGCGGTGGCGGGTCTGCGTCCATCTGAAAGGCGCAGCGAGAGAGCGCCAGGTGATCTTGTGCAGCCGGCCGGGTCGGGGCGTCGCCCGCTTCACATGATCCGGAGGCCTGTCGAAGGAGTGGGTGCGTGAGGATGTGGCCTGCACGGGTGCGGTCCCCTCGCCCACGGCGGCGGGGATGCTGCACACCGCGGTGACGGTGAGCACCAGGTTCCCGGACCTGCCCGACCGCGCCCTTCTGATCTGACCCGACCGTCTGACCCGACCGCGCCCTTCTGACCAACCGCGCAACCCGCCCCGCCGCGTCCGGCCCGAGATCAACCGGACCCGGCCTGTCGACGCTTTGCCACCCCCACCAGAGCAACTGTCCGATCCGCCGGTCGCGCAACGGTCCCGCACTCAGCGCCTGGCCGGTCTGCTCGCACCAGCCGCCCCGGATTCGCACGCCGGGGCGGCTTAGAATCCGCAGCATGGACCGCAAGCACTACGACGACGATCATCTCGCGTTCGCCGAGGCGTTCCGCGCCTTCCTCGACAAGTCGATCGTGCCGAACTACCTCGACTACGAGAAGGCGGGCATCGCCCCGCGCGAGATCTTCCGAGAAGCCGGACGCAGCGGCTTTCTGGGCATGGCCGTGCCCGAGCAGTACGGTGGCGGCGGGGTCGAGGACTTCCGGTTCAACCAGATCTTGGACGAGCAGATCGCCCAGGCCGGCGTCACCGGCGCCGGCCTGGGCTTGTCGTTGCACAACGACACCTGCCTGCCCTACTTCCTTTCCTTCGGCAACGACGAGCAGAAGCAGCGCTGGCTGCCCGGCATCGCGTCGGGCGAACTGATCACCGCGGTCGCGATGACCGAGCCGGGCGCGGGCTCCGACCTCGCCGGCCTGCGCACCAGCGCGAAGCGCGACGGTGACAGCTACGTCGTCAACGGGTCCAAGACATTCATCACCAACGGCATCAACGCCGACCTCGTGATCACCGCGGTGAAGACCGGCAGCGACCCGAACGACCGCCGCAGCGGCATGTCGCTGATGATTCTCGAACGCGGCATGGCGGGCTTCGAGCGCGGCCGCAACCTCGACAAGCTGGGCATGCATTCGCAGGACACCGCCGAGTTGTCGTTCACCGACGTCCGGGTGCCGGCCGCGAACCTGCTCGGCGCCGAGGGCGAGGGCTTCGGCCAGCTCACCCAGAAGTTGCCGCAGGAACGCACCTCGATCGCCGTCAACGGCGTGGCCGAGGCGACGGCGGCCTTCGAAGAGACGCGGCAGTACGTGCAGGACCGCCACGCCTTCGGCCGGTCGCTGTCGTCGTTCCAGAACTCGAAGTTCGTGCTCGCCGAGGTCGCCACCGAGATCGAAGTCGCGCAGGCCTACGTCGACCGCTGCGTCGATCGCCTCAACAGCGGCGAGCTCGACGCGGCCGACGCGGCCAAGGCGAAGTTCTACTGCACCGAGCTGCAGGGCCGGGTCATCGACAGATGCCTGCAGCTGCACGGCGGCTACGGCTACATGACCGAGTACGCGATCTCCCGCCGCTACGCCGACGCCCGCGTCACCCGGATCTACGGCGGTACCAGCGAGATCATGAAGAGCGTCATCTCCAAGTCATTGGGTTTGTGAGGTTCGTCCTCGCGTCGGCGTCACCGGCGCGGCTCGAGACTCTGCGCCGGGCCGGCGTCGACCCCGAGGTCGTCGTCAGTGGCGTGGACGAGGACGCCGTCATGGCTGGCTCGACCGCCGAGCTCGTGGGCCGGCTGGCCGAGCTCAAGGCGCGCGCCGTCGCAGGCCGCCTTGACGGCCGCGCCCTCGTGCTCGGCTGCGATTCGCTGCTAGAGCTCGACGGGCGGCCACTGGGCAAGCCCGGGACGGTGGCGGCCGCGATCGAGCGCTGGCAGCACCTGCGCGCCCGCACCGGCACGCTGCACACCGGCCACTGCCTGATCGACACCGCCGCCGATCACGGCCGCACGCGCAGCGTCGCGACGACGGTGCGCTTCGCCGACGTCAGCGACGCCGAGATCGCGGCCTACTGCGCCACCGGCGAGCCGGCATCAGTGGCCGGCGCGTTCACCATCGATGGCCTGGGCGGCTGGTTCGTCGACGCCATCGAGGGCGATCACCACAACGTCGTCGGGGTCTCGCTGCCAACCGTGCGCGTCATGCTGCACGAGTTGGGCCACGGCCTGGACGTCCTCGGCTGGCCTGCTCCGCCGCGTTGATCACGAACGGTCGTGCGAGCCGGACGGGAAATCCGTGACGATCCGCGCGACGCCGCCGATGCGCCGAACCAATGACGGACCGGCCTCGTCGGGCGTCTCGGTCACGCTGCGGTAGGTCGGCGTGGAACCGTCGCGGCCCCGCAGGCGCAGGGTCTTGCCCTTGACCCAGTTCTGCTGCTCCTGCGCGCTGCTCGCCTCGACGGTCGGCCCGCTGGCCAGGATGCAGCCCTCGGCGCGTTTGGCCTGCTCGGTCAACCGGGCGGCCAGGTTCACCGCGTCGCCGATCACCGTGTACTCGAGGCGGCTCGACGAGCCGATCTGGCCGGCGATCACCGGACCAGCGGCGACCCCGATGCCGATCGCGAACTCCCCCATCTCCCCAACCCGATCGCGGATCGCCCGCGCGGTGCGCAGCGCCGCGGTGGCCGGGTCGTCGAGCTCGGCCGGCGCGCCGAACACGCACAACGCGGCGTCGCCCTCGAACTTGTTCAACAGGCCGTGGTGGTTCTCGACCTCGTCGACCACGACCTCGAAGAAGCGATTGAGCATGTCGACGAACTCGCGCGGTTCGGTCTCCCGGGTGAGCTGGGTCGAGCCGGTGACGTCGACAAACAGCGCGACGACGTCACGGGACTCACCGCTCATCGTCACGCCACCGCTGATCGCCTCGGCCGCGACCGTCGACCCGACGTGGCGGCCGAACAGGTCCTGGATGCGCTCGCGTTCCCGCAGGCCGGCGACCATGTCGTTGAAGCCGTTCTGGACGAGCCCGATCTCGCCGCTGTCGTCGACGGCCACCCTGGCGTCGAGGTCGCCCTTACCGACCCGGTTCAGCGCCGTCACGATGCCGCGCAGCGGCTCGCCGATGGACCGCGCCGACAGGGCGGTGGCCAGACCACTGACCAGGATCGCCACGACCGCGACGACGATGCTCGTCCCGACGACGTGCGTCTTGCCCTTGGGTGCGGTCAGGACGAGGACGAGCCCGACGATGGGGGTCGCGGTCGTCAGCGCCCACGTCAGCACCAGCCGCCAGCGCAAGCCGAACACCGGCGCCGTCTTCGGCGGCCGGGCGGCGAGAGCGAGCAGCGCCACCGGCCGGTTGACCCGCGCGATGAGCAGGTAGGTGAGCCCGGCCGCCCCGAGCCCCGACAGCACCGTGCCACCGCCGAGCCCCAACACGGTCTGCGCGTCCTCACCGACGATCGCGGCGGCGATCCCGACGATGATGCCGCCACCGGTCCACAGCGCGGCGGCGAGCAGGGCCAGGTCCAGCGGCAGCCGCATCGCCCGGTGGGCATCCTCGGCCGACGGCGCCTCGCCGCGCAGCAACCAGCGCAGGGTCCGGCGCTGCACGAGTGCGCCGGTCGGTACGCCGACCAGCACCGCGGCGGCCACGACGATCGCCGACGTCACGAGCACCACGGTGAGCTGGTGGCGGCTGGCGGTGCCGTTCATCGCCTTGGTGACGAAGACGACGACCAGGACGCCCACGATGTTGGCGCTGATCGCCAGCGCGGCCATGCCGACGAGGGTGCGGACCACGAACGGCAGGTTCGCGGCGATCTTTCCGACGTCCAGCGGCTCGCCGTTGGCATCGCGCGGCCCACGGTCCGTGGTGCCGGGGGCGCTTTCGGTGCCGCCGTCCAGTGACTCGCTCACCCGCCGATTGTCCATCAGCGCGCGGCCCGACCGCAGGCTGACGGAAGTGATCACGAATACTGGCGCAGCGACCTCTGCCGCAGGATGCGCCACCGGGTGTACCGGTCGGGCGCCGGGGACGCCTCGGCGGTGCGGGCCAGCACGGTGAGGACGGCGGCGAGTTCCTCCGGCGTGGCGTTGCCCCGCACCCGGATCCCGCTCATGTCGGCGGGACCCCGTGCCGCTTGCTCGCGAGCTGCCTGGACTTGCCGACGAGCACGGCGTAGCGGCGGACGAGTTCGGCCCGCAACTCCGACGGCTCGATCACCGCGTCGAGCACGAGATCGGAGGCGAGGCGCAGCAGGTCGACGTCCTGCTCGTACTCGGCCCGCTTGGTCGCGACGAACTCGGCCTGCTCTTCGGTGTCGGCGATCTCGGCGATCTTGTTCGCGTACACGGCATTGACGGCGGCCTGCGGGCCCATGATCGCGATCTTCGCGGTGGGCAGCGCGATGCAGGCGTCGGGCATGAACCCGGGACCGGCCATCGCGTACAGCCCGGCGCCATAGGCCTTGCGGACGATCACCGACACCTGCGGCACGGTGGCCTCCGACACCGCAGTGATCATCTTCGCGCCGTGGCGGATGATGCCCTGGCGTTCGACGTCGCTGCCGATCATGAAACCGGGAACGTCGGCGAGGTAGAGCAGCGGCACGTTGAACGCGTCGCAGAGCCAGATGAAGCGCGCGCTCTTGTCGGCCGAGTCGACGAACAGCACGCCGCCCCTGACCGCGGAGTTGTTGGCGACGATCCCCACCGTGCGGCCGTCCATGCGCCCGAAGCCGACGACGACCTCGCCCGCGAACAGCGGTTTGATCTCGAAGAACGAGTCGACGTCGACAAGCCCGTCGATCACCTCGTGCATGTCGAACGGGACGGACTCGTCAGCGGGTACGCAATCGTCGGCCAGCTCGAGCGCCGGCGGCTCGGCGTCGAGCTCGGGGACCGGCTCGCGCCAGCAGGTGGGCAGGTAGGAGAAGAACACCCGGGCCTGCTCGATGGCGTCCTCGTCGTCGACGGCCAGGTTGTCGCCGCAGCCGGAGACCGTGGCGTGCATCCGGGCGCCGCCCATCTCTTCCAGTGACACCTTCTCGCCGACCACCATCTCGGCCATCCGCGGCGAACCGAGATACATCGAGGCATTGCCCTCGACCATGATCACGACGTCGCAGAACGCCGGGATGTAGGCGCCGCCTGCGGCCGACGGCCCGAACAGGCAGCAGATCTGCGGGACCTTGCCCGACAGCGCGACCTGGTTGTGGAAGATCTTCCCGGCGCCGCGGCGGCCCGGGAACAGCGCGACCTGATCGGTGATGCGCCCCCCGGCCGAGTCGATGAGCCAGAAGATCGGCAGCTCCTCGGTCAGCGCCCGCTCGGTGACCCGGATGATCTTCTCGACGGTGCGGGCCCCCCACGACCCGGCCTTGACGGTGGGGTCGTTCGCGACCACCAGCGCCGGCCGGCCGTCGACGAGGCCCTGCCCGGTGACGACGCCGTCGGCGGGCAGCCCGGTCGCGAGCGCGTTGGCGAGCTGGCCGTCCTCGACGAAGCTGCCGTCGTCGAAGAGCAGCGCGAGGCGCTCGCGGACGTAGAGCTTGTGCTGGCCGGCCAGCTTGGCCGCCGCCTTCTCGGGCGGAGCGAGGGTCGCCTCGCGGGCGGCCCGCAGTTCCTTGTCCTTCATCGCGCGGCTCCTGCCCGATTTTCCTCCGTTGCACCGGGCCCGGCAATCAGCCGACGATGCCGGTCAGCCCCAGCTCGTGGCGATAGGTGTCGAGCAGGCGCCGCAGCACCGGCTGCCGACCGGCGCAGTACGACCACGCCGTGCTGGCCACCGCGGCCGCCGGGGTGCCGTCGTGGCAGAGCACCTCGATGCGCGCCCACAGCGCCCGCGACCACTCGTACTGCAGGGCGAGCAACAATTCGCGCCGGTCGCGGAAGACCGCCGCCGCCTCGGGCAGGTTCTCGTAAGGCAACCCGGCCGTCGGACTCGCCTCGGCGCGCGCGAGCACGGCCCGGATCGCCCTCCGGCGCCGCGCCTCGTCGGCCTGATCCATGCAGCGGCGCCCTTCGCGGTCCGGTCGCCGACCCGAGGGATCGGCGCTTCCTTGACCACAGGAGCGCACCGGGCGCGTCGTGATACCTCACTGGACCGGCAATCCCAGACCACGCGCGATGAGCATGCGCTGGACCTCTGAGGTGCCTTCGCCGATCTCGAGGATCTTGGCGTCACGGTAGAAGCGGGCCACCGGGAACTCCTCCATGAAGCCGTTGCCGCCGAAGACCTGGGTGGCGACGCGGGTCGCGGTGACCGCGGCCTCGGTCGAGTACAGCTTGGCGATCGCCGCGGCCTGCTTGATGTCCTTGGCTGGTCGCCCGGCGTCCTTGAGCCAGGCCGCCTTGTAGGTGAGCAGCCGCGCGGCCTCGACCGAGACCGCGAGGTCGCTGAGCGAGAACGCGACGGCCTGCCGCGAGCCGATGGGCTGGCCGAAGGTGTGCCGCTCGTTCGCGTAGCGCACGGCGAGGTCGAGGCAGCCCTGGGCCAGGCCGACGGCCAGGGCCGAGATCGCGATCCGGCCATCGTCCAGGACGGCGAGGAACTGCCGGAAACCGTCGCCGCGGGTGCCGAGCAGGTTGCCTTCGGGGACGCGGCAGTCGTCGAAGGTCAGTCCGTGCGTGTCGGAGATGTGCCAGCCGAGCTTGTCGTAGGCCGGCTCGACGGTGAAACCGGGCGTGCCCGACTCGACGATGATCGACGAGATCTCGCCCTCGCCGGTCTTCGCCGTCACGGTCACCAGTGACGTGATGTCGGTGCCGGAGTTGGTGATGAACGCCTTGGCGCCGTTGATGGTCCAGTTGCCGGCGTCCAGGACGGCTCGGGTCTTGGTGGCGCCGGCGTCCGAACCGGCTTCGGGTTCGGTCAGGCCGAAGCCGGCCAGCGTGCGGCCGGCGACGAGGTCGGGCAACCACTGCTGCTTCTGCTCGGCCGTGCCGTAGGTCAGGATCGGGTTGATGCCGAGGCCAACGCCGGCCTCGAGCGTGATGCCGATCGACTGGTCGACGCGGCCGAGCTCCTCGATCGCGACGCACAGCGAGGTGAAGTCGCCGGCACTGCCGCCGAACTCCTCGGGAACGACCAGGCCGAAGAGCCCGAGCTCACCCATCGCGTGCACGATGTCGACCGGGAAGTGGTGCTCGCGGTCCCACCGCGCGACGTGTGGTGCGACCTCGCGCTCGGCGAAATCGCGCACGACCTTGCGGAAGGTCTCGTGCTCTCCGGACAGCTCAAACGTCATTTCCGCTCCCTTGACGTTAACGTCAACGTCAGGCAACCATAACGGTGTGACCACCGACGCGAAAGAGCGCCCGCCAACTGAGCGGACCTGGACCGTGGGCGAGCTGGCCGACGAACTCGGCGTAACCGCCCGCACCCTGCGCCACTACGAGGCCGAGGGCCTGGTGACACCGCGGCGGGCCGGGGCCAACCGCGTCTACGGGGTGCGCGATCGTGCCCGGTTGCGGTTGATCCTGCGCGGCCGGCGCTTCGGCATGACGCTGCCCGAATGCCGCGAGATCGTCGACATGTACGACGGCGCGACATCGTCGGAACGGCGCCAGCTGACCGCCCTGCTCGGCCGGCTGGACGAGGTGGCGGTAGACCTGCGGCGGCGGCAGGCCGATCTGCGCCGCACCCTCACCGAGGTGAACGACGTCGCGACCCGGTGCCGCGATCGGTTGGCCCAGCTGGACGGCTGATCCGCGGGTATCGGCCGATCACGACTCGAGCAGGACCGCTGGCGTGACGCGACGCAGGCCGTCAATTCCGTCGAAGGCCCGATCCGGTGACGCGATCACGCCGATGCCGTGCACGAGCGCGGTGGCGGCGTGCACCGCGTCGCGGCCGCCGAGCGTGGCACTCTGCGCGACCAACGTGACCGCACGTTCGAGCACGGGCCCGTCGAAGTCGTGGACGAAACACAGCGCGGCCGCACTGCGCGCCTGGGCAACCGCGGTCTTGCGGTCGGTCATCCGCAGGCGATGGAACAACAATTCCTGCACTAACTCGACGCTGGCATGCAGTTCGACTGCGCCGGCCCCGGCCGCCGCGACGAGACGCTGGCACGAGGCGCGCAGATGGTGCTCGCCGCCGACGGCATAGGCCAGCACTGCAGTGTCGACCAGGACGACCCGCGGCGTCACGGGCGCCTCACTGGAGTTTCGCGGCTAGGTCGCGTTCGAGCGCGGCCTTTGCCGCCGACCAGCTATCACCCGCACCGCGGTCAGCGGACGCGAGCAGCTGCGCCGCCGCATTCGCGCGGGCCCCGCCGCCGGCGTTGAGCCGCGCCGCGATGGCGTCGCGGATCACGGCCGCCACGCTCTGCCCGGACCGGGCGGCCTCGCGCTCGAGGCGCTGGTAGTCGCTCGGGTCGACGAGAATCTGCACCCGCCGGTCCAGGGTTGACATGCTCATACTGTAGCATGTGCATGAAGATGAGTGTTTGCTCTTCGAGGCGGCCCACCCCTGGTGACCACTCGGCGCAGCGGTATTGATCAGCCGGCCGAGATCGGCGCCCGTCCGACCGGCGGGTTAAGCGTCCGGCGTTTGACGCGACGGTCGTAGGCGACCGAGAGGTAGGCGACGCCGATCCCCAACGTGGCCAGCACCGCGGCCACGACGTTGGGCGACGTGTAGCCCAATCCCCACGCGATGGTCAGACCGCCGAGCCACGCCCCGAGCGAATTGGCGATATTGAACGCGGCGTGGATCGAGGCCGCCGCCAGGTTGGGCGCGCCGCCGCCCAGGGTGACGATGCGCACCTGCAGTGCGGGGTACATCGCCATACTGGCGAACGGGAATATGAAGATCGTCACGGCGGCCGCGATCTTCTCGTGCGAGGTGAGCAGGAACAACAGCGCGATGACGACCTCGGCCGCCATCGCGATGAAGATCGTCGGCATAATGGCCCGGTCGGCGAGCCGCGCGCCGACCAGATTGCCGGCCGTCATGCCCAGACCGAAGAGCACCAACAGCCAGGTGACCGAGCCGCTGGCGAACCCGGCGACGTGCGTCATCATCGGCGCGATGTAGCTGAACGTCGCGAACAGGGCGCCGCCGCCGATGGTGGCGATGCCGAGCGCGAGCCACACCGGCGGCGTCGCGAAGGTCGACAGCTCCCTGCGTATGGCCGCCTTGGGTGCCCCCGCCTGCTGAGTCTTCGGCAGCGTCAGGGCGATCAGGGCGGCGGCGACGATCTCGAGAACGGCTACCCCGACGAACACGACGCGCCAGCTCGCGTGCTGCCCGACGTAGGTCGTCAGGGGCACGCCGACGACGTTGGCGATGGTGAGCCCGGCGAAGACGACCGCCATCGCCTGGCTGCGCCGCCCGACCTCGACGAGACTGCTGGCGGCGACGGACGCGACGCCGAAGTACGCCCCGTGCGGCAGCCCGGCCACGAAGCGCAGGACGAGTACCGAGTCGAATGTCGGGGCGACGGCGGAGGCGAGGTTGCCGAGCGCCAGCAGCCCGGCCAGCGCGATGAGCAGACCCTTGCGCGGCAGATGCGAGGTGAACATCGTGACCGTTGGCGCGCCGACCACCACACCCAGGGCGTACGCCGCGATCAGGTAGCCGCCCTGCGGAATCGTCGCGTGCAGGTCGTCGGCCACGTTGGGCAGCAGTCCGAGCATGACGAACTCGCCGGTACCGATGCCGAATCCACCGAGCGCGAGTGCGAGCAGGGCGCGCCGGGCGGGTGTGCGGAACACTGGTGATCAACCTTCGCTGCAGCGGACGACGACAAACGCCGAGTACAACCGAAAACGATTACAGGATTGTTCCCGGTAGCGCGATCTGGGGGACAGGTCACGCGGGCGACCACCTCGGCGCACCAGGACGGCATGGCGGGGCGGGCACAGCGGTAATCTCCGGACGACGGTGGATCGGCCATTCAGGAGGCTCGACGGTGCAGAAGGTGCTCATCGCCAATCGCGGCGAGATTGCGGTGCGCGTCATCCGAGCGTGCCGCGACGCCGGCTACACGTCGGTCGCGATCTACGCCGACCCCGACCGCGACGCCCTGCACGTCCGGATGGCTGACGAGGCGTTCTCCCTCGGCGGGACCACCCCCGGCGATTCGTACCTGCTCATCGACAAGGTCATCGAAGCGGCCAAGCAGTCCGGGGCCGACGCGGTGCACCCGGGTTACGGGTTCCTGTCCGAGAACGCCGACTTCGCCCAGGCCGTCATCGACGCCGGCCTCACCTGGATCGGCCCGTCACCGAAGTCCATCGCCGATCTCGGCGACAAGGCCGTGGCGCGACACATCGCCGAGGCCGCCGGCGCCCCGCTCGTCGCCGGCACCAAGGATCCGGTCAAGGACGCCGACGAGGTGATCGCGTTCGCCGACGAGCACGGCCTGCCGATCGCGATCAAGGCGGTCTACGGCGGCGGCGGGCGCGGGATGAAGATCGTCCGCGAGAAGAAGGACATCGCCGACCTCTACGACAGCGCGGTGCGTGAGGCCAAGTCGGCCTTCGGCCGGGGCGAGTGCTTCGTCGAGCGCTATCTCGACCGCTCGCGTCACGTCGAGGCCCAGGTGCTGGCCGACCAGCACGGCAACGTCATCGTCGTCGGCACCCGTGACTGCTCGCTGCAACGGCGCAACCAGAAGCTGGTCGAAGAGGCGCCGGCGCCGTTCCTCACCGACGAGCAGCGCGCCCGCATCCACGACTCGGCCAAGGCCATCTGCCGGGAGGCGAAGTACTACGGCGCCGGCACGATCGAGTACCTCGTCGGCGCCGACGGCGTCATCAGCTTCCTCGAGGTCAACACCCGGCTGCAGGTCGAGCACCCGGTCACCGAGGAGACGAGCGGCATCGACCTCGTCCGCGAGCAGTTCCGGATCGCCGAGGGCGAGAAGTTGCGCTTCGACGTCGACCCGACCCCGCGCGGTCACGCGTTCGAGTTCCGCATCAACGGTGAGGACCCGGGCCGCAACTTCCTGCCCGCGCCGGGCACCGTCACGACCTACCGCGAGCCGGCCGGCCCGGGTGTCCGCGTCGACTCCGGCATCGAGGGCGCGTCGGTCATCGGCGGGGCCTTCGACTCGCTGCTGGCCAAGCTGATCGTCTCCGGTGAGAGCCGCGCCGAGGCCCTGGCCCGGGCCCGGCGCGCGCTCGACGAGTTCGTGGTCGAGGGCATGGCCACCGCGCTGCCGTTCCACCGCGCGGTCGTGCGCGACGAGGCGTTCACCGCCGATCCGTTCACCATCTTCACGCAGTGGATCGAGACCGAGTTCGACAACCAGATCGAGCCGTTCGGCGGCGGCGCCGAGGCCGACGCGGACGCCGCCCCGCGCGAGACGATCGTGGTCGAGGTCGGCGGCAAGCGCCTCGAGGTCTCGCTGCCGGCCGGGTTCGGCGCGGGTGGTGGCGGCGGCGGGGCGCGCAAGTCGGCCCCCAAGCGCTCGGCCGGCAAGAAGGCTGGCGCCGCGGCGTCCGGCGACTCGTTGACCGCACCGATGCAGGGCACGATCGTCAAGGTCGCCGCCAGCGAGGGCGACACGGTCGAGGCCGGTCAGGCGATCGTCGTGCTCGAGGCGATGAAGATGGAGCAGCCGCTCACCGCGCACAAGGCCGGCAC
>CAXTHY010000004.1:48419-88874 GCA_964244175.1 uncultured Jatrophihabitans sp. | reverse complement strand
TGGAACGGCGTGGCGACGATGATGCTGGCGGCCGAACCGAACCAGAGCAGGCTGCCGTGCTCGAAGGTGTTGAACCGCGCTGGTGCGGCCGCGCCCGGGATAGCCGCCTCGTCCGAGGTCGGGAAGCCGAGCTGGCCGCCCGGGCCGCCGAGGTTGCGGTACTTGTCGCGCAGGTCGCCGTGCACCTCATGCGTTCCGGTAGCGGTGCTCCAGTAGAAGGTGCTGCCTTCGAACTCGTTGAATCGCCCGATCGAGTGGCCTGCGCTCAGGACGTCGCTCTCGTCGGTCAGCGGGAAACCCCACGTCGCGACGCCGCCGGTGGCCAGGAAGTGGGTGAGGATGTCGCCGTGTACCTCGTGCGCCGCGCCGGCACCGGTCTTCAGGTACATCCGCGCACCCTGGAACACCTGGTGCAGCCCACCGGGCACGGCGACGGCCATGCTCACCGGCAGGCCGATCGCGTCGGACTCCCCCATCCGTTCGTAGTCGAGGTAGAGGTGCCCGATGACGGGCACCGCCCCGGTCTGCGCCGACCAGTAGATGCCGCCTTCGCTGAACAGGTTCTTGCGCCCACCTGCTCGCCGCGTGTCGGTCTCGTCGCTGACGAGATAGCCGAGCGGGCTGACGTCGGCGAGCGATGAGTAGGCGCTCCAGATGTCGCCGTGCATCTCGAAGGCGACGCCGGCGCCGTCCTGGCACATGATCAGGCCGTTGGCGTAGTGCTGGATGTGCGCGACGGCGGCGTTGTCGAAGTCGACGCCCGAGCGCGGCGCGCCCAGATCGAGCGAGGGCGGCAGCGACTCGTACTTGTAACTGATGTGCCACTCGGCGCCGGTGCGCCAGTCGTCGAGTTGGTTCGCCAGGGCACTGGGGATGTCGTCTTGCCACCGCACCGCCGCGAGGTCGCCGACGAAGTGGGCTGACCCGTTCGTCGCGGCCCCGATCGTCAAGGTCGCCGCGCTCGCGCCGGCCAGAGCGCCCTGCGGGTATGCGTGGACCGCCTGGATCGTGTGATCGAGATAGACGGCGACCGTGTCGACGTCGTAGGCGAGCGTGGCCGTGTACCAGGTGTTGGGGTGCAGGTCGGTCTGGAACGCGGTGCTCGCCCCGGCCTTCGCTCCGGCGGCCGGCCGAACCTGGGCCTCGAGGGCGAACACACCCGGTGACGCGCCGGGCGTCACAGCGAGCGTGAACGGCAACTGCGCGCAGTCCAGGATCGGCTCCGCCGCGGTCGGCACCGTCGGGACCCGGAATACGGCCTCGACGCAGAACCGGGTGCGGTCCGGCGTGGCGCCGGTGAGATCGACGACGGCGCTGCCGGACGTCGCCAGCGTGAGCGCCTTGTCGTAGTGCCCGAGCGGTGTGTCACCAGGGCCGTCGACGACGCTCGCGCGGCTGAAGATCGCGATGCGGGTGCCGTCGGGGTTGCTCACCGTCGTGTCGGCGAGCGTGTACTCGATCAGTGTTGTCATCTGCGTGGCCCCTTTCGGAGCAGGCCCGCCGCCGCGGGCCCGCGGACCGGCCGGGCAACGGCTGCCCGGCATCACCACGCAGGAGCCGACGTGACGCTCAGCTGATACACAAATTCAACGGCCGAGACCGGCGCGGATGTGCTCGAAGATCAGGTTGGTCTCGGTGAGCGCGACGTCGGGATCGCGACTGAGGTTCACGACGACGAAGTCCCGCAGGTTGTCGGTGCTGCGGGCCGCGATGTGGACGTGGAAATCGTCGGCCCCACCCAGGAAGAACACGTTGAGCACCTCGGGCAGCTGCGCGATCTTGGTCATGAACTCGGCGATGTGGGCGCGGGCCGACGACTGCAGGCGGACCGAGATCATGGCCTGGATCGGCCGGCCGAGCGCAGCCGGGTCGACATCGGCGTGATAGCCGCGGATCACCCCTCGCTCGCGCAACGCGCGCACCCGCCCGAGGCAGGTCGAGGGCGCGATGCCGACCCGCTGGGCGAGGGCGTTGTTCGCGATGCGGGCATCAGCGGCCAGCTCGCGCAGCAGGCGTCGGTCGATGTCGTCAGGCTCGGCTCGAATGATGTTCAGCGGTGGGGCGGCCGCCAGCGGTTGGCGTGAACTTCTGCGCGACACGACGATATATTACAGAATATTGTACAGACCCATCGCTAGATCTCGGCGCTTCCTTCATTCTGGACGTCACAATCGGAACGGTGTCGAGGAGTCGTCAGATGAAGGTGGGCATCCCCCGCGAGGTCAAGAACAACGAGTTCCGGGTCGCAATCACGCCGGCCGGGGTCAACGAGCTGGCCGCCCATGGTCACGAGGTGTTCATCGAACGCTCGGCCGGGGTCGGCTCGGTGATCCCGGACGACGCCTTCGTGGCCGCCGGCGCACAGATCCTCGAGACCGCTGACGACGTGTGGGGCACGGCCGAGCTGGTGCTCAAGGTGAAGGAGCCAGTCGCCGAGGAGTACCACCGGATGCGCAAGGACCAGGTGCTGTTCACCTACCTGCACCTCGCCGCCGACAAGCCGTGCACCGATGCCTTGCTCGCCGCCGGCACGACCGGCATCGCCTACGAGACCGTGCAGCTGCCCGACAACTCGCTGCCGCTGCTGGCGCCGATGTCCGAGGTCGCAGGCCGCTTGGCGCCACAGGTCGGCGCGTACCACCTGATGCGGCAGGGCGGCGGCCGCGGCACGCTGATGGGCGGGGTGCCGGGCGTCTACGCCGCCAAGGTCGTCGTCATCGGTGCCGGCGTCTCGGGCCAGAACGCCGCGGCCATCGCGATCGGCATGCAGGCTGAGGTGTTGCTGCTGGACAAGAACGTGAGCCGGTTACGGCAGATCGACGCCATCTACCAGGGCCACTGCCAGACCGTCGCCTCCAACGCCTACGAGGTCGAGCAGGCCGTGCTCGATGCCGACCTCGTTATCGGCGCCGTGCTCGTCCCCGGCGCCAAGGCCCCGACGATCATCAGCAACGACCTCGTGTCGCGGATGAAGCCGGGCTCGGTGCTCGTCGACATCTCGATCGACCAGGGCGGCTGCTTCGAGGACTCGCACCCCACCACGCACGCCGAGCCGACCTATCGGGTGCACGACTCGGTGTTCTACTGCGTCGCCAACATGCCCGGCGCCGTGCCGCACACCTCGACCTACGCGCTGACCAATGTCACGCTGCCCTACGCGGTCGAGCTCGCCGACCGCGGCTGGCGCGCGGCCCTGCGCCGCGACCGGCCGCTCGCGCTCGGCCTCAACACGCACGAGGGCCAGCTCACCAACGCGCCCGTCGCCGAGGCCCACGGCTACGAGTCGGTCGACCTCGACTCCGTCCTCGCCTGACCGTCGCGTCCCGACATGGGCCGCGACTACCGCGCCGTATCGCTGTGGTTCGAGCAGCTCGGTCCCCTTGTCCCCCGTGATCGGTTGCCCGGCGACACCGAGGTCGACGTCGCGATCGTCGGCGCCGGGCTCACCGGGTTGTGGACGGCGTACTACCTACAGACGGCTGACCCGTCCCTGCGCATCGCCGTGCTGGAGCAGGAGGTCGCCGGCTTCGGCGCGTCGGGCCGCAACGGCGGTTGGTGCTCGGCACTGTTCCCCGTCACCGCGAGCACGCTGGCCGACGAAACGGGTGAGGCCGCGGCCCGCGCGCAGTACGCGGCCATGCGCGACTCGGTGGCCGAGGTGGTGCGCACCGCGGCGGCCGAGGGTATCGAGGCCGACATCGCGACGAGCGGCACGATCGTGCTCGCTCGTTCGCAGCCGCAACTCGAGCGCGCCCGCGAGGAGGTCGCCGAGAGCGACCGCTTCGGTCTCGGCGTCGAGCTCCTCGATGCCGACAGCGCCCGCAAGCGGTTGGCGGCGACGAACGTCGTCGGCGCCAGCTACACGCCGCACTGCGCGGCGATCCAGCCGGCCAAGCTCGTGCGCGGGCTGGCCGACGCGGTCGAGCGACGCGGCACGCACATCTACGAGCACACCGCGGTCACCGCGATCGAGGCGCACGCCGTGCACACCACCGGCGGCACCGTCCGCGCTCAGTACGTCGTCCGGGCCACCGAGGGCTACACCGCGGGCCTGCCCGGCAGCCGTCGGGCGGTCGCACCGGTGTACTCGCTCATCGTCGCCACCGAGCCGTTGCCGGACTCGACCTGGGAGGCGATCGGGCTGCGCGAGCGTGAGACGTTCAGCGATCACCGGCACCTGATCGTTTACGGACAGCGCAGCGCCGACGGCCGGCTGATCTTCGGCGGCCGCGGCGCGCCCTATCACTTCGGTTCGCGGATCAGCGCCGACTACGACCGCGTGCCGCGGGTGTTCCAGGCGCTGCACGAGACCGTGGTCGAGCTGTTCCCGATGTTGCGCGACGCCGCCATCACGCACCGGTGGGGCGGCCCGCTGGGCATCGCCCGCGACTGGCACGCCTCGGTCGGCCTGGACCGCGCGTCGGGGTTCGCGTGGGCCGGCGGCTACGTCGGGGACGGTGTCTCGACCACCAACCTGGCCGGTCGGACCCTCGCTGAGCTGCTCACCGGGCGCGACTCGGAGCTGACCCGATTGCCGTGGGTCGGGCACCATGTGCGCAACTGGGAGCCGGAGCCACTGCGCTGGCTCGAGGTCAACGCGGGACTTCAGGCGATGACCTGGGCCGACCGGGCCGAGCAACGCCACGGCCGTCCCTCGCGGCTGGCCGCTGCGGTCAACGCCATGATGGGTCGATGAGCGACGCTTGCGCAGCGATCAAGAAGGCGACTTCGGCGACGAAGGAGCCGAGATGAGCGACCGGACGCGGGTCACGCGGTTGCGCGAGAAGCAGCGCACCGGCCGCGCGGATCTCGACGCCCTGCTCGACTCGGTCTTCGTCGGCCACTTCGCGCTCACCGATGACGCGGGCGGCCCGCTGGTGATGCCGACCGCCATTGCCCGCGACGGCGACCGGGTGCTCGCCCACGGTTCCACCGGCTCACGCTGGATGCGCCGACTCGCGGACGCAGTGCCGACCTGTCTGGCCGTCACCGCCCTCGACGGCTTGGTGGTCGCGCGCTCGGCGTTCGAGTCGTCGCTGCACTATCGCAGCGCCGTGTTGTTCGGCCGGTGCGCGGTCGTCACCGATGACGCGGGACGTGAGCGGGCACTTGACCTGCTCACCGAGACCCTGCTGCCCGGGCGCACGGCCGAGATCCGCCGACCGACCCGGCGTGAGCTCGAGGCCACGCTCGTGCTCGAACTACCGATCGGCGAGTGGTCGCTCAAGGTGTCCGACGGCTGGCCGGACGACCCACCGGAAGACGTGCGCGAGGGGTCGTGGGCCGGCGTCGTCGACCTGCACACCCGGCGAGGCGAGCCCCGGCCGGCACCCGACCTGCGAGCCGGTATCAGCGTGCCCCCGTCCCTGCAATGACTTCTCGACGTCGCCAAACGACAGTACGTTGGGAGCGCGGTGAAGCGGCGTCGGTCAGTTCGGTGAGGCCGTGGGCGCTTGGTAGCGCAAGCCGTCCAGCGCCACCGCGAGCACCCGGCGAATGTCGGTCCGGGTCGCGTTCTTCACCATGCTGATGCCACTGACCAGCCGGATGACGTCGACGAATTCGACGTCCGAACGCACCACGCCGTCACCCTGTGCGCGGGCTAACAGCGGCTCGCCCGCCGCGAAGATCGCGTCGTGGCAACTGCGGAAGACCGGCGTGTCCTTGGACATCGAGGCCATCATTTCCTCGACCAGCGCCTTCTTGGTGACGACGTAGTCGACGAACCGATCGAACCAGTGGGCGAGCGCGTCCCATGCCGACTCACCGGCGAAGTCCTCCGCCGAACGACACAGGGCCTCGACCTCTTCGACGTAGACCGCCTCAAGCAGGTCCTGCCGGTTGGGGAAGTGCCGGTACAGCGTGCCGACCCCCACCCCGGCGCGCCGGGCAATGTCTTCGAGTGAGGCGTCCGAGCCCTTTTCGGTGAAGGCGTCGCGGGCCGCGCGGAGCAACAGCGCCCGGTTGCGTAGGGCATCGGCGCGCATCGGGCGGCCGCACTGGCGATCAGGACTCTCGGCGCGGCCGACGCGTTCCGCGCCAGGTGCGCTGACCGAGCTGGCCACCGAGACCTCCGAAATCGACTTGCGTAACCGGAGGCAGCCTCCGTATAGTCGACTACCGGAGGGCCCTTCCGCTTAGAACCGATGCTACTACCTGAACCGAGGAATCGCTCGTGACTGTTCAGTCTGCACTCCGTCGCCCGGGATCGCGCTCACCGGCGCAATCCGGGCGGGCCGGGGCTCCGTCGGGGCGCCGCGCCCGGCTGCCCCACGGCCACCCCACTCTCGTCCTCGTCGTCATCCTGACCTGCCAGCTCATGGTCGTGCTCGACGCGACAATCGTGAACATCGCACTGCACGACATCAAGACCGACCTGGGTTTCTCGTCGGCCGGCCTGTCGTGGGTCGTCAACGCCTACACCCTGACCTTCGGCGGCTTGCTGCTGCTGGGGGCCCGGGCCGGTGACATCCTCGGCCGGCGCCGTGTCTTCCTGACCGGCATCGCGCTGTTCACGCTGGCCTCGCTCGTCGGCGGGTTTGCGGCCAATCCCGGCCAGCTGCTGGCCGCCCGCGCGGTCCAGGGCGTCGGCGGGGCGCTGGCCTCGCCGTCTGCGCTCGCGTTGCTCATGACGATGTTCCCCGACGCTCGCGAACGCACCCGCGCCATCGGCCTCTACACCGCGGTGTCGATCGGCGGCAGTGCCGTCGGCCTGATCGCCGGGGGCATGCTCTCGGAGTGGGCGTCGTGGCGCTGGGTGCTGTTCGTCAACGTCCCCATCGGCCTGGTGTTGCTCGTCCTGGCCCGCCCGACCCTGACCGAGACGCCGCGCCAGAAGGGGCGCTTCGACCTCGCCGGCGCGCTCACGTCCACCATCGGCATGACCGCGCTCGTGTACGGATTCGTGCATGCGGCCACCGCCGGCTGGAGCGCCAACGAGACCGTCGGCTCGTTCCTGATCGGGTTCGTGCTGCTGGCCACGTTCGTCCTGGTCGAGCTGCGGGCCGAGGCACCGATCACTCCGCTGCGGCTGTTCGCCAACCGCAACCGGAGCAGCTCCTACGTGGCGCGGCTGCTGCTCGTGGCCGGCATGATGGGGATGTTCTTCTTCCTCACCCAGTTCCTGCGCGGCGTCCTGGGCTACAGCGATCTGGTGACCGGATTCGCGTTCGTCCCGCTGACCGCCATCGTCTTCACCGCGTCCCAGGTATCGGCGCGCGTGCTCGTCGACCGGCTCGGCCCGCATCGCCTGATGATCATCGGCATCACCTTCTCGACGCTCGGCATGCTGTGGCTGACGCAATTGGGCGAGCACAGCGGCTACCTCTCGCTGGTGGGCCCGCTGCTGATCTTCGGGCTCGGTAACGGCCTGGCGTTCGTCCCCTTGACGACCATGGCCCTCGACGGCGTCGAAGCGAAGGACGCCGGCGCGGCGTCCGGCCTGGTGAACGTCATGCAGCAGCTCGGCGGCTCGCTCGGCCTGGCCGTGCTGGTGACCGTGTTCGGCACCGCGAGCAAGTCGGCCGCGGCGAACCTGCCGGCCGGGCTGTCCCGTGACGAGGCGGCGCGGCGGATCTTCGTCACCGCGGCCGACCACTCGTTCTGGACGGCGACCGCGTTCCTCGTCGGCACGCTGTTGCTCGTGACCTTCGCCGTTCGTACGAACAAGCGGCCCGAGGTGGGGGCGCCGGTAGCGGTGTCGGCCGAGTAGCCCGCACGCCGCACCTCAACGGGGGGACGCGGTCTGGCGGCGAAGCTCGTCGAGCAAGGTGTCCAGGCTGTTGGTGATGCGGTCGGTGGCATCGACCAGCGTGACCAGCGAGTCGACCCCGCCGGCGCCGTCGGGATCGGCGGCGAGCGAGTCAACGAGCCGTTCCTGCAGCGGACGCAGCGGTGCGGCCCCTGTCGAGTCGGGCCGGCCCTCGACCACGGCCTGCGCCGCCGCCAGAGCGTGGCCGGCCGCGTTCAGGAACGCAGCCAGCACGGGCAGTCCGCCCGCCTCGCGGATCGGGATGCGCAACGCATCGACGGCCAACGTGGCATGGATGAACCGGTGCGTGTGCGCGAGCACCGCCCGCCCGAGTTCGATCTCGGCCTGCGCCCCCACCGGCTCGGCCTGCGCGCGGTCGAGCGAGGCCTGCGCGTTTGTCCGGGCCAGCCGGGCGGCCGCCCGGGCCCGCTGCATGGTGGCCCGGTCGGCGCTCAGGTCGGCCACGGCCAGTACGTAGTCGCGGTAGGCACCGAGCAGCGCGGCCAGGCGCACCGGCACGTACTGGCGTTCCCACGCCGGCAAGGCCACCGAGGCGACGACGGCGAGCGCTCCCCCGGCCAGCGTGGCCAGCGCCCGATCGAGCACAGTCTGGTGCGCCGGCACCCCGTTGATCTCGAGCAGCACGACCACCAACCCCGAGAGCGCGACCGCCGACAACGCGACGTTGCCCGGGCCGGCCAGCCGCATACCGAAGGCGAGCAGCCCGATGAGCACGACCTGCCACCACCCGCCACCGGGCAGGATGCGCACGACCTCGCTGGTGACCAGCAGGCCCACGATCGTCCCGGCGGTGCGCATGACCGAGCGCTGCAGCGTTGCGCCGAAGTCCGGCCGCAGCACGACGAGAACGGTCAAGGACACCCAGTAGCCGCGATCGATGTGCAAGATGCGGACGACGAGGTCCGAGCCGGCGACCAGTATCGCGACCCGCACGGCGTGGCGCAGCACGGCCGAATCGGGCGCCAGGCTCGAGCGCACGGTGGCGATCCGGTCGCGCAACCGCGCGCTGGTCTCGTCGCTGCGGCCAGCGCTGCGGCCGCCTTCGCTCGCGCCGGTGCGGGTGCTCTCGACTGCCGCCCGCAGCTGGCCGGCCAACGCCCGCAACCGGGCCGCCGAGGCCTGACGGGTCCGCTCGGCCGGTGCATCCGCGCTCTCGCGCAGGCGGCGGACCGCGAACGCGATGACGTCGCGGGTCCGGGCGACGATCGCGTCGTCGACCGGGCGGGCCTGGGCGAGGGCATCGGCGATCTCGTCCAGGACGCCGGCGGCGGCCGTGCCCGACTCACGCACCAGGCCAGCCAGGATGGGGTTGCCTTTGGCCGCGAGGCGTTCGGCCAAGCCGATGATCACGACGATCTCACGCCGGATGCGTTCGGCCTCGTCGAGCAGCACGCGGTACGCCTCGACGCTGGGCCCGTGATCGTGCCCGAGGCCGTACAACGCCTGCCGCACCACGGTCAGCGTCGTGCTCGCCGGTGGACCGGCGCGGGTGCCTTGGGGAGTGCGGGCGGCGGTGGCGAGCTCGCGGTAGAGACCGGCGAGCGCGAGACGTTCTGGCCGGTGCCGGCGCAGCGGCCACGCCACGATCGCCAGCGCCGCCTGGCCCGCTCCACCGGCGAGGACCAGGAGCGCGATGTGCCAGGCCGCGGACGGCGGTTGCTGCAGGTGACCGAGGATGAGCGCCGCGGCGACGCTGGCGACGCCGACCTGGGTGGTGGCCGCGCCGCCGGACAGCAGCAGCCCGGCCCCGAACGCGAGCACCAGAAGTAGACCAACCGCGGCGGCGTCGCTACGCGAGGCCAGCACCGCGAGCCCGCTCGTGATGCCGGCCGCGCTCGCCGTCCCCAGCATCCGGACCATGCGCAGCCGGTAGGGCCCCGGCCGGTCGGCGAAGGCGGTCTGCAGCGCCCCGATGGCCGCAGCCAGACCGAGCGCGATGTTGCCGAGCAGCACACCGATGGCCAGCGGCGCCGCGACCCCGAAAGCATTGCGAGCCGCCACAACCGGATCGGACTGCGTGCGATCCAGTCGAGCGGCGTCACGGAGCAGGCCGGTCAGCGACGCGCGCGCGTCGGTCACCTGACGCAACCGCTGGCGGGGCCGCCGGAACCGCAAGCAGCCAGCAGTGCGACCAAAGCACTGCCGGCCGCCAGAGCGGCAGCCCGCTGCCACGGTCTAAGGAGCATCAGGCCGGCTCGACACAACCACGATGCCAGGCCGGCAGCGATCTGGCGATCGCCGTCGGCCTGGCCTCGACGGGTCGGGTTTGCTAGATCAGCTTGTTGGCCTTGAGGAACGACTTGGCGACGTCCGCCGGCTTCTTCTGGTCGATCTGCACGGCCTTGTTCATGGCCACGACCGCCGGGATCGTCAGGGTCGCGCTCACCTTGTTGAGGATCTTGGTGAACTCCGGACCCATCTTGGCCAGGACCTTCTTACTGACGACCGGCGCGACCTGCTGGAAACCGAAGATGCTCTTGTTGTCGGTGAGCACTGCGTACTTGCCCGACGCCAGCTGCGCGTCGGTGGTGAAGATCGCGATCGTGTCGGTCTTGCCCTGGTTCAGAGCCTGGTACTGGCTGCCTGCGGTCAGCGGAATGAACTGGATCTTGTTCAGCCCATAGGTCTTTTGCAGACCGAGCAGACCCTGGTACCGCTTGCGGTTCTCCGGCGGCGCGGTGTAGCTGAACGTGCCAACCTTCTTCAGGTCCTCGATCGTCTTCAGTCCGTGCTTGTTCGCGTAGGCCTTCGTCGTCGCCAGACCGTCAGCGTCCTGGAACGGAGTCGGGTTGAGCAGCTCGAAACCACGCTTGTTCTCGAACGCCTTGGCGACGTCGTACGTGTCCTTGGCCGACTTCGGCGTGTCGTTGCGGCCGGCGAGCACGGTGTAGATCACCCCGGTGTACTCCGGGTACATGTCGATCTTGCCGCTGGTGAGGGCCTTGTCGATGACGTCGGACGCACCGATGTTGCTCTTCAAGTCAACGGTGTAGCCCTTGGCTCGCAGCGCCTGCGAGTAGAGCTCGCCGAGGACGTACTCCTCAGCGAAGTTCTTGTCGCCCATCGTGATGGCGGGCTTGCCCTTGCCGGGCTGGGCCGACGAGCCGCTCTTGCCGCCGCTCGAACTGCACGCCGCCAGCGCGCCGGCCATGACGACCACCACGCCCGCCGCAGCAACGCGGGTGAACCGAGACGTTCTCTTCATCTGTGGAGCCTTCCCCTGTTGTGTCGTGCATTCATTCGGATGAGTTCGTGGCGGCGGCCGGAACCTCTTCGGCCCGGCCTTGCAGCACCGCCTGCTTGCGCGCACTGGCCTCAGGCGATCGCACGCGGGTGAGCCGGATGCCGGCCGGCGTCACCAGCCGTTCGATCGCCAGAAAGATTAACTGCGCGCCGAAGGCGAGCACGATCAGCACGTACGAGGCGCCGATCACGCCTTGGAGGCCGTAGGTCTCCCGGTCATTGATGATGTCGCCCATCCCGCCGCCACCGAACAGGCCGGCCAGCGTGGCGGTCGCCACGACGAAGACGGTCGAGATCCGGATGCCGGCGAAGATCAACGGCAGGGCCAGCGGCATCTCGACCTTGCCCAGCACCTGGATCGGGGTAAAACCGAGACCCTTCGACGCGTCCGCAATATCGGGATCGACCTGGTCGACCGCGACGTAGGCGTTGGTCAGGATCGGCGGGAACGCAAGCAGGACAAGCGTGATGATCACACCGGTACGGCCGATGCCGGTGATCGGCAGCAGGATGGCCAGCACGCCCAGGCTCGGCAACGCGCGGCCGATGTTCGACATGTTGATGGCCAGGAACGAGAAGCGGTGCAGGTGCCCGAGCCAGACACCGAGCGGCACGCCGATCACGATCGCGATCGCGATCGACTCCACCGAAATGACCAAGTGCGTCCGGAGCGAGTCGAGGATCAGGCTGCCGTGATCGCCGATGAACGTGAATGCGTCGATGAAATCGCTCACCGGATCACCGCCCCCGCCGGGACGAGGCCCATGGCGTGAGTAGTCGCTGGGTACCGGCCAGCAGCCCGTCGGCGGCCAGAGCGAGCAGCACGCACAGCGCACCAGCGGCCAAGAAACCGGTGTTGAAGTCGCTGTTGTTCAGCGCGTCGAAGATGACCTTGCCCAGTCCCTCGGGCACCACATAGGCGGCGATAGTCGCCAGCGACACGATCGTGACCGCGGCGACCCGGATGCCGGCCACGATCGTGGGCAAGGCCAGCGGCAACTCGACTTTGCGCAGGATCTGCCCCCGGGTGAGCCCGATCCCCCGGGCGGCGTCGAGGACGTCGGGCGGGACGTTGGCCAGCCCGGCCAGCGTGTTCGTGAAGAGGATCAACAAGGTGTAGGAGACGAGCGCGATCTCGACGGTGTAGTCGTTGATGCCGGTGATCGGAACCAGGATCTCGAACGCGGCCAGCGACGGAATCGTGTAGAGCAGGCTGCCGACGAAGGTGACCGGCGCGGCCAGCCAGCGGGCGCGGTGGGCCAGGATGGCCAGCAGGAACGCGATCGCGAAGCCGATCACGACCGCGATGACCGTGAGTTCGATGTGCTCGATCAGGGCAGGCCAGAACGTGCTGCCCCAGTTGTCCTTGAACCAATTCCAGCAGAAGGTGCGGTTGTCCTTCACGCAGGTGTCGGTCTTGCCGAAGCTCGGGATAACGGGACCGGCCAGCACCGCGACCGCAAGCACCGTCATTGCGCTGCCGTCACGTCGCCAGCTTTGCGACCGGTTCGCAACGCGTCGTTGATCAGCTCGATCGAGACGTACCCGGCGCCCTTGCCGTCGCCGTCGAGCACGAGCAGCGGGCGCAGCGAGTCGGTCATCATCGTCGACAGCGCGTCGCGCAGCGTCGCCTTGATCGAGACCGTTCGGCCGTCGTGGGCGTCGGGGTCGAGCCCGCGGGCCGACTGGACGTCGGCCAGCTCCACCTGGTCGAGCCGGGTGAGGGCAAGACGCTTGAGTCCCCGGTCGGCGCCGACGAACTGGGCGACGAAGTCGTCGGCCGGATTGGCCAGTATGTTGTCCGGGCTGTCGTACTGGACCAGATCGCCGCCCTCGCGCAGGATCGCGATCTTGTCGCCCATCTTGATGGCCTCGTCGATGTCGTGGGTGACGAAGACGATGGTCTTGCGGATCTCCCGCTGCAGCCGCAGGAACTCGTTCTGCAACCGGTCGCGGTTGATCGGGTCAATGGCGCCGAACGGCTCATCCATCAGCATCAGCGGCGGATCAGCCGCGAGGGCGCGGGCCACGCCGACGCGCTGGCGCTGGCCACCGGAGAGCTGGCTCGGGTAACGGGTACCCATCTCCTCGGGCAAGCCGATGAGATCGAGCAGCTCGGCGGCCCGCGTCGCGCAGCGCCGCTTGTCCCAGCCCAACAGGCGCGGCACCACGGAGATGTTGCTGTTGATGCTCAGGTGCGGGAACAGGCCGATCTGCTGGATGACGTAGCCGATCTCACGGCGCAGATCCGTCGGCTCCTGCTGCATGACACTGTTGCCGTCGATCAGGATGTCACCACTGGTCAGATCGATCATCCGGTTGACCAAGCGCATCGCGGTGGTCTTGCCACAACCCGACGGTCCCACGAGCACGCAGACCTCGCCGGCCGGCACTGTGAACGACAGATTTTCCAACGCGGCCTTCTCGGTGCCGGGGTACCGCTTGGTGACATCGCGGAACTCGAGTGGGGCCGCGCCCTTGTTCGAGGCACTCGGGGTGCTCGCCGGTGCGGCTTTCTCGATATTCGTCATGTGGCTGTTCCGCCCTCTCGTCGGACCGGAGTCGCAACATGATAACCAACGCGATTGCCCGTCTTGATCACGGAACGGTCTCGCTAACGCGGGTGCAGAAATGCCGGAACTACCCGATTGCCGCGAGCTGGCCGCAGGCTCCGTCGATGTCGCGGCCCCGAGTGTCACGCACCGTGACCGACACCCCGCGCAATTCCAGCCGCCGCACGAATTCGCGTTCCACCGGCTTGGGTGACGCGTCCCACTGCGAACCCGGCGTCGGGTTGAGCGGGATCAGGTTGACGTGCGCGAGCCGGTCCGACAGCAGGTCGCCGAGCAGGTCGGCCCGCCACGGCTGGTCGTTGACGTTGCGGATCATCGCGTATTCGATCGAGTAACGTCGCCCGGTCCGCGCCGCGTACGAGTCGGCGGCGCTCAGCACCTCGGCGACCGACCACCGCGTGTTGACCGGGACGAGCGTGTTGCGCAACTCGTCGTCCGGCGCGTGCAGCGACACCGCAAGCGTGACGCCGAGGTTCTCGTCCGCGAGCCGGCCAATCGCCGGGGCGAGACCGACGGTGGACACGGTGATCGAGCGGCGCGACAGACCGAAACCGTCCGGCACCGGGTCGATGATCCGGTGCAGCGCGGCGACCAATCGGCTGTAGTTCGCCAGCGGCTCCCCCATGCCCATGAATACGACATTGGACAGCCGGCCGGGACCGCCGCCGAGCTCGCCGGCCGCCGCAACCCGCGCCGCCACCCTGACCTGCTCGACGATCTCGGCCGTCGAGAGGTTGCGGGTCAGGCCGCCCTGCCCGGTGGCGCAGAAGGGACAGGCCATGCCGCAGCCGGCCTGGCTGGACACACACACCGTGATCCGCTCCCGGGAACGGTGCCCGGCATCGTCGCGCGCGGGGTAGCGCATCAGCACGCTCTCGACCTGGGCGCCGTCGTGCAGGCGCCACAAGGTCTTGCGCGTCGTGGCCGCGTCGGTCTGCAACGAGCGGACCTCATGGACGAGATCAGGTAGCAGCGAGGCCCGCAGCCGGTCGCGGACGTCGGCCGGCAGGTCGGTCATCGCGGCCGGGTCAGCCTCCAGCCGGGCGAAGTAGTGCCGGGCGAGTTGATCGGCCCGGTACCCGGGCAAGCCGAACTCGACCAGGGCATCGCGGCGCCGCTGCGGATCGAGATCGGCGAAATGGGTCGGCGGCAGCCCGCGCCTGGGCGCGTCGAACACCAGGGGAAGCGCGGTCATGACCAGTCCAGGGTAGGCGGGTCGGACAACCCCGGCCGCCACCCGTCGACCACCAAGTCGACGCGGTCACGTGGCCGCTCCCGTGCGGCGTACGCCTCTTCGGACGGCATCCACTGCTCGGTCCAGCGCAACATCATGGCCGGTCCGTCCCGGGCGAGGGCACGGGCCACCCGTACGTCGCGGGGCGCGTCGACCCAAATCGTGAGGTCCCAAGGCAGCGTGACCTCGGCCCGCAGGCTGGACACACCTTCGACGACGACCACGGCACCCGGGGTCACGGCCCGCCACTCGGCGCCTTTGTCGCGGTCCCAATCCCAGACCTGATACCGCGCCGATCGCCCGGCCAGCAGCGGCGCGCTCACCTGTGCGGCAAAGCGATCCCAATCCCATTCCGGCAACCCCGAGCGGCTGAAATCGTCGATGTGTACCACCTCGGCGCGATCGACGTCGCCGGCGATGGCGGCGGCCAGACTGGACTTGCCGGCCGCCCCGAACCCGTCGATACCGATGTAGCTGGTGCGGTGCGCGAGCTCCCGGGCGATCCGCACGGCTTCAGCCACCGCCTCGGCCGGCTCGGCGGGTCGTGGCATCAGACCGGCGCGAACCCGGAGAGCACGAGGTAGGCGACGGCGGCGCAGGGCAGCAGTGAGTCGAGCCGGTCCATCAGGCCGCCGTGGCCGGGCAACAAGTGGCTCATGTCCTTGATGTCCAGGTCGCGCTTGATCATCGACTCCCCGAGGTCGCCGACGGTCGCGGTGATGACGATCGCCAGGCCGAACAGCAGGCCCTTCCACCACGCCTCGTGAAATACGAGGGTCATGAACAGCACGCCCGAGGCGGAACAGGCCAGCACCGACCCGCCGAACCCCTCCCAGGTCTTCGCCTTCGACACGATGGGCGCCAGCGGGTGCTTGCCGAACAGCACGCCGGTGACGTAGCCGCCGGTGTCGCTGCAGACGACGGTCGCCACGAAGGCGATCACCCGGGCGGCGCCGTCACTCGGGTGTGCGAGCAGGATCGCGAACGCGCCAAGCGTCGGCAGGTACAGCAGCGTGAGGGCGGACGCGCCGACGTCGCGCGCGTAGCCCTCGGCGCCGTCGCCAATCCGCCAGGCCAGGACGCCGACGAACGTCACCAGGACGGCGAGGACGAGCCCGCTGGGCCCGCGTTCCCACGTGGCGACGAGCGCCGCGCCCCCACCCACCAGGATCGGCAGCAAGGCGATCCGGATCTCGGCCGTGCGCATGGCCCGGGACAGCTCGTAGCAGCCGTACAGCACGGCCAGACCGACGAGGACAGCGAAGCTGGGCCGATAGGTGAACAGGCTGACCACGATGACGGCACCGAGGCCGACCCCGACCCCGATGGCCGCCGGCAGGTTACGGCCCGCGCGCGACGGCGTCGACTCCTCCACCGATGGGTGGATAGACGCACGGGCGACGGGATCGACGGCCGGCTCGGTCGCTGCGGCGGCTGGTGGTGCGGCGGCGGCTGGTGGTGCGGCGAGGGCCGGTGGTGCGGCCGCGATCGGGGTCTGGTGGAACGTGACGCCGGGCTGGGTGCCGCGTCGGCGCGGCGCCGGTCGCGGGCGGGTCGGCACCGGGCTGACCGGCGCTGGACTGACCGGCGCTGGACTGACCGGCGCTGGACTGACCGGCGCGGGGGGGATGCCGCCGCCGAGCCGGCGGGCACGCGCGAGCGGCCTCGGCGCGGCCGGCGGCGGCGCGGCCGGCGCCGACTGCTGGTCGTCGGACGACACGTGGCTCAGACCTCGAGCAGTTCGGTTTCCTTGGCCTTCACGGCCTCATCGATGCGCCCGGTGTAGGACCCGGTGAGCTTGTCGAGCTCGGTCTCCGCGCGGTGGACATCGTCCTCACCGGCATCGCCGTCCTTCGCCAACTTGTCGAGGGCGTCCTTGGCGTGCCGGCGGATCGAACGCACGGCCACCTTGGCGTCTTCGCCCTTGCCTTTCGCGACCTTCACCAGATCACGGCGACGTTCCTCGGTCAGCTGTGGGAACACCACGCGGATGATCATCCCGTCATTCGTGGGGTTGACGCCCAGATCGCTGTCACGGATGGCCTTCTCGATGGCGCCGAGCTGGCTGGCGTCGTAGGGCTTGATCACGGCCATGCGGGCCTCGGGGATGTTGACCGTGGCCATCTGCGGGATCGGCGTGGGCGCGCCGTAGTAGTCGACGACGAGCCGCGCGAAAGCGCTCGCATTGGCCCGGCCGGTGCGCAGCCCGGCAAGGTCGTCACGCGCGACGTGCACCGCCTTCTCCATCTTCTCTTCCGCCTCGAAGAGAGTCTCGTCGATCACTGCGGGTCAGTCCCTTCGCTGGGGCGCTCTTCCTTGGCAGGCGCGGCATGCACGAGCGTGCCGATCCGCTCGCCCCGCACGACTCGGGCGATGTTGCCGTCGTCCAGGCCGAACACGATGATCGGCATCCCGTTGTCACGACAGAGGCTGAACGCGGTGGAATCGGCGACGGCCAGGCCGCGCTGCAAGACCTCGTCGTAGGTGATGTCGTCGAACTTCTTCGCACCCGGCACCTTGTGCGGGTCGGCGTCGTACACGCCGTCGACGCCGTTCTTGCCGAAGAGCAGGACCTCGCAGCCGATCTCGAGGGCGCGCTGCGCGGCGACGGTATCGGTGGAGAAGTAGGGCAACCCGGCGCCGGCCCCGAAGATCACGACGCGGCCTTTCTCGAGGTGCCGCTCGGCCCGGCGCGGGATGTAGGGCTCAGCGACCTGACCCATCGTGATAGCGGTCTGGACACGAGTCGGCACGCCGGCCTTCTCGAGGAAGTCCTGCAGCGCCAGGCAGTTCATGACGGTGCCGAGCATGCCCATGTAGTCGGCGCGGTCACGATCCATGCCGCGCTGCGACAGTTCGGCTCCGCGGAAGAAGTTGCCGCCGCCGACGACGATCGCGACCTGCGTACCGCCGGCCACGACCTCGGCCACCTGCTCGGCGATCGAATGCGCGACGTCCGGATCGACGCCGATCTTCCCGCCGCCGAACACCTCGCCGGAGAGCTTGAGCAACACCCGGCGGTACCAGTTGGCCGGCAATGCCGTGGCCGGCGCAGCCGACGACGAAGGGGCCGCCTCGGCGTCACTCACGGCAGCCCCTCTCGTCGTCACGATCTCTGGTCAGAACCCTAGCGTTCAGGTCCTCAGGCCTGGCCGACCTCGAAGTGTGCGAACTTCGAGACGGTGACGCCGGCGGCGTCGAGCACCTGCTTCACGCTCTTCTTCGACTCCTGCACCGACTCCTGCTCGAGCAGGACGACGGTCTTGTAGAAGCCGTTGAGCCGGCCCTCGACGATTTTCGGCACCGCGGCTTCGGGCTTGCCCTCGGCCCGCGTCGTCTCTTCGGCCACTCGACGCTCGGACTCGACCACCTCGGCCGGCACGTCCGCGCGGGTCAGGTACTTCGGCCGCATCGCCGCGACCTGCATGGCCGCGGCCCGAGCCACGTCGGGGCTGGAGCCGGTGAACTCGATCAGCACCCCGACCTGCGGCGGCAGATCCGAGGCCTTGCGGTGCAGGTAGGTCGCGACCTGACCGTCGAGCTTGACCGCGCGACGCAGCTCGAGCTTCTCGCCGATGACCGCGGCCAGCGCCTGGATGCTCTCGTCGACGGTCTTGCCGTCCTTGAGCGTCTCGCGCAGCAACGACTCGACGTCGGTGGCGGCCGAGTTCGCGAAGTGCGTGACGATGTCGCCGGCCAGGGTCTGGAACTGCTCGCTCTTGGCGACGAAGTCGGTCTCCGACGCGAGTTCGACCATCGCACCCTCGGCGGCGGCGACTAGGCCGTTGGACGCGACCCGGTCACCACGCTTCGCGTTCTTGGCCTCGCCCTTCACCCGCAGGATCTCGACCGCGCGCTCGTACTCGCCGTCGGCCTCCTCGAGGGCCTTCTTGCACTCCATCATTCCGGCGCCGGTGGCGTCGCGGAGCTTCTTCACATCTGCGGCGGAAAAGTTCGCCATGTCAGTCTTATGTCCGTTCGTGTGGTGTGGATTCAGTGGTCACGCCGAGGGAGCAGTCGGCGCGGTCGTCTCGGTCGGCGCGGTCGTCTCGGTCGGCGCGGTCGTCTCGGTCGGCGGCGTCTCCGCCGTCGGCTCGACCCCGGCCGGCTCGGCGGCCGGGGCCGCAGTCGCGTCGCCGTTAGCGGCGGGCTGGAGCAGGTTGCGCTCCCACTCGGGCATCGGCTCATCGACGGCGAGACCGGCGCCAGGCTCGGGCTTCTCGTCGCGCCCGGCGTTAGCGGCCTGCGCGGCCCGCGACACCAGTCCCTCGGCGACGGCGTCAGCCACCACGCGGGTCAGCAGCGCCGCGCTGCGGATCGCGTCGTCGTTGCCAGGGATCTTGTAGTCGACCTCGTCGGGGTCGCAGTTCGTGTCGAGGATCGCCACGACCGGGATGTTCAGTTTGCGGGCCTCACCGACGGCGATGTGCTCCTTCTTGGTGTCGACGATCCAGACCGCGCTGGGCACTCGCGTCATCTCACGGATACCACCGAGCGAGCGCTCCAGCTTGGTCTTCTCACGCGTCAGCATGAGCTGTTCCTTCTTGGTAGCCACGCCTTCCCAACCGGCCTGCTCGCGGGCCTCGAGCTCCTTAAGGCGCTGCAGCCGCTTGAACACTGTCTGGAAGTTGGTGAGCATGCCGCCGAGCCAGCGCTGGTTCACGTACGGCATGCCGACGCGGGTGGCCTGCTCGGCAATGGATTCCTGCGCCTGCTTCTTCGTGCCGACGAAGAGCACCGTGCCGCCGTGGGCGACGGTCTCCTTGATGAACTCGTACGCCTTGTCGACGTAGGTCAGCGTCTGATGCAGGTCGATGATGTAGAGACCGTTGCGCTCGGTGAGGATGAATCGCTTCATCTTCGGGTTCCAGCGACGGGTCTGATGACCGAAGTGGACGCCCGACTCGAGCATCTCCTTCATTGTGACGACGGGCATGCCGGCGTCCTCCTACCTGTACGTGCGCGCGCCACCCAGCTCGTCAGAACTGCACGCCGCGCGCGGCCTCGGTTGTCGCGGACGGATCGGGTGATCCGCCAGCCCTGGTGCCCGGTGTCGCGGCCAGGAGGCAGTGCACACTGCGCCCGAGAAGGGGCAGTCTGCGCGGACCGAGGCTGGCCGCCGATCTCCCTCTTGCGTTCAGGAGACGGGCACGCGAAGTCAGCCCGATCGCTCAGGCTGCGTGGCCGAGTCTAGCCCTTCGCCGCCACCGCCGCCGACCACGTCGGCCACCTGGGGACGACGCCGACGTCGTCCACAGGCTGTCGTGCGGGGCGGCCCGGGCGCGCGCGATTCGGCAGGCTCAACACCGTGCTGCGTTTCGCCGTTGTCGGGCCGGTCGCCGTACTGGCGATGCTCGGCGGCGCGTCGGCCGTGGCGTCGGACTCGCGCGTTGCAGAACTGCCGATCTCTGGTGCCGCCCTGTCAGCTGGTGCCGCCCTGTCACCTGGTGCGGCCGTCGTCGATTACGTTGCGCCAACCTCGGAACTCGACATCGTGCGGGGTTTCGACCCGCCGGCCACGGCGTACGGCGCCGGCCACCTCGGCGTCGACCTGCGCGCCGCGGCCGGGTCGGTGATCCGCTCCGCCGCCGATGGAGTCGTGCGCATCGCCGGGCCGGTCGCCGGCCGCGGGGTTGTTGTCATCGGCCATCCCGACGGTGTGCGCACCGAATACGAACCGGTGCGGCCACTGGTCGCAGTCGGGACGTCGGTACGCCGTGGTCAACCGGTCGGTGTCCTGGCCGGGTCGCATCGCGGTTGCCCGGGTTCGTGCCTGCACTGGGGAGCACGCCGCGGGTCGGTCTATCTCGATCCCCCGGCGTTGTTGCGTCGGCTTGCACCGGTCCGGCTGCTGCCGTGGCCGGCCGGCCGGTCGCCGTGATCTCAGGCTCGCGGGTGCGCTTGTTGGTAGGTGCGGCGCAGCCGTTCCACCGACACGTGGGTATAGATCTGAGTCGTCGCGAGGTTCGCGTGGCCGAGCACCTCCTGCACAGTTCGCAGGTCGGCGCCCCCGTCGAGCAGGTGCGTGGCCGCCGTGTGCCGGAGCCCGTGGGGACCGAGATCGGCGGCGCCCGGCACTGCCCGCACTCGCCGGTGCACGATCTCGCGCACTGCGCGAACGTCGATGCGAGCGCCACGGACACCGAGCAGCAGCGCCGGCCCGGACCGGGCGGTCACCAGGTCCGGGCGCCCCCGCGCGAACCAGTCACCGATCGCGTCATCGGCGGGCAGGCCGTACGGGACGCTGCGTTCTTTAGCGCCCTTGCCTAGCACCCGCAGCACGCGGCGGTGCCGGTCAACGTCGTCGATGTCCAGCCCGGCCAGTTCGGAGACGCGGATGCCGGTCGCGTACAGGAGTTCGACGACTACGCGATCGCGGAGCACGACTGCGTCGGCTGCGCCGGCGTCGTCGGCGGCCATGAGGAGTTCGGCCTCATCGGCGCGCAGCACGGCCGGCAGCGTGCGGTGCGCCTTCGGGCTGGCCAGTAGCCGGCCCGGATCGTGATCGATCAACCCGGTGCGGTGCGCCCACGCGCAGAACGTGCGCAGCGATGCCGCGCGCCGGGCCAGCGTCGTGCGCGACGACCCGGCGGCGCGTTGGACAGCCAGCCAGCCGCGCAGCACGCCGAGGTCTATGTCGGCCGGCGACGCTCCGCCGAGCTGGCACAGATGGTGCAGGAAGCTCGCGAGATCGCCGAGGTAGGCCCGGACGGTGTGCGCCGAACGATTGCGCTCGAGCGCGAGGTGGCGCTCGAACCCGTCAGCCGCCGAGGCGAGACCGGCTGGCAGGGTCGCGCGCGCGACGGCGGTGTCGAAACGCCCAGCATCGCGCGGCGAAACGGTCACCAACCGACGGTGGCCGACCGGCTCCGACCGGTCAAGGCGCCACGCGGGGCCATCCGCCGGTATCGCGCTCGCTACTCCAGAGATGTGGATGTCGCCGTGGGAAGTGTCGACGATCGCGGCCACGGTAGGCCTGCGACCGGGCCGGGTCGGGGTGGGGTTCGACCGGGCCCAGTCGCAGGGGATTGGGGACGCCTGGTAAGGCGATCGGAAGCCAGCGGCCGCGGACCGCGCCACCGGCGAAGCAGGCTGCGCCACCTATGAGCAGCAACGCCGTACCTATCAGCAGCAACTGCGCGACCGGCGTGCCACTGAACGCCGGGTTCGACGTTGACGTGTTGTTCGGCGCCGCGGCCGAGTCCTGTCGCTGACCGGAGTTGGCCTTGCCGGTCGGTGTTGTCGACGCCGTCTTGTCCTTGGCGCTGATACCACTGCAACTCGGCGCGTCGGGGAACGTGTGTGTCCACTGGGTGATGCCGCTCAAGCTGTACCCGGTACGCGGCGACGTCACGATCGTCACGGTCATCCCGTCCACAGCGGGATACGTGCCGGCCCTGACCGCCGATCCGTTCACCCAGTAGATCGCTCCCGTGACCGACGGAATGGTAAAGCTGGCGCCACTGCGCTGACCGGACGACGTGACGCAGTGGTCATCATGGAAAGCAGCCGACGGCGGGATGATCGGACCGAGACAGTTCGCGCCACAGCCCGGCGCGTTCGACAGCACGCCCGCCGGCACGCCACCGACCGAGGTACGGACAGTTGCGCCAACTGTCACGCCGAGCGGCAGAGTCACGTCGGCACCGAGAGCGACGCCAGATTGCGGATCCATCCTCACACCGGCACAGACCGGTGTGGCAGCGAACGCATGCGTGAACGAACTCGAACCGGTCAGCAGGTAACCGGGCCGAGCCTGCGAGATGATGTTCACGGTCGCTCCGGCAGCGACGGGATGGGTTCCTGGGACGAGCTGCTGGCCGTCGGCGAAGTAGGCGACGCCATGGGTCGCGGCGAGGGTCGCGGACGGGGCCGACAGGTTGCCGTTGACGCAAGACCCGGCGGCGAAGCTCGGCGCGGTTGCCTGGACACAGGACAGGGGTGACGGGACGGCGAGAGTCGTGGTCGCTCGCGTGCCGTCAACGATGTGCCAGCCACTGGACGCAGTCTGTCCCAGCCGGCGGCCGTGAGTCGCGACCGCGTTGACAGTGACCGCCCAACCCGACGCTGTCCGCACGGCCGGCGAGGCCGAGTACGCGACACCGCTCCCGTTCGGCAGGCTGGTCGTGAAGTCGCTCGGCTGTCCCCCGCCAGTGATGCACGGCGGCGCGTTGACGTGTGGCGATCCGAGCGTGGCCGTAGTGCAGTTTCGGGCCGCGCTGACGGTAAAGGTGAACACTGTGCGGTCCAGCACGAAACGCGAACTGCGGACGGTGACCTGATGGGTTCCGTCCGACACCGGCACAGCACCCGGGGCCGTACGAGCGCCGTCGAGGTAATACGTAACGGCAGAGTCGGCCGGGATGCGCACCGACGGGTTCATCGCGGCGCCCGACGCGCACGCGCCGTTGGTGGGTACCGGCCGCCCGGGCGAATGCTTCGCGCGGCACCGTCCGTCGGTCGACACCGAAGCCGACAACTGACCGCCACGACCGTGGCTGTTACTTGTCCGCAGTGACAGCGAGGCCGACGTTTGCGTGCCAGCCACCCCGCTTTGCGTGAACGAGCCGGACGAGCCGCCACCGATTGTTTGTGTCGACGGAGACACCGAGCCGATGCGTGGGCGGTGACCGGATACCGAGACGGTGCGCGCCGGCCCATCGCCGTTAGTCACGTACCACGTCACCGAGTACGTGCCGTCGGCCTGGCAGGAGACCTGCCCGCTGACCGACGACGTGCTGTGGGCGCGGCGCACCGACCGGCTGAGCCCGGCGGACTGCGCAACGCCGCGGTCGGATCCGTGCGCCGAACCCTGCGCCGAAGTATGCGCCGCGGCAGGCCGTGAAGTCTGCGGCGAACTGGGCCCGGAATGGTGCGCGCGACTCGGCACGGAGCTCTGCGCGGTTGCGTCAGTCGTCGACGCCAGCTGCACCGCGACGCAGGCGAGCACGCCGCCGAAGAAGCCGGCACATAACCGCCGCACGCCCCTACCCACGACCAACTCTCCGCCTTCCGGTGCTGCGCGCCTAGGTCCAGTGGCAACAGGCAGCGCAGTGACCGTCGCGAACTACTCAACGACGATTATCGGTAAAAGTTACGTCTGCCCATGATCGCCGGGGCACCTGCTGCCAGCGTCAGCTGACCAGCCGAGCCGGCTCGGGTACAGCGAACATAGCGCGCTGCCGGTCGATGTGTCATCGACACGCACCGATCTGCACGCGCGCGTTTCTGTCGCGGTTCGGATCTTGCACCGATGTTCGATCACTGCCAGCAACATAATGTCTACTTTAAGTGATAACAACGGGTCAGGCGGGTGACCGCCGGCGAGCGAAACGGCCGATGCCGCGCCGCGCGAACGGGTTGATCCGGTAACCGCCGTCCTCGGCAATTATCAGACCTGTCATCTCCAACTCCGGCATCGCCCGCATTACCTCGATCGGGCTCTTACCCGTGATGACAGCGAGCTCATCGATGTCGGCTACCCGCCGCGACGGAAGGCCGTCAAACACCTGCCGCGCCGTGCCGTCGAGCGAGTCGAGAGTTGACTGGACGCTGCTGCTGACGGCGGCCTTGGCGCCGGCCGGCTCATTGCTCACGTCACCCGCACCGCCGATCACGCTGAGTACGTCGGACACCGACGTCACCAGCAGGGCGCGGTTGGTCTCGGCGGCGATTAGCGCGTGGCAACCGGCTGACATGGCAGATGTGACAGGCCCTGGCACGGCCATGACGGGTCGGCCCAGCGCCGCGCAGTGGCCGGCGGTGTTCCGCGCCCCAGACCGAGCCGCCGCTTCGACGACGATGCTGCCGGTTGACAGGGCCGCGATCAACCGGTTGCGGGTGAGGAAGCGCCGTCGTTGCGGGGCGGCGCCGGGTGGGCTCTCGGACAGCACCAGTCCGCTGGCCGATGCTCGATCGAAGAGCGCGCTGTTCGTAGCCGGATATGCGCGGTCGAGCCCCCCGGCCGACACGATGACAGTCTGGCCGCCGGCGTCAAGTGCACCCCGATGGGCGGCAGCGTCGATCCCGTACGCACCGCCGGACACCACCATGAAGCCCCGCTCGGTCAGTCCGCGAGCGAGGTCCCCGGCAACCTGTTCCCCGTACTGGGTAGCGGCTCGTGCCCCGACGATCCCGACCGACCGCACGCCGAGCGATGCTAGGTCAGCTGTACCGCGCACCCAGAGTGCGAGCGGCGGGATGGGTTCGCCGCCCTCAGCAATCTTGCGTTGACCGTCTTTGTATGCCGCGGCCCGGCGTGCGCCGGCAGCCTCGAGACAGGACAATCCATAATGCGGCCACTCGTCGGACTCGGGCACGACGAGCCGGATGCCGTGACGGTGCGCGGCGTCCAAGTCGGCGGACGGGTCGGTCTGAGCCGCGCGGGCGGCACACGCAGCCAGCACGTCTCGCGCGGCGGTTCCGGCGCGGATGCGCTGTGCCACCGCGACCGGGCCCTCGGCACACACCGCCATCCACAACGGGATACAGGTTGGCTCGGCCACCCGACTGAGGAACGCGCGGGCGGTGAGCACGTCATCGTTCACGCCGCCCATGACTCCACCTGCCCGGTTCGGAAGTACAGCGCTTCGGAAACGTCGCCTGCTTCGGGGGCGGGCTTGCCGGCCAAATCTGCGATCGTCCAGGCGACGCGCAGTAAGCGGTCGAAACCGCGGGCGCTCAACCTCGCGGTCTCGAGATAGTCCTCGGCCGGGCGCAGCGCCCCGGGCGGCGGCAACCACTGCGGCGCCCGCAACGTCGAGCCGGGCACGTCCGCATTGACCTGCCAGGGTGTCCCCTGCCAGCGGGCAGCCGCGGCCCGACGCGCGTCGGCGACCCGTGCGGCGACGAGCTGACTGGACTCCCGTCCCCGTGCCGAATCGACAAGGTCTCGACGCGACACCGGCTCGACCTGTACGCGCAGGTCGATGCGATCCATGAGCGGACCCGACAAGCGGCGGGTATGCCGCCGGCGCGCCAACGGCGGACAGGAACACAGCGAGGCCCGTTGCGCGCACGGGCAGGGATTCGCCGCCAACAAGAGCTGGAACCGCGCCGGATAGCGGACGACTCCCCCGCCCCGATGCAGCACCACGTAACCGTTCTCGACGGGCTGACGCAACGCGTCGAGGGCGCGGGGACTGAACTCCGACGCCTCATCGAGAAACAGCACGCCGTGGTGAGCGAGACTGATCGCACCGGGGCGGGCAAGGTGCGAACCGCCACCCACCAGTGCGGCCGTGGACGCCGTGTGATGGGGAGCCTGCAGTGGTGGGTGGCGCACCAGTCCAGCCCGCTCGTCGAGCAGTCCGGCAATCGAGTGCACGGCGGTTACCTCGAGGGAGGCCGCTTCACCGAGCGCGGGCAGCAGACCGGGCAATCTCTCGGCCAGCATGGTCTTGCCGGCTCCGGGGGTTCCGACCATGTACATGTGGTGCGCGCCCGCCGCCGCGATCTCGAGCGCCCGCTTGGCCGCCGCCTGGCCGGCGACGTCGGCGAGATCAGGCGCCTCGAACGGTTCGGAGGCGATATCAAGGCCCGCCGCGCTCGCCCGCTCCAGCACCGGGCCGGCACCGGTGAGCCAGGCGACGATGTCGCCCAACCGGTCGGCCGCGCGCACCTCGATTCCGGATATGAGCGCCGCCTCGGCCGCATTCGCGCGGGCGACGACCACCCGCTCGACGCCGAGCCGGCGCGCGGCCATCACTGCGGGCAGCACACCAGTAACAGGTCGCAGCCGACCATCGAGACCCAGTTCGGCGATCCACACCGCGCCCTCGACCCCGGCCGCGGGGAGCTGCCCGGCCGCGGCGAGCACCGCCATGCCGACGGCCAGATCGAAGCGCGACCCGGACTTGCGCACATCGGCCGGTAGCAGCGCGACGGTGATCTTGCGGTTGGGCCATTCGGCGCCGGAGTTGACCAGGGCTGAGCGCAACCGATCGCGCGACTCGACCACCGAGGTGTCGGCCCGGCCGGTGAAGGAGAGGCCGGGCAGCCCGGCCAAGATGTCACATTCGACCTCGACGAGGCGGCCCTCGAGGCCGGTGAGGGCGATGGCGTACGCGCGGGCCAGCGCCATCAGAACGCACCCACGAGATGCTCGACGGTGACCGCCGTTCCGGCCCGGCGCACGACACACACGACGTCGAAGCGCACCGAGGTCCAGAACGGCGGGTTGGTGGCGCGGTGCTGCGCCATCCACTGCACGGCGAGCAGCCGGATCCGGGCGGCTTTGCGTCGGTCGACCGCCTCGGCCGGCGAACCGAAGGCCAGCGACGAGCGGGTCTTGACCTCGACGATGACGAGTTCGGCGCCGTCACGGGCCACGATGTCGAGCTCGCCCTCGCGACAGCGCCAATTGCGGTCGAGGACGCACAGGCCGGCCCCGACCAGGTGATCGGCGGCGCGCTGCTCGCCGAAGCGTCCGACTGCATCCTTGACCCGCACCTGCCCACCGTGGCCCGAACGGCTCAGTCCGGCGAGGATTCCGGGCCGGCTGTGGACAGCGGCACAGACGCGGCGTGACAAACCCACGTCAGCGCGGCAGCCGTCTCAGCCTCACTCCGCGGGTTCGCCGTACTCCGCGCTCGGTCCGACCTGCCGGCGCGGCCGGCGGCGGACCGCGCGGGATCGAACCGACCGGGCCACCGCCGGCTCGAGCGACAGCAACGCACCGATCAACCGCTGCCCGGCCGGACTGACGTCAGGCGCCAGCGTCGGCGCGTCCGGCGGGCTGGACGGGTTCGGCCTGTCAGCAGCCATCGTGCGAGCGTAACGACAGGTCAGCAACACGTCAGCCCGTAGCTGAGCGGTGGTCGCCAGACGGCTACGATCACGTCATGTCACAACCGCAGACGGTCCTGGCACATCTTCACGAAGGCCGCGAGGAGCTGGTCCGCGAGGTGCAGCGCCTCACGACCGCCATTGCCGAACTCGACGCCGTCATCGAGCGCGTCGGCGGCGCGGGCAGCGGGGCCGGCCTGCCCGCTCCGGCGCCCGTACCGGGAGCCGTCGCCGCTCGTCGCCCCGCCGAGACCGGCCGGGCCGCCCGCCGCCGGGCGAAAGCGCCGGGCGACCCGCGCGCCGCGCGACGGTCGGCCCCGGCGACGCCGCGGGCGGCGGCCCGGCGCTCCGCGTCGCCCGCATCGGCCGGGGGCCCCGCGTCGGCGGCGGGCCAGAAGTCGATCCGCGTCCACGTGCTCGAGATGCTCGCCGCTGAGAATCGTGAGTTCGGGCTCGCCGAGATCATCGAACGCATTCACGGTGCCGGCATTGCCGCCCATGACGACGCCGTCCGTTCGATCACGATCAAGTTGATGAAGGACGGTCAGGTCGAACGGGTCGGCCGTGGCCTCTACCGGCTCACCGCGGGCGCGCAGCGGGCCGTGTCGAGGGCGGCCGACTCCGGCGCAGCCACGGCCGAGCCGGACGTTGCGGCCGCGGCCCCCGCCGAGCCGGCGGGGGGCGACCCGGACGTCGCCGCGCCGTCGCTCAATCTCGGCGGGCAGTGGAGCCAACCCGCCAATGATCCCGGGGACGCCGGTCTAGGCCAGGGCTAGGTCAGGGCTAAGTCGGACCGGACAGCTGGGTACGCAGCGTCGGGTCGGCGTCGCAGGCGGCGGCGAGCAACGAGCTGATCTGCAGCGCTACCTCCCGCGACACCCCGTGCTCGCGCCGCACCGCCTCGGCGGCGGGGATCCGTTCGTCGTCGGCCGCGCGAGCGAGCACGGCTACCCACGTCCGAATATCGATCTTGGTTCCGTGTAGCACGGTGCCCGTCAGGACCGAGAACTGGCGCCGGCACGCCGCGCACTTCCAGATGCGTCGCGCGGAGCCGGCACCAGACCGCGTTCGGCGCGTCGTCCCGCCCGCGGGATTCAGGTAATAGCAGCGGGCGGCGACTCCGCACTGCGGGCACGTTGTCGGTGCGCCGCCCCAGCGCAGTTGCTCGAGCAGCCGGTACGCCGCAGCGACCTGGGCATCGGCCGTTGCCGGATCCAGCACTCGGGCCAGCTTCGGCTCAGCTGCCGAAGCCGTCCTTCTCAGGAAGGGAGAGGTCGGGCTTGTCGAGCTCCTCGATGTTGACGTCCTTGAACGTCACCACCCGGACCGTCTTCACGAAGCGAGCCGGGCGGTACATGTCCCACACCCAGGCATCACGCATGGTGAGTTCGAAGTAGACCTCGCCCTCGGTGTTCAGCGGGCGCAGGTCGACCTCGTTGGTGAGGTAGAAGCGGCGCTCGGTCTCGACCACGTAGGTGAACTGGGCGGCGATGTCGCGGTACTCGCGGTAGAGCTGCAACTCCATTTCGGTCTCGTAATTCTCGAGATCCTCAGTGCTCACGCGATCTCCCCCACCACATCGGGCTCGTCCGACTCGTCTAAGCCGGCGATGCTGGTGAACACATTGTTCCGCACTTCGAGACCGCCGCCCAGCGCGCGCCGCACGTTGACGTAACGACGTCGGTGTTCCGGGCATGGTCCGCGGGTCGTGAGCGCCACCGAGTGAGCCGGGGTGATGTAGCCCTTGTGCTGGAAGAACTCGTAGTCGGGCCAGCGTTCGTGCAGCCCGGTCATGATCGCGTCGCGGGTGACCTTGGCGAGGATGGACGCCGCCGCGATGCAGGCGACGGTTGCGTCACCCTTCCACACCGCGGTCGAGGGGACCCCGAGACCGGGCACCGGGAACCCGTCGGTGAGCGCGTAGTCGGCGCTTGGTGCGAGGGTGCCCAGCGCGCGGCGCATGCCGGCCAGATTCGCCACGTGCAGGCCGTAAGCGTCGATCTCGGCCGCAGGAAGGATGACGATTCGGTAGGCGAGCGCCCGAGCCACGATCTGGGTGTAGAGCCGCTCACGGGTTGCTGCGGTGAGCAGTTTGGAGTCATCGAGTCCCTCGATGCGTCCACGGCGTCCGGGCGGCAGGATGCAGGCCGCCACCACCAGTGGGCCGGCGCACGCTCCTCGTCCGGCTTCGTCGGCGCCGGCCACCCGCTCGAAGCCGGCCCGGCCCAGTGCCGACTCGTAACCCCCGAGCGGGCCGTCCCGGCGCACGACGAGCCGGGGTGGCCGGAACTGCAGCCCGCTTTTGACCGTTTTCGACGCCGCCATGACGAGAGCGAGATTACCCCCGGCTAGTTCGTCGCCGGCCGCCGCCGCCGGTGGCGTCGGATGAAGAACACCGGCAGCACCGCGGCCATCGACCCCACGGCCGGCAGCCCCGGACCGGCCGCCATCGCTGCGCTCTCGAACGTCGACGGCGTGCCGAGGGTGCGCCACCGCGAGGGCGGCCACGCGATCACAAAGGCTTTGCCGATCACGTCGTCGACGGGAACGGTGCTCGAGTTCGGGTCGCAGTTGGTGTCATCGCTGGCGTCACTCCCGTTCGGCCCACAGTGGTACCGGGAGTCGGCGGAGTCGTTGCGGTGATCACCCATGACCCAGAGCCGCCCCTTGGGCACCGTAAGCGGCCCGAACGCGCGTTGCCCGCCCCCGCCGTTGTCGAGGTATACGAACGGCTCATGCAGGGTGCGGAACGGGCCGTTGCGGCCGTGCTTGCTCACCATGACGTCGCCCTGGGCATTGCCCTTGACCGTTTGACCGCCGACGGCGATGACCCGTTTGACGAGCACCTGGCCGTCCGGGGGGACGAACCCCACGAGTTGCCCGAAGCCACGCACGAGGCGCACGAACGGGTTGCTCGGCGGCTGGCTGATCGGCTCGTCGTCCCATCCATGCGGGGCGTCGAACACAACGATGTCCCCGGGATGCGGGTCGCGGAAGTCGTAGATCGGCTTGTTCACCAGGATGCGGTCTCCGTGACACCCCGGGCAGCCGTGCAGCGTCTTCTCCATCGACTGCGAGGGGATGTAGAACGGCTGGACGACGAAGGATTTGACGACAATCGCGATGAGGATCGCGAGCACCACCAGGGCCGGCAGCTCCCACCACGGCGCCTTGCGACGCGGCCGGGCACGCTTGGCGGCCTTCTTGCGGCGGCGCCGAGCGCGGAATCCCGGCGCTACCGGTGCTGATTCCGCATCAGCGTCGGTGGCGGCATCGTCGCCCCGCATTGGGCCGGCCGCTGATTGCGTCGACGAGACAGGCTCGGTCGGGCCGACCTGGTCACCAGGGCTAGGTCGAGTGGCGCCGGCCGTAGCCGTGGTATCGCCGGGCGCAAGGGGCGCCGGATCGGCCGCAGCTGACCTCTTCTCGACCCCACGTGGCGACGTCGCCCCCGGGGGCGGTTCGACCGAACCGGCTTCGCCCGACTTCCCGGACGGGAGCGCGTCGCGCCGTCCCGCCTCGCTGTCTTCGGTCATGCGCTCCAGTCCGCGGCGTGCGTCAGCGCGCGACGGGCTCGCGCTTCTCCTTGATCTTCGCAGCCTTGCCGCGCAGATCGCGCAGGTAGTACAGCTTGGCGCGCCGCACGTCGCCGCGGGTGACGACCTCGATCTTCTCGATCACCGGCGTGTGCACGGGAAAGGTGCGCTCGACCCCGACCCCGAAGCTGACCTTGCGGACGGTGAAGGTCTCGCGGATGCCACCGCCCTGGCGGCGGATGACCGCACCCTGAAACACCTGGATGCGGGACCGGGTGCCCTCGATGACCCGAACGTGCACCTTGAGAGTGTCGCCGGGGCGGAAGTCGGGGATGTCGGCGCGCAGCGAGGCGGCGTCGAGCGTGTCGAGGGTGTTCATGTCGCGGTATCGCTTCCGTCAGTCGTCGATCTCGGTCGGGTCGGCGCAGCTACTGGGCCTGCGGCCCGAGTCCCGGGCAGGCTGCCCTCCAGAGGGAACACATCCAGCACATCGGCGGGGGGCTCACGCGTAGCGGGCAACCCCACGATGATGCCACATCCGCCCGCCCAGCCCGAAACCGGAGCTGCTCGGGCCTGGCGGCTCAGCTACTCAGAGCAGGTCGGGTCGACGCTGGGCGGTGCGTTCGCGGCCTTGCTCGGCGCGCCACCGTTCGATCGCGGCGTGGTGGCCCGACAGTAGGACCGGGGGGACCTCCAGGCCGCGCCAGGTCGCCGGCTTGGTGTACGCCGGGGCCTCGAGCAGTCCATCCGCGGCGGCCGCGAACGAATCCTCGACCGCCGAGCGGTCGTTGCCGAGCACCCCGGGCACGAGGCGGGTGATCGCCTCGGCCATCACCAGCACGGCCGCCTCGCCACCGGACAGCACGTAGTCACCGAGCGAGATCTCCTCGACCGGCATCCGGCGAGCGGCGTAGTCGCCGACTCGAGCGTCGATGCCCTCATACCGCCCGCAGGCGAACAGCAGCCAGGGTTCACCGGCCAGTCGGGCGGCGTCGGCGTGCGTGAACGGGCGACCGGCCGGGGTTGGGACGATGAGCCGGGGCTGCCGGGTCGCGTCGGGCGGGGCGAGGGCGTCCAACGCCCGGCCCCAGGGTTCGGGCCGCATCACCATTCCCGGGCCTCCGCCGTAGGGCGTGTCGTCGACGGTCCGGTGGATGTCGTCGGTCCAGGCCCGCAGGTCGTGGACGCCGAGCTGGATCAGGCCCCGCTCGATCGCCCGGCCCAGCAGTGACTGTCGCAGCGGGGCCAAGAAGTCGGGGAAGATCGTGACGACGTCCAGCCGTAGCGCCGGACTCATAGGTCGAAGAGCCCGGGCGGCGGGTCGACCACGACCCGGCCGTTCGCGATGTCGACGGTCGGCACGATCGCGGAGACGAACGGGATGAGACGCTGCGTGCCGTCAACCTGCAGGACGAGATAGTCGGCGCCGGCCGAACTCATCACGTCCGACACCGGCCCCAGCTCGTCGCCGTCAACGGTCGAGGCGGCGAGTCCGACGAGGTCGGTGATGTAGAACTCGTCCGGATCCTCGAGTGGCCGGCGATCGGCCGCCGCGACGTAGAGCGTGGTGCCACGCAACGCTTCGGCCGCCGGCCGATCATCAGTGCCGACGAAATGGACAACTAGCTTGCCGCTGGCCTGACTGGACGCCGCGACGTGCAACGGTCCGGCCGCAGCGGGGTCGGTGCGCAACTGCGCACCCTCGGCGAAGCGTTCGTCCGGCGCGTCGGTCCACGGTTCGACGAACACATCGCCTTGCACCCCGCGCGCCGGGCCGACCCGCCCGACGGCGATCAGCTCGCCGTCCGGCGGTTCACCGCCCGTCGGGGTGCGGTCAGTGGCGGTCGACATCGACGACGTCGACGCGGATGCCCTTGCCGCCTACGCCGTTCATCACCTGGCGCAGGGCCTTGGCGGTCCGGCCGTTGCGGCCGATGACGCGGCCGAGATCCTCGGGATGAACCCGGATCTCGAGCCGCTGACCGCGCCGGTTGTCAACCAGGTCGACCCGCACCTCATCGGGGTGATCGACAATGCCCTTGACCAAGTGCTCGAGGGCTTCCTCGAGCACGTCAGCTCCCCGACGGCGCGGCCGAGTCGGTCGACGCAGCGTCGGCCACTAGCTCGGACGCGGTCTCGGTCTTCGGTTCGGTCTTCGGCTCAGCCTTGGCCGCCCGCTTCTTCGGCGTGGTGGCGCTGGGGGCGCCGGAGTCGCCGTGATCGCCCGAGACTTCGGACAGCGCGACATTGAACAGCGCATGCTTGTCCGGCTTCTCGGCCGCCATCAGCATCGGCGGCGGGGCGGGCTCACCCTTGAACTTCTGCCAGTCGCCCGTGACGCGCAGGATCGCAGCAACGGCCTCCGTCGGCTGGGCGCCGACGCCGAGCCAGTAGGCAGCGCGCTCGCCGTCGACCTTGATGACCGACGGGTCGTTCTTGGGGTGGTACTCGCCGATCGTCTCGATCGCGCGGCCGTCACGGCGGGTGCGCGCGTCGGCGACGACGATGCGGTAGTGCGGCTCGCGCATCTTTCCCAGACGCATGAGTTTGATCTTGGTTGCCACGAGAGTGGTTGCTCCAGACTTCGTCAGGTGGGCGCAGGGGTGCCGGGTGGGGTTCGCGGCGCCGGACTGCTGCCCGGGTGGACTGACCGGCTCGCGGTGAGAGGGGCCGCGGCCCGGTCGGTACTCGGCACGTCATTCTGCCAGATCGCGCAGGTTCCACCGAACCACGGCCCTACCCCCGCCTGCTGGGCAACCCCGATTCGCCCTCGACTAACCGCCCGGCACGACCCGCCGTCCAGGCGTCGACGTCCGGTACTAACGTCAGCTGACGACCTGTCCGCGCAACACGATGCGGGCCGGGCGCAGGACGGCGGCGAGGTCAACGCGCGGATCGCTGTCGTAGACAACGAAATCGGCCGGCGCGCCTTCGTCCAGCCCGGGCCGGCCCAGCCATTCGCGCGCGCGCCACGAGGCCTGCGCGATGACCTCGGCCTGCGGGATCCCGGCGCCGACGAGTGCGCGGATCTCGTCCCGCACGAGCCCGTGCGGCAGTGAGCCGCCCGCGTCGGTGCCTGTGTAGATCGGCACGCCGGCTTCGTAGGCCGAGCGGATCCGCTCGCGCGAGGTCGCGAAAAGGGCTCGCATATGTGCGGCGTACTTCGGGAACTTCTGCTCACCGGCCAGCGCGATCTGCGGAAAGTTGTCGATGTTGATCAGAGTGGGGACGACGGCGCTGCCGGCGGCCTTCGCGGCGTCGATGAGGTCGTCGGTTAGGCCGGTGCCGTGCTCGATCGAGTCGATACCGGCCTTGATCAGCCCCGGCAGCGCGTCCTCGCCGAACACGTGCGCGGCCACGCGAGCGCCGAGCTCGTGCGCCCGGCCGATCGCGGCCACCAGCGCGTCGTCGGGCCAGGTGGGCGTGAGATCGCCGGCGTCACGGTCGATCCAGTCGGCGGCGAGCTTCACCCAGCCGTCGCCGGCTGCAACCTGCCGCTCGACCTCGGCGACGAGCTGGTCGGGCTCGACCTCGACGCCGAGGTCGCGGATGTAGCGCTTGGGTCGGGCGATGTGTCGTCCGGCGCGGATCAACCGCGGCAGGTCGTCGCGCGCCTGCACGCTGCGGTTGTCGACCGGCGAACCGGCATCGCGCAGCAGCAGCGCACCAGCCGCGCGGTCGAGGAGCACCTGGGCGGCCTGGTCGTCCGGGTCAGGGACGTGCCCGCTCGGGGCCAGACCGACGTGACAGTGCGCATCGACGAAGCCCGGCGTGAGCCAACCGCCGGACGCTATCGTGTCAGCCTCGGCCGTCGGCCGGGTGAACGTCAGCCGGCCGTCGACGACCCAGGCATCGCGTTCGGTCTCGTCCGGCAGGAACACGCCCCGCACGTGCAGCACCATGCGAGCACGCTATCCGGGTGTTAGGCCAGCTGGCGCGCGATCCAGCTCTCAATGTCGCGCACCGATTGTCGACCGACCGGCGTGTCCGCGATCAGGCTGAAGCCATGAGTCGCCCCCGGGTAGACATGCAACTCGGTCGGCACGCCGGCTTGACTCAGGCGCAACGCGAAGTCGATGTCCTCGTCGCGGAATCCATCACACGATCCGACGCTGATGAATGTCGGTGGCAGCTCACTTAGGTCCAGTGCTCTCGAAGGCGCCGCGTACTGAGGAATGTCGTCCGTACCGTGGAGCGAGCCGAGGTAGGAGCGCCAGCCGAACAGGTTGTCCTCGCGCGACCAGACAGGCAGCGATGCTGTTCGGCTCGACGGAGTGACTTGACGGTCGTCCAGCATTGGCGCCTCGAGACCGACGAAGAGCAGACGGCAATGTGGGCGGTCTCGCACGCGCAACATGAGCGCAGCCGCGAGACCGCCTCCCGCGCTGGCGCCGACCACGCCGACTCGAGCCGGGTCGATGCCCAGCTCGCAAGCATTGTCGAGTATCCACTCCAAGCCTTGGCAGCAATCGTCTAGCGGACCCGGGTACTGCGTCTCGGGTGCCAATCGGTAGTCGACCGACACTGCGACGATGTTGAAAGCACGTGCCCACCGGTCCAGTCGCGCGTCGTTCGTGTGGTTGCTGCCCAACACGTAACCGCCGCTGTGCAGGACGAAGATGCACGCGCGGGGACCGGCATCGTCACGCGGCCGGTGCACGCGCATCGTGACCCCAGTGTCCGCGTCAAGCGGAAATTCCAGCCGTTCGACCTGCGGATCCTGCGGCGACGACGGTGGAGCTTGATCCCGGACGTACTGGAGTCGCGCCAAGGACAATTCGAGCGGTGGAATCTGCGTCAAGACCCGTGCGACGGCGGGATCGACCACGTGCGCCTTGGCCGAAATGGTGCCTGACAAAGTGATCTTGCTCCTCGATGACCATCGTGGTACAGCGTTGCGCCGTCGTGTGCTGGGTCGAAAAACCCTACTCAAACACCACCATCGGCTTGATCTCCCGCCAGCTCGACATGCTGTCGAAAGCATCGTTGATCGTGTGCAGTCCGTACCGACCAGAGATCATGTCGTCCCACCGGAAGCGGTCGGCGTGATGCTCCATGAACTGAAGTGCGCGCCAGTAATGGCTGATGCTGCCCGAAAAACAACCGATAATCGTGGCTTGCTTGAATACGACGCTCGAGGGATTGAAGTCGACTGTTCGCCCGTGCAACTGGCCAACGATGAGGTATCGCCCATTGGCCCGAAGCATGCCCATGCCCTCTCCAAACGCGGACGGCACGCCGGACATCTCAACAACGATGTCTGCGCCACGGCCGGCGGTGAGCCGATACACCTCCTCGCGCCTCTGATCAGGATCGGCTTCGGCGATATCGATGACCGCGGTCGCGCCCCACGCAGTCGCGAGCTCAAGACGACGCTTCGGGCCTCCGATGACGATGACCTGCCTGGCGCCGCTCGCCACGGCCTTCGCCAAAGCGAACAGCCCAAGCGGGCCGGCACCCTGAACGACAACGGTGTGCTGGTCGTCGAGGTAACCGAGCCGATCGAAGCCATGGATCACGGTACGAAGCGCACACGACGCGGCGGCGGCCGCGCCGTCGGAAAGCGATGCGGGCACTATCACCCGGCCGGACGTCGGAAAGACGTATCCGTACTCCGCAAACCCGCCGGTGAGGTAGGGATATTCAGTACTTGGGGTTGCCATATAGCTGCGCCGGTGGGTGCACAGGGTCGGCTCCTGCTCGACGACGCAGTTGACGCACTGGCCACAGAATCCGTGCGTCCACACGATGCGGTCGCCGTGCGCCAACGGGTTCCCGACCGAATCGGCGGCCACGCCGTCACCGAGGCGCACGACCGTGCCGGTCATCTCGTGTCCGAGGATCACGGGGAACGTCGCGCCTACATCGTTGGCACCGAGCTCACCTGCTCGCACGTGCACGTCGGTCGCGCACACCGTCGCAGCGCTAGTCCGCACGAGAATAGCTCCGGCTTCTAGGACAGACGGGATCTTGACGTCGATGACCTCGAGCCGCCCGGGAGCGACCAAAGCCGCCGCACGGCAGAAGGCTGGCACGATCATGACCCGCCCTCCATGACATCGTCGGGATTCTCGCTCAGCAGAATCTGGACGCTCTTCACGCGCGTCATCTCATGCAGGCCGTCAGGGCCGTTCACGCGGCCGTACCCGCTTCGCCCATAGCCGCCGAACGGAAAAGACGCGTCTCCACGCCGGTAGTGGTTGACCCACACGGATCCGGCGCGCACCTGCCGAGCAACACGGTGCGCCCGCGACACATCACGAGTCCAAATGCCCGCACCAAGGCCGTAGGGCGAGTCGTTCGCCATTGCCACCGCTTCCCGTTCGGTCTCGAACGGAATGCAGACCGTGACCGGGCCGAATACTTCCTCCCGAGCAATGGTCATTTTGTTGGTGGCCTTTGACAGGATAGTTGGCGGGTAGAACCAGCCGTCAGGAACGCTGGCGCCGTTGCCCCCGCACACGACCTCGCCCCCCTCCTCCACCCCGCCGCCGACAAGCGCTCGGATGCGCGACAGCTGGGTCTCGGAGCAGATCGGACCGACATCGGTCTGCGGATCGCTCGGGTCTCCCATTTGCAATCGAGACGCGATGGCTACGAGGCGTTCTACGAACTCGTCGTAGCGCGACGCATGCACCAACGTCCGACTTCCGCACACGCAACTCTGGCCGGCGGACCCCGTGAATCCCTCGACGACACCCTGCGCGGCCGCGGCCAGATCAGCGTCGTCGAAGACGATGTTTGCCGACTTCCCACCCAGTTCGAGAACTGTCGGCACCAAGCGCCCCGCAGCGTGGGTGGCGACGATACGCCCACCTTCTGAACCCCCGGTGAAAACGAGTTTGTCCACCCCCGGATTCGCGCACACGGCGGCGCCGACAACCTCACCCAGCCCAGTCACGAAGTTCACGATTCCGGGCGGGAAATCGGCCTCGTCGAACAAGCGGGCCAGTTCCAGGGTGGAGCCCGGCGCTACCTCGGACGGCTTCACCACGATTGCATTGCCAGCCGCCAAGGCTGGGCCAGCGGCCTGGGCCAAGATCAATCCCGGCGTGTTCCACGGGGTTTGAATACCGATGACTCCGTACGGTTCGCGCAACGTCATGCTGACCACGTCGGGATCGGCGCCATTGGGCACGTCGCCGAGTTGGGTCTCTGCCATCGCAGCGGCCTGCCGGTACCACGACGGTACGGCGCGATACAGGCCCAGTGCCTCGCGCAGTGTCTTGCCGGTGTCCTGGCTTTCGACCGCGGCCAGAGCCGCGGCGTCGCGCGCGATGAGATCGGCCAGTCGGCGCAACGTCGCCGCGCGATCCCGCGGCCGGCGCGCCCAATCGCTGTGCTCGAAACCGTGCCGCGCCGCGTCAACGGCCCGAGCGACGTCGACGCCACTGCCGCACGGGAAGGTTGCCCACTCGGTGCGCAGATACGGGTCAGACGACGAGAAGACCCGCCCGTCGTCTGACGAGACCCACTTTCCGCCGATGTACATGTCGTAACTCTTGATCGCACTGCCTCCCCGACAGTAAGGGGTCGTGGCGACCCGCGTCCCAAACCATTGCCCGCCAACGAGCGCTACCCCTGCTGAGGCCAGGTCCGCGGCGAAGACTCGCTACAGCCTCAGAACCTGCTCGAACCGCCGTCGACCGTTATCGTCGTGCCACTTATGTGGGCGGCCTCGTCGGACACCAGGAACAGGACCACGTTCGCAATGTCGTCCGGACCTGCGAGTCGGGGCACTGCCCACGGAGACGGGACAGCTACGGCCGGACCGAACTTGGCTTTGGTCGTTTCCAACATCGGTGTGGCCGTCGCCCCTGGGCTGACCTCGTTGCACCGCACCCCCCGTGCGGCGTACTGGTAGGAGACCGCCCGGGTCAAACTGCTGATCGCGCCCTTCGACGTCGGGTACCCGCTGCCGGCTCGGGCGGTCGAGGTGAAGTTCACGATCGACCCTCCGCCGGATTCGAGCATTCGCGGTACCGCGAACTTGCACGTCAGAAACGTGCCCCTGACGTTCACTGCTATGGCGCGGTCGAACACATCGACGGGGCACTGGACCACGTCGAGATCCTCCGCGTCGTTCACCGCCGCGCAATTGACCAGGATGTCCAACCGCCCCACCTGCTCCATGAGCATGTCGAACAACCCGACACATGCGCCGACATCGGATATGTCAGTCGTGTGGGTACGCACGTCGCCGCGCTCACATGTCGCAACCGTGGCTGCTAGGCCGTCCTCGGCCACGTCGGCGCCGAACACAAGGGCTCCCTCGGCGGCCAACCTCAGTGCGATGGCGCGACCGATTCCCGAGCCTGCACCGCTGACGATTGCCACCCTGCCTGGCAGCCGCAATGCATCCACACCCCTAGTCGAGCCAGCTTGTGATCGGACGGCGACAATGGCCTATGGTGCCACGCGGTCACCGAGCGGTGTGTAGAACCACGCCACGGTGTGCTCCATGTCCAGTGAAGGTGCGAGAGCCATCTTCACTGGGTCGCCTGCGACCTCATTCAAGCCATTGACCGGGATATTGAGATCGTCCACGTCAACCTCGTAGAGCGCGAGGTACCGATACGGACAGGCGTCATCATTGAGCTGCGTTCCTGACAACTTGAATCGCTGGGCCGCCGCGTAGCCCTCAAGCTTGAAGACATCTCCGAGGTGCGTCCCGTCGTACCAGTCATTGAATGCCTGGTCTGTGCCTTCCCGGCAATTACTCAGAACAACCAGCACGTGTTTCGAATTCATCGCAGCGTCCTTTCGATGACGTCATGAATCATCATCGAGCGCAGCCACGGCCGGCCCGACGTCGAGGCCTTCATATGAACCTGATTCACGCCATTGCGCGACGAGTTCGAAGAACGCTTCGGCGCCGGGCGGATAGACCGTGCGCCTAAGCGCGTTCGTCTCGGTGGGTCGACCTTCGTTGTTGAAATAACCCGGAGTGCATTGGAGTAGAAATTCGAGCACCGCTTCGTTACCGGCATCCATGATCTGGCACCATGCGAGTTCCGCGTCAGCCGTTGCTTCAATTCTCGTGACACCATCGCGGTTGCATCGTGCGATAAGCCACGCGATGTGCTCGGCCTGCTCATTCAACATGTGTGGCAGGTTCGTCGTGAATCCGGTCTGCGTGCATCCCATGTAGAGCATGTTCGGGAAGTCGTGGCTGTGGAACCCTTGGTAGGTCCGCATTCCGTCGACGAACTTGGCCGAATGCGTGACCCCGTTCTTGCCGATCACGTCGTCCGGTTGGTACGCGCCGTAGATGGGATTGCCGGCCGAGGTCTTGCCGATGATGTTGGAGGA
>CAXTHY010000004.1:18662-48409 GCA_964244175.1 uncultured Jatrophihabitans sp. | reverse complement strand
CTTGCCGATCACGTCGTACCCTTGGCGTTCGGTGTAGGCCGTACCCACTTCGAACCCGGTGGCGAAGATCAGGCAATCAAGCTCTACTTCGACACCATTCACGACGACCCCGGTGCGCGTGATGCGATCGACTCCGCGGCCCTCCGAATCTATCAGCGTGACGTTGGGTCGGTTGAACATCGGGAGATAGCCATCGTGGAAGCACGGGCGTTTGCACATCAACCGATACCACGGCTTCAAAGACTCGGCGGTGTCGGAGTCGGTAACCGTCGTGGCAACCCGACTCCGCACCTCATCCATCATTTCCAGGTCGCGAAGCTCAAGGACGCGGGCGATATCGTCCATCGGCGCACTCGGCTGCTCACCGTCTTCGGTCGCCCACGGCATCCCGAGCCCACGCGACACATAGGTCCACAGGTCATCGACCAGGTCCTCGGGCGGTTGTCCCCCATTCAGGATCAGGTTGAAGTTGGCCATCCTGCGCTTTGCCCAGCCCGGAGTCAGGCTTTCGGCCCACTGCGGATCGGTCGGCCGATTGCGTCGCTCGAGCACCACTGACGGGGTGCGCTGAAAGATGTACAGGTGTTCTGCCGATTCCGCGAGATATGGCGCCAGTTGAATCGCGGTGGCACCCGTTCCTATGAGTCCGACCCTCTTGTCGGTCAGCTTGTTGAGGCCGCCTTCTGGGCCGCCGCCCGTGTAGCCGTAGTCGAAACGACTCGTGTGGAACATCTTGCCTTGGAAATCCGTGATCCCGGGAATGCCAGGCAGCTTGGGTTTCGTGAGCAGCCCGCTCGTCAAGATCACGAACCGCGCCCTGATTTGATCCGAGCGGTCGGTCGAGATGATCCAATGACCTTGCTCGTCGTCCCAGGCGATTTCGGTGACGTCGGTCTGGAAGCACGCATCTTCGTAAAGCCCGTACTGCTTGCCGACCTTTTGCGCGTACGCAAAGATCTCGGGGCCATGCACGTACTTCTCGCTCGGCACGTAACCCATCTCCTCCAGCAGTGGGAGGTAAATGTAGGACTCGATGTCGCACTGCGCGCCCGGGTACCGGTTCCAGTACCACGTGCCGCCGAAGTCGCCGCCCTTCTCGATGATCCGGATCCCCTCGACGCCAGCCTCACGCAACCGTGCACCGACCAGGAGTCCGCCCCACCCTCCGCCGACGATCGCGACTTCGACCTCGTCGCCCAGCGGATCCCGAGTGAAGCCGGGCTCGACGTACGGATCGATGTCGAACTGCGCAAACTCACCCGCAACCTCGGTGAACTGGCGAACGCCTTCTTCACGAATTCGCTTGCTGCGTTCATCCCGGTACCGGCGACGGATCTCATCCAGCCGGCTGGCGTCGGCCTCGCTCCCGGCAGGAGAGTCGGATATTGACACGTGTTTACACCCTCTGTCAGCTACGTGAATTAGCGAATTGTGGTCCGTCAGCCACGAATCGACCGACCTATGGTTTCGACAGCTAAGTGATCTAGACTGCGCAACCGCCTCTACGGCGTTTGTAATGCGGGGCCGAAGTCACTGCCCGGACTGCGTTATCGAACTATTCCCGTCTCACCCGACGAACGCACACGGACCGCCCGAAAACGTCGTGTCACCTGCACGTTCGGTTCAACGAGGAAAACTTCACGACCGCCCGACGGGACCAATGCGGCTGAGCCGAAAAGGCTCTTTCTGTCTTGTCGCGGCATAACCGCTCCTTGCTTACGGACCAGTTCACGAGGGCCGACCCCAGGGCGACGCGGACGTGCGAGTTAGTGACCAAAACGTAACTGTGCGCGGTATCCTTGTCAAGCTATATTTTCGCTATGCCGCGGCTGGTTTCGCAGTTCCGGAACTCTTTTGGGCCGCCCAACCAGGGGACGCCGGAGGGTGCACCCACGCTTCCCGCCGCCGGCGCTGGCGACGTCTTCGCCGCGTCGGCCACGGTACCGAGTCCATAGGAGTGCGTCGTGCCCAAGAAGATGGTTAAGTGGTCCCCCCCTTACCGCGGCGAGGACGTCGTCTACCCGTCCTACGACCTCATCAGGTACGAGAAAGACGGGCCAGTCGGACGGATCGTCCTCAATTCCCCGGAGAAGCGTAATCCGCTGGGCTACGAACGCCTTCAGCAGATCGAGATGGCCGCCAAACAGATGGAGCTCGACGACGAAATCAGGGTGATCATCATCAAGGGTGATGGCCCGAGCTTCTGCGCCGGTTACGACATCACACCGGCCGCCCCAGGCGAGCCGCGACGCAACGTGCCGCGCGATGGCTACATCCACCCCGACCGCGACGATATGTGGCAGTCGTACAACTTGGAGCACTTGCGCGTGTATTTTTCGTTGTGGGACCTGCAGAAGCCGGTCATCGCGCAAATCCAGGGCTATTGTCTCGCCGGCGGAAGCGAGCTGGCCGCCCTGTGCGACATCCGCGTGGTTGCCGAGGATGCGCAAATCGGCTGGCCTGTAGGCCGAACTTGGTCACCGGGCAACATCCAGTACATGCCGTGGCTTACGGGGGTCACCAAGGCGAAGTTTTACATGTTCACCAACGCCCCGATGGACGGCATCGAGGCATTTCGCTGCGACTGGGCCTCTGCCGTATGTCCGGCCGAGGAGCTGGAACAACGGACCGAGGAGATCGCGGCCCAGATCGCTCTGGCGGACACCGACATGATGATGCTCGCCAAGCGCAGCATCAACCGGCAAATGGAGATCATGGGATTCCGTACCGGCCTATATTCCGGTTCGGACCAGCTATCCATCGCGCTGCTACGGCCGTCGCGAGAACGAGCCGAGAACTTCATCCGGGTCGCCCGCGAAGAAGGCTTACGGTCAGCGCTCGATCAGCGCGATCGGGAGGATGGCGTGTCGTACCGGACGTCGAGCCGAGCCGCCGCCGCGCGCGTTCAGGAACCGATGGGCAAGACCCGCGACACAGCGAACTCCGGCAAACGCGCCCCGGCCAAGGCGGCCAAAGCGGTCAGGACGGCTAAGTCGACCAGGACGGCCAATTCGACTAAGGCGGCTAAGTCGGCGGCGAAGAGCGCGAGCAAGCGGACCGACGGCGGTAAGTCGCCACGGTCGTCCTATCCCTAATCCTCTTGCACGAAGCCACAATGACGGCCCAACAGCACAGCTCCCGGTGCCCGACTAATCGGGGGGCTCAACGTTTGAACGCGCCCTCCAGCCACCCTGCCATCACTCGTCGGGTAACCCGACAATCCAGCAGAATTGGAGTCTCGACCTCGCTGGTCAACCGACGAACCTCGGGCAGGTCGGCAGTCGAGCGTACGGTTACCGCCTGAAGCCCTAGGGCAGCACCCAACGCGGGAAAGTCTGGATTGTCGAAGGTCGCGGCTGCTTCGCTCATCCCCCAGCGCCGAAGCATCTGAAGTTCCGATCCATAGGCGCCGTCGTTGACGACGACCACGATCAACCGCACGCCCGCCCGGGTCGCGGTGTCGAGATCAGGCAGGCTCATCATGAGGCCACCGTCGCCGACGACGAACACAGTGGTGAGGTCGGGTCGCGCCAGCGCCGCGCCGATGGCAACCCCCAGACCGGCACCGACGGCGCCGAAGTCAACTGCGGGGAAGTAGCGACCCGGCTCCGGGCAGGTGAGGCATGAAGCCGCGAAGCCGAAGAAGTGACCGACGTCGGTCACGACCTGCCGCTCGCGAGGCAGGATCGCGTCGAGTTCGGTCAGGATCGTCCGAGGGTCCATCCCGTCCGACCCGCTCTGGTCGGCAAACCTAGGGCGATTGTTGTCATGCAGTGTCTGGGCCACCGACTCGGTGCGGAATCCGGTCTTGCCGACGTCAGGAGGGACGACGGCGACCAGAAGATCGGCCGCCGTCCGCGCATCGCCCAGAATCAACTGGTCCTCTGGGTAGCGATTCGGTCGAGATCGGTCCGCGCCCACATCGCAGCGGATGACGGTCGTCGAATCGAGGAACAGCGTCCGCTTGATCGTGGTGAAGTCGTTGAGCGCGGCGCCGACCGCGAGGACCACATCCGCTCTTCCGATCAGGGAGGTCGCGACGTCACTACCCAGCGATCCTGCGATACCGATGCTGAACGGGTCCCCATCGAACAGGCCGCGAGCGGGCAGTGTCGTCGCCAGTAACGCCCCGATGCGTTCACCCAGGACTCGCAGCACCTCGGCGCAGTCGGATCGGAGCGCTCCGCGACCGGCGATGATCACCGGCCGCTGGGCGGCCATCAGGGTGTCGGCCGCCAGCCGCACTGATTCCGGGTCAACACCCTCGTCGATCGCGACCGGCGCAACTGGATCGCCATCGCCGTCCCACGGCTGCCATTCCCGAAGTTGGGCATCCAGCGGGCAGTTCACTGCGACGGGGCGTGAGCTCTCGCGCGCGAGCCGGAACGCCTCATGCACATCGCCGTACGCCGTTCGCCGATTCGCTAGGTCAATGACGGGGACGCCTGCCGCCGACAACAGGCTGTGCTGGTCCACGTCCTGCGGCCAGCCGGCTTGTTCAGCGGCGACGTCACCGACGAACAACACCATCGGTGTGTTCGCCTTCCGCGCGGTGACCAGCGCGGTGAGCGCATTGGTCAGACCTGGGCCTTGGGTGACCGTACAGACGGCGACCGATCCTGACGCGCGAGCGTAGCCGTCCGCCATCCCGATCGCGGCGGCCTCGTGCCGAGCGCTGACGAAGCTGACGCCCAGAGAGTCCGTCGCATAGCAGATCAGGTTCATGTTGCCGTCGCCCATCAATCCGAAGATGCGCGACACCTGCTCACCGACGACGATGTTGCACGCGACCTCGAACAGCTTCACCGGCTTACGTCCCTTCCTCGAGCGCGGCATCGTCCGCCGGCGGTGATCGACGACCTATCCGCGACGGCATGCCTACGCCACAATCTCGACGGCGACCTCACCCAGTCCGGTGTCGAACTCTGCTCGAACCCATCCGGGGCGAGCGATAAGCGGCGCGGTCAGTGTTCCTGAGGCGACAACCGACCCGGCCTCGAGTACGCGGCCTTGCCCGGCGAGATGGCTACTCAACCAGGCAATTGCATTGATCGGGTTCCCGAGTACCGCAGTCGCGGTGCCGGCACCGACGGCCACCGCGTCCAGGCTCAGCGTTGCCGAAGTCCCGGCCAGGTCGAGATCGCGGGCCGGGCGCCAGTTGTCACCGACCACCACCGCCCCGACCAGGCAGTTATCCGCGACTACGTCGCCAAGCGATATCCGCGGGAACTTGCCCCCGAACCAATCCACGAACCGTCCATCAGGGCATTCCAGGCCCGCGGCGACATCGCACCGCTCGGCCACGTCGGCGGCCGAGGCATTCGGAGGCAGGTCCGCCACGATCCGAAAGATCAGCTCAACCTCGATGAGAGGGGTGAACATCTGGCCCAGGTGCATCGTCGATCCGGATGGACGAACGTCCGAGGCCAGTAGCTCACCGCTTGCCGGCTCCGCTGCATGAAGGGCCTCCTGAGCGGCAGTGCTGGTTAGCGCGACCTTGTAGCCAGCCGATGCGCCAGCACCGTCGTCGGTCCGGCGCCGCACGACCGCGCGCTGAATCCGGTAGGCCGCCTGAATCTCGGTCAGGCCCGCGGCCGGAATAGGCGAACGCCGACGCCCCGCTTCGGCGATCGCGGCCGCGATCGCGGTGAGGTCGAGGTCGAGGTCGGGGTCGGGGTCGGGGTCGGGGTCGCCCAGCCGTTGTCGCGCCATCATCGCCCTACGAACCGGGGCGGACGCCCCTCTTTGAACGCGCGCTGGCCCTCTTGACAGTCCTCGCTCGCGTACACCTCGCGGCACAGGTCGTCGGCAATGAGATAGCCAGCCGCGCGGCCCACGTCCATTGCTCGGTAATACATGCGCTTGTGAGCACGAACCGTGAGCTGGGCATTGGCGCAGATGACGGCGGCTAGCTCATGAGCCCGCTCCAGCAGGCGCTCGCTGTCGACCACCTCGTTGACGAATCCGATCTCTCGTGCCCGCTCGGCGCCCAGGCGCCCACCGGTGAACAGCATCTCCAACGCAACGCTTGACGGCATCGCCCACAGCATCGGAATCGCCCACGGCGCAGCACGACCGACGACCGCTTCCGTCACGCCGAACTCGGCGTTCGCCGAGGCGATGCGGATATCCGCGTTGAGGGCAAGCATGAATCCGCCGGCCAAGGCATAGCCGTTTACTGCAGCGATGACCGGCTTCGATACTTCCCAGCCATATCCAGCGCTGGGATACCGTGCCGCAACCCCGCCTCTGGCTTCCGCCACGTTCTGGATCCCCAGCTCCGTGAAGTCCTTCAAGTCGCCACCCGAGCAGAACGCGCGGTCCCCTGCGCCGGTGAGCACGGCCACCCGGGTGCTGTCATCGGCGTCAAACTGCCTCCAGACCTCGTCGAGGCGGTCCAGCAACTCCACGCTCATGGCATTGCGCCGCTCTGGTCGATTGAGCGTGATCGTTGCGATTGCGTCGCGGACCTCGTAGCGCACGACATCGACGCCTCTCAAGACCATCGACTAGCACTCCCCTTCGTCGTTGCAGTTGGAGCCTGGATTCAGCCGCTGGCGCCCATCCGGCGCGATGTAGTCGACCTCGGAGCCGGGTGGACGTGCGGCCAATTCCCCGAGCACCTCGTCCGTGTGTTGTCCGAGCGTCGGCGGAGGGCGACGAATCGCGTATCGGCGTCCGTCCAGCGTGATCGGAGTGGTAACTACCGCCGAACGTTGGAACTCCGGACCGATCGCGGCAATCATGTCGAGGGCCCGGACCTGCTCATCCGCCAGCACCTCATCAACCTCGTTGATCGGCGATGCCGGGATACCGGCCGCCTCGAGCCGCACCACCCATTCCGAGGTCGGCGCGGACTCGAGTGCCCGTGCGATCGCATTTGCCAGCTCGACGCGATTCTCGATTCGTCGCGCATTGGACGCGAACCGGTCGTCCTCGAGCAGGTCTGGCCGGCGGATGACGTCACAGAGTCGTTCCCACAGCCGCTGATTTCCAGCCGCGATGACGATGAATCCGTCGGCGGTCGGAAACGCTTCGTAGGGCGCAATATTGACTGCGCCTGATCCGTGCCGCCGGGGTGGGCGTCCGTCGGCCAGATATCCGAGCAATTGGAATGGCTCCCACGCGAGCGCCGTTTCGAGAAGGGAGACGTTGATCTTGGTCCCGACACCGGTGCGGTCCCGGGAGCGCAACGCGTCGAGGACAGCGATGGCAGCCCACATCCCAGTACCTTGATCGAGCACTGAGACCGGTATCCGGACCGGCGGTCGGCCCGGCTCGCCGGTAACGCTCATCAATCCGCTATAGGCCTGGATCAGCGGGTCGTACGCCGGCTGACTCTGCCGAGGTCCCCGGTCCCCGAAACCGGTCAGCTCGCAGTACACGAGCGCCGGACTGGACCGATGCAGCGCTTCCCACGCGTACCCGAACCGCTCGAATGAGCCTGGCCGCATGCTCTGGATGAGGACATCAGCCGTGCTGATCAGTTGGTCGAGCCGAGCTCGCTCCGTCTGACTCGACAGATCGAGCGTGATGCTGCGCTTGTTTCGATTGAGCGCGGTGAACGCGATGCTCTGCCCGCCGTCCGGCCAGAACGGCGGGCCCCACGCGCGACAGTCGTCCCCGCCTGGGCGCTCGACCTTGATCACGTCGGCCCCGAGATCAGCGAGTACCTGGGTCGCGAAGGGACCAGCGACGTTCGCCGTCAGGTCGATGACCCGCACCCCAACCAGGGAACCTGGAGCCGAACCGGAGTCGTCGGATGCAACCATCAGCTCCCACCGTCCTGTCGCAGCCCGAGCCGTTGCCGCTGGGCCGAGACGATCGGCCGCGTCCATGGCGATCTGCTCGCGGACACCGCCCCGGCACCTAGGCGGAAGTGCTGCGCCTCCTCGGCGGTCTCGACCAGAGGCAGATCCATCGGGAACAGACGTTCACCGCGTGGGCGTGGCCCGGCCTGTGAAACGTGACCCCACAGTTCGTGTCCAACGATCCGCTCCGCCTCATGCACGACTTCGATGAGCCGGTCGAGGTCGACCCCGGTTGGGATTGCGAGTTCGTGGAGAAGGTCGACCAAGTCCTCGGTCGGGATCATGCGAGTGAAGCGGCCGTGCCCGCAGTAAGGGCAACCACCCATCCCGCCAATCGCTGAATCGATGACCAGACGATGCCGGTCATCGAGGCAGCCCAACGCGGCGTACGCGGACGTCAGGGCGCACCCTCGGGCATCGTGCAGATGAAGGTGAACGGTAGTGATGCCTGGCCACCGGTCACATACCGCGCGCACCACCTCCTCTGTGCGCATCGGCGTGTTCCAGCCCATCGAGTCGGCGATCTGGACTCTGGTCACCGCGATGCCCGCCTCGTGCCAGCACGTCCACTGACGATCGAGCAGGTCGAGATGTTCAGCCAGTTCGAAATCGCCGAGCCAATTGGACCCGAAGGCCGAGGCGATTCCGATGCCGGCAGCGGTAGCACCCAAATCCCGAGCCTGAGCTACCCGTGCAGCCATGGCCACGATCTCATCAGCCTGGCTGCGGTTCGTGTTCCGGCGGGCGAACACGTCGCACATGTTCAGCATCGTCGTCGGGATCTGCTCGGGTGCCGACAGCGGAGGCATGAAGTCAGCCATCCGTTGCGTCCCGCGGCGATTCAGGGCAAGCGCGGTATACCGAACTCCCGGGACCGGGGTGAATCCACGAATGACGTCCTCGACGTCGCGCATTTGCGGGGTCCACCTAGGGCTGACGAATGAACCGACGACGATCGTCGACAGGCCAGTGCGCGAGAGCAGGTCGATCAGGCGCACCTTGTCCGCGACGGAAATGTCCACGGACTCGATCTGCATGCCCTCGCGCATGCCTTCCTCAATGATCTCCACCTGCGGCCGGTTCCCAGGCTTGGTCAAGATCATGACGGTGTCCCACGGTCGCCGAAGAGCTGGTCGGGGAAGTCGGCGTATTTTGATTGGCTCCACTCGGGGACGCGCCGGCTGAGGAAGGCGCTGATGCCTTCGTGAGCGTCGGGTTGATCCGCGGCCCAGGCGAACACCGCATCCTCGAACACTTCGGCGCCAGCGCGGTCCGGCTCGGACAGGAACTCGTTGATCAAGCGCTTGGTGACGGCGGCCGACACCGGAGCGACATTGCGTGCGATGTCGTAGGCGACGGCGCGCGCGCGTGGCAAGACGTCCTCGGCCGGTACCGCGAGACTGGCGATACCCAACTCAACCGCCTCGACGCCGCGGAAAATCCGGCCAGTGAGGAGAAGATCGCTGGCTCGGGCGAGGCCGATGAGACGAGGTAACAGCCACGTGGAGCCTCGCTCCGGCGTAAAGCCCCGCCGACTAAAGACGAATCCGTACTTGCCCTCTTCCGCGACTATCCGCAGATCCCACTGCAACGCCATGGTCAAGCCCACACCGACGGCCGCGCCGTTCATTGCCGCAATGATCGGCGTGTGCATCGCCCAGAACGGCGCCGGCGCAGACGCTACCCGCGGGGTGCTCGGATTCGCGTCTTCGGCCGCCGCCGCGGCCCGGGGCTCTGCGCCGACATCGGCGCCCGCGCAGAACGCCGATCCGGCACCGGTCACGACGATTGCTCTGATGTCCTCGCGACTGTCGAGCGAGTCTATGGCGGCGCGGATCTCTCGGCCCATCTGCCGGGTCCATGCATTCATTCGCTCAGGCCGGTTCAACGTGACGATGCCAATCGCGTCGGCGTCCTCGACGAGGATCGTTTCGTACACTTGTGCGCTCCCTGCCGTTATCGGGGCTGAGGTGTGGGGACGCCGTAACGCGAAATGGTCGAGTCGAACTCGATGTCCGTCACCGCGTTGCGACCCTGGATGTGGAAGCCCTGATAGCCGTTCTCGGCGATCTCGTTACAGATCTTGCGGTAATTCGCGACCCCCCCGATGTAGGGCATGAACAGCTGCGGTTTGCCCGGCACATTCGCACCGGTGTACCACGAACCAACCCGCGTATAGAGGGTCTTGGCCGCGACCTCGTTGACGTGTCGCGTCCATGCCCGCTCGCCTTCCGCGGTCGGCTCGATGAAGCCGGCTCCGGCCTCTGTCACGTGGGCGATGCATTCGACAACCCACTCGACGTGTTGTTCGATCGACACCGGCATGTTGCTCAGTACCGACGGGCTTCCGGGTCCGGTGATCATGAACAGGTTGGGGAACCCAGCACTGGTGAGGCCGAGATAGGTCTTCGGGCCGTCCCTCCATCGCTCGCGTAACGCGATCCCGTCCCGCCCGCGCAGATCGATGGCCAGCAACGACCCTGTCATCGCGTCGAACCCGGTCGCGAAGACGATCACATCGAGATCGACGTCGCCGTCGGACGTGCGAATTCCCGACGGAATGACCTCTTCGATCGGTGTTTCGGTCAGATCGATCAACGTCACGTTTGCCCGGTTATACGTCTCGTAGTAGCAGCTGTTCAGCGGAATGCGCTTCGCCCCGATCGGGTAGCCCGTTGGTTTGAGGCGCGCCGCCACCGCGGGGTCATCGACGATCTGGTCGATCTTGGCCCGGACGAAGTCGGCCGCTGTCGCGTTCGCCTCATCGCTGACCATGATGTCGTTGAAAGCCGCCAGGAACTGCGATCCACCGGCAATCCAGGCCTGCTCGTAGATCTGGTTCCGCTCGTCGTCACTGACCGCGACCGCGGAGAGCTCGGCCACCGCATACGGCGTCCCGAAGTTCGACTCGACGCACCGACGCCTCAGGCCGGCGAGGTCGGACTTCAGCTCACGGACGTATTCATGGTCCAGTTCGTGGTTCCGGTTCGGGATGGTGAACTGCGGCGTCCGCTGGAAGACGGTCAGGGAGGCGGCTTCCTTGGCGACCTCCGGGATCAACTGGATACCGCTCGACCCGGTCCCGATGACTGCGACTCGCTTGCCCTCAAGCGGGAGGCCGTCTTCCGGCCACTCGCTGGTGTGCACGATGCGTCCGGCGAAGCTGTCCTGTCCGCGCAGTCTCGGACGGTTTGGTGAGGACAGACAGCCGACGGCGGTGATCAAGAAGGTCGCGGTCAGGGTCTGGCCACGATCGGTGTGCACGCGCCAGATGTTGCCGCCCTCGTCATATTCGGCGCTCGTGACCCTGGTATTGAACTGCACGTCACGGCGAATATCAAACCGATCGGCCACGTGACGCAGGTAGCTGAGGGTGTACTGCTGGGGGGGATACCGCTCGAGAAGGGGCCACTCCTGTTGCAGCTCAGGCGAGAACGAGTAGCAGTAGTAGAAGCTCTCCGAATCGCACCGAGCACCCGGATATCGGTTCCAGTACCAGGTGCCTCCGACCTCGGCCCCGGCTTCGATCACCTGCGTCTTGTATCCCAATTCTCGCAACGAGTGCAGGAGATACATCCCCGAGAACCCTGCCCCGATGACGAGCACATCAAGTTGCGAGTCACTTTCCACTCTGGTCTCCCGACGATCGACACGAGCTGGGCTCAATCCGGTTTTCTAACCCACTCGGAAGGGGTTCGTCCGGGCGTACTCGCATGCGCGCGAAGGACGACAGCCGGGGGCTCACCCTCGTTAGGAACGCGTAGATGACCATGCCGTCGACCCATCCGACGACATCTCGACCGGAAGCCGAACGCGAGTAGTTGTGCACGTCGGGGTTCCGCACCGCGACACTGCGGGCCAGTCGTCGCTGCAGGACCTGGTTGTAGCGCCGCATGACCGAGTCGCGAACCTCGATCGAGGTGACGCCGGTGCGGATCATGCGACGGAGATTCGCGACCACGAACGCGACTTGCCGCTCGTGCAGGAACATCACCGGAGCACCATTGGTATTAGGGCCGTACAGCATGTAGAAGTTCGGGAATCCGGCCACCGTCAGCCCGAGGAATGCCTCGGCATCGCCGGCCCACGTGTCGTGGATCGATCGACCGTCCCGGCCGATCACCTCCAAGGTGGCGAGAAAGTTGGCCGGCTGAAATCCCGTACACATCACCAACACATCGATCGCGTGCTCGCTGCCGGTGTCATCGACGATTGCTGTCTCGGTCACGGAGGCTACAGCGCGCGGGATCAGTTCGACGTTGTCGCGCAGAAGTGCCGGATAGAAGTCCCGATCGCGGACAACGCGCTTGCCGCCGAACGGGTACTGCGGTGTGACGAGCTTGGCCAGATCCGGTCGATCGGCAAAGACCGACTCGATGTACTCACGACACGCCTCTTCGGCCTTGCGGTTTCGACTCGTGCCGTGCCAGACGGCCAGTCGCCCGGTTTCGTAGACCCATCCCTGACGCAGCCTGAGCCACCGGCGATGCACCGGGCGTAACAGCCGGGCCCGCTCGGCCGACGAAAATTCCCGATCATCCTTGGGCAGCACCCAGCCGGGCTGACGCTGGAACACGTAGACCTTCTTCGCCCGCTCGGCGATCGCGGGGACGATCTGCGCCCCCGTCGAGCCGGTTCCGACGACGGCGACCGTCTTCCCGGTGAGATCGACCGTGTGATCCCACCGCGACGAATGGAACTTTGCGCCGGTGAAGCGGTCCAGGCCCGGCCAGTCCGGATACTTCGGATGGTTCAATATTCCGACTGCGGTGACGACGACGTCGAAGCGCTCCGTCGCACCATCGGACGTGCTGACCTCATAACAGTGGTTCGCGTCGTCCCAGGCCACGCGCGTCACGGCCGTCCCAAAGCGAAAGTGGGACTGCAACCCAAACCGCTCGGCGGCGTTGCGCAGGTAAGCGAGCAGCTCAGGCTGCTTGATGTGCGTGCGCGAGAAGTCGTGCGGGTGGAAGCTGAACGAATAGAAGGGGACCGGTGTGTCTACGGCAGCGCCCGGGTACACGTTGTCCAACCAAGTCCCGCCGAGACCGGTGCTCTGCTCGAAGATCGTGAATCGGCGAATTCCGATGCTGCGCAGCCCGCGACCCATCGCGATGCCACCACCGCCTGCGCCCACCACGGCCACACTCGGCATGGAACCCGGGCGACGGCGCAGACGCGATGCCTCAGCCAACTCGAGCCTCCACCGCACTGTCGAACAGCTGCCGGCGAAGCGCGTTCGGCTGGCCGTACAGCCGCGATGAACTCGCCCACTTCTTCAGGTAAAAGTGAGAGGGGTTCTCCCACGCGAACCCGATGCCGCCGTGGAGCTGGATCGCTTCCCTGGCGGCGGTCCGTAAGGAATCACTGGCCGCCGATTTGGCCATCTTCGCGAGCCCAAGGAAGTCCTGCCCGACCGAATGGGTATCGGCGAGGATTCCGCCCGATTCAGCGGCCCGGTAGGTGAGAGCCCGCGCGGTTTCCCACTCCACCAGCAGGTCGACGATGCGATGTTTCACTGCCTGAAAGGTGGCAATAGGTTGCCCGAACTGTTCCCGGGTCATGCAGTAGTCGACCGTGCGGAACATAGCCGCCCGGGCCGCTCCGATCATCTCAGCGGCCAGGATCATCGATCCGAGGGCAAGCATGCTCGCGAAGATGCGATCCGAAGAAGCGCCCAACGAGACGAATCGATCGCTACGGACTACGTCGACATCGTGCAGTGGGCGCAGTACATCCGGAGACTGGACCGGCGAGAATGCGACCTGCTTGATGTCGGTGATGTAGAAGCCCCCGTCGGCGCCTCGGCGGGCGGGAATCAGCACGATGTCGCCCGAGTCAGCATGTGGTACCCGGGCTACTGTTGCACGAGACGATCCGTCCGCTGCATCAACGAACGGGTCCGGCGGCAAACACCAGGCTGCCCGGTCCCCCGGCCACACGACGGTCACTGTGGAGACCCGTTCGGCAACGGCGCTCACGACATCGGCGACGTCCTCCGGCCGCGTTTGGGACAGCAGATAACAGGACATCGTCGCGCTCAGCAGGGTCGACGGCATCATCGACGCTCCCAGTTCCTCCGCGGCGATGGCGATTTCGAGGCAACCCACACCGAGGCCGCCGAGGCGCGCGGGCAGCATCATTTGGTCGAGCGCCATGCTGTCGCGCAGGATCGACAACGGACGAGTGGTCACTGCCCGATTCCCGTCTGCGAAGTCACGAAGATGCTGATCGCTCCAGTTGCGCTCGAGCACCTGCCGTAGTTGGAGGCGTAGTGCCCTGTGCTCGTCGACCTCGTTGCGCCGGAGGTCGACACTCACTGGTCTCGTCACCGCGAATCTCCTACTTCCCAGCCGCCATCTGGTTCGGCGGCGGCCAACCGGGCCTGGAACCACGAGTCGTCTTCACCCAGCAACGGTGCCCGGCGGTAGCCCGTCCGATCGGCGAACGCCTCTTTCCATGGCAGCGCGAACATCGCAATCGTCCCGAGCTCGGGGTGCGGCACACGCATGATGAATCCGCGGGCCGCGAGCTGTGCATCCTGGAGCACGTCGGCCGGCCGCAACGCGGTGTACGCGGACAGCCCCGTCGCGCGCAGCCGGCGCACTGCCTCAGCCGGTTCGAGGCCGGGCCCTATGTCCAGGAAAGCAATACCGTTCGCCTGATCGGGCATCACACCGTCGAGATCGATGTCGAGCGCTTTCGCTGCGCGCCGGACATCGGTCGCCTGATCGGCACTCACCGCGATGCTTGTGCCGTCCTCGCATCGCACGATCACGCCCATGACGGCAACCGGGTCAGCCGCAGTGTTGGACGGATCGAACCCCGAGAGCTTCGCAATGATGACGGCGGCCATGGACAGGTCGAAGGTCCGGCCCGGAGAACCCAGAAGCCACCATGCCGCTGCGATCGTCGCCGCCCACATCGCGGTGCCGTAATCGGCGAACGATGCGCGCAAAGTGGCGTCCGAGCGCGTCGTGTCGTGTAACGCAGCGGTCAGTCCCGCGAAGGCGTGGACATTGAGCGCGTAAGCCTTATAGGCCGCGTACGGTCCGGAACGACCGAACCCGGAGATCGACACCCGGGCGCCGCCATGCGCGGCGCGGGCAAAGTTCTGGTCGACCCCGAGACGCGCGATCCGCGCCGCACCGACATTCTCCAATAACACGTCAGCCCAGTCGCCAAGGCGGGCCGTGTCCTGCGCTGCGGCATCGGCCCGACGTAGCACGCTGCGCTTGCTGTGATTCGCGAACTGAAAGTAGGCGCCGCGCTCGATGCCGGGCCGACCATCCAGGAACGGGCCATTGCGACGGTAGACGTCCAAGCGCTGTTCGTCCTCCAGCCGGACTACTTCTGCGCCCATCGCCGCCAGTATCGCGCCAGCGAGCGGGCCGGCCAGCACATTGGTCACCTCGGCGACGCGCAGGTCGCCGAGTCCTTGTCGCTTGCGCGAACGGCGGACCGTGGACGTGGCTCGCTGCTCACCGGGAAACGACCCGTGGCGTGAGCGATCCGGAGAGTCCGTCGGATCTGGCGGCTGACTCGACCTCGCTTCGGCCACGGTTCGGATCGCGATCGCAGCGACCCCACCGGCCTGCAGGAGTGCCTCGCATTCGAACTTCGAGCGCGGCGCCGCCCAGGCCGACACGACGTGAGTGATGGCATCCGCGGCGTCAAGCCGATCACTGAGCCGTGGGTATTCCGCCGGCCACGATGGCTTACCGAGGACGCCCGAGATTCGTTCCCACTGGTGGTCATCGATGACGATGATTCCGAGATCCCCGTCGGTGCACGTGTACACCCCGGACGGGGCAAGATAGCGCGATGCGCCCCCCGCACCGCCACACGCGTACAACAGGTGAGCGCATTCTTGCTGGATCGTGCCGTACGCGACAGACTCCTGCGCGGAGACGTCCAGATGAACGCCCGCGCGGCCCTCGCGGATCATCGATACGGCATGCAGCGCTGCGAGGGCGCCGGCCTGGCCCGCGGCCCGCAGAGCCTGGTCACCCGGAAGGCTGAAGCACCGGCCATCCGACGCGGCCGCCGCCGTCATCATGCCACCCATGGCAGCGCAGACGAGGTCCGATCCGGCGTAGCCGCCTAGTGGACCGTCCAGTCCGAAGGCGGACAGCGTGATCCACGCGCCCTCGCTACGCCGGGCGACCGAGGCGACGTAGTTGCTGTCGCATCCCAACTCAATCACGTCACACAGGACAACGGCCGACGAGTCGAAGGAGCGAAGGTCGATGTCCTCGATCGGCCGGCTCACGTCGTCGACGGTCACGCCGACGGCCCGCAAGATCTCAGTGGCTGTGGTCGCGGCTGGACCTGAACCCAAAACTGTAACGGAGAGCGGGTCTGGCGGTGGTCCGCCGAACGATCGGGTGGTCATCTGCGGGTGATCCCGAACCGGCGGGTCGCGATGATCTCGCGCTGAATCTCGTTGCTTCCACCGGCGATTCGGAACAGCAACGAGTAGAGCAGTTCGCCCCAGAAGTCCCACGCTCCTTCGGGCGGGCGGTATTCACAGACATCGAGACCAAGGACCTCAGAAGCTGCCTCCGCGAGATCGAAGCCCAGTTCGGCCGCATAGAGCTTCATGAGTGACGGCATGTGTGGTGGATACCCGCCGACCGCGTCGCGGCGTACGCCAGCAACCTCGTAGGCGATGGCACGCGCGCTTTCGACCCGCTGGACGAGATGCCCGATCTTGATCGCCGTACCGTCATCGATCGGGAGTCGCACCGCCACGACATCGAGCAGATCGTCGAGAACTCGTAAGTACCGCGCCGCATGCCCGGCCCCAGCCCGCTCGTGCTCGAGCAGGGCGCTCGAAGCGCGCCAGCCGTCGTGCTCTGGCCCGACCAGGTTCGCTACGGGCACGCGGGCGTCGGTGAAGAACTCCTGGCAGAAGGTCACCTCCCCCGTCAGCGACCTGATCGGCCGTATGTCGACTCCAGGTGTGTTCTCAAGATCGACCATCAGCAGGCTCAGGCCGCGGCTTCCGGTCGAATTCGGGTCGGTGCGGGCGAGCAGGATCATCCAGTCCGCACGCACGGCATGCCCGGTCCAGATCTTGCTGCCGTTGACGATGTAATGATCACCCTCACGGCGGGCGGAGGTCCGCAATGAGGTCAGGTCCGACCCTGAGTCGGGCTCGGAGTAACCCTGGCACCACAGACGTTCCATCCACGCGATCTTGCGCAGATGTTCGTCGCATTGCTCCGGCGTGCCGAAGCCCAGCAGAATCGGAGCGAGCATGTCGAGCCCATTTGCGTTGGCGATCGGAACGCGGCGATAGGCGAGTTCTTCGCGGATGAGCATCTCGTCGGTCGGCGTGAGGCCACGGCCGCCGTACTGCGTCGGCCAGTGCGGTACCAGCCAGCCATCCTTCGCCAGCTGACCGTTGAAATCGCGGATCCAGGCAAATTCTTCGTCGTCGAACCACTCGGGCGTCGCCGAGACGACACCCTCGTGCTCGCTGGGGAAATTCTTGTCCAGATAGCGCTTGAGGTCGTCGAGCATAGCCGCCTGAGCTTCAGATACGGCGAAGCCGGTGGTCAAACCCCTCATCTACATTTCCCTCGATAGCCGGGCAAGTGCCCTCGTGGCGCGGTGCCGTCGGTAGAAAGCCGAACCTCGGCACCAGTGCGTGACAGTCGGGTCATCTTGCCGACAGCCCGACATTCGTTCTCGACTGTTGACGATCCAGTCGCGCCGACCTCGGACCAGACTGGGCTGTTGCCATACTGCTGGCCGCAGGAAGCCTCGTCAAGGAATTCTTCGTAATCTCGGTTGACTCTCCGCATATGCGAAACTTTGGTGGTCGGTCTGTCTACTTCAGCGCAACCGGATTGAGTGGCGAGCCCACGCCGCCAGTGACCCGTAACGGGGCCGCGGTCAGCTGGAACTCGTACACCCCGTCGGCCGCACAGTCGACAGACAGCGCGCTCAGGTCCCACAGCTCGCCGAACATCAACCCCATGTCACGAAGGCACAGACAGTGCAAGGCGAGAATCACCCCGTCGACCTCGACGTCGGCGCCTTCGACCGCGAAGTTATCGGCGGCAATGGCGGCCACTTCGCGCTCGTGTAGCCATTCCGCGCACCGCCAACTGATACCCGAGCCGTGGGTCATGCTGTCTCCGGTTGCGCGGAAGTACTCCCACCACCCGGTGCGTACGAGCACGATGTCACCCGGTTCGACCGTCACCCCTTGGTCTTCGGCCACCTGGTCGAGCTCATCCGGCGAGATCGGCTCGCCGATCTCCAGGTGCGATACCCCTCGACTGAGCGCGACATCGAGCAGCACTCCTCGAGACGTCACGCCCTTCACGGCGACGCCGTCGATCGCGAGGCGGGACGCCCCGAAGCTGGTGACGGAGTTGGCCGGGAACCCGTTGTAGAGCTGGTCCTCGTAGTACACGTGAGAAAGGGCATCCCACTGAGTGGCTGCCTGCAGCGGCATCATGATGTAGTCGTCGTTGAAGCGCATAAGCCCGTTGTCGAACAACGCGCCGATACTTTGGGCAACCGGGTGGCCCCAGCCGCGCACGTGATCCGCGAAGGCGACCGCATCACCCCCGTCGATAGTCATGAGATGGACGGGGTTGCTTCGGAAGGGAACGTACGCGCTCTGCGGCCCGCTGCTGTCGAAGTTCACACCCAAGGAGAAAACCTTGCCGGTGCGAACGAGCGCGGCCGCCGCCTTGATCTTGTCCGCCGTGATCAGATTCAACGTACCCAGCTCGTCCGCCTCGCCCCATCGACCCCAGTTCCGGACCTTGTCGGCCATCTGCCTGAAATCATTGATCGACGCCTTCGGGTTTGACACTACGACCTCCATGTACACATCAGGTTGCGTTCTGGCGGGTCCTGCGGCCCAGACGTGTGTCGTGCTCTAGCCCCGCCCGGATCATTGGTTGTCAGCTAGTAAGACTTCGGTAGTCCGAGGACGTTGTGGGCCAAGCCGGCCAGGACCAGACTGTTGCTGACCGGGGCGAGCAGGTGCAGACGAGCGCTGCGAAACTTGCTTTCGATGCCATATTCCGACGCGACTCCATACCCGCCGAACGCGTCCATCGCAGCGTTGGCCGCCGCCCACTGAGCCTGCGAGGCCAGCAATTTGGCCAGGTTCGGCAGGTGCGTGCGCCGCACCCCTCGTTCGAACTCGGCGGCGGCGCTCCAGCGGACCAGGCTCGCCGCCTCAAGCTGCGCGAAGGCCTGCGCGATCGGGAATTGGATGCTCTGATTCATGCCGATCGGTCGTCCGAACACCTCTCGCTCCGCGGCGTACTTGCAGGCGCGATCAATGAAGTAGTAGCCACTGCCGATCATGCCCGATGCGATCAGGACGCGCTCGGCGTTCATCCCGCTCAGGATGTAGTTGAAGCCCTTGTCTTCCTCACCGATCCGGTTCTCAATCGGCACGACGAGGTCGTCGATGAACAGTTCGTAGGTCGGGTGATCGACCATCGTCCGGACCTCACGCGCCTCGATGCTGTCTCCGGCCTCGCGCAGATCAACAAGGAAGACGCTCATTCCGCCATGCTTCGGCGAGACCTCGTCGTAGCGTTTCGTGCGGGCCAGAAGCAGCATGAGATCGGACTGCGCGAAGCGCGACGTGAAGATCTTCTTCCCGTGGATGCGGTACTGGTTCCCCTCCCGAGTGGCAAACGTGCGGATCCGCGTCGTATCCGAGCCGGAATCGGGCTCGGTGACGCCGAATGCCTGCAGTCTCAAGGACCCGTCGGCAATCTGCGGGAGGTAGCGGGACTTCTGTTCGTCCGTGCCGTGGCGCAAGATGGTGCCCATAATGTACATCTGGCCAATGACCGGCAACGTCGAGCAGGCCGAATGGTCGATCGTCTGGAGCACGAGAGCTGCATCGGCGAGCGATCGACCGCCGCCACCGAATTCCTCGGGAATGAGGATCGAGAGCCAACCCGCCCTGGTGAGCGCCGCGACGAACTCGTGCGGGTACCCGCCGCCGGACTCCGATTCCATCCAGTACGAGTGGGGAAACCGAGCACACAGTTCTCGGACCGCGGTCGTCATCGCCAGCTGCTCTTCGCTGAGTTCCATGCGCGTACTTTCCCCTTGTCCTATTTCGCATCCATCGGTCGACCCGCCGTACAGAGGGCGGGGCTTCCGTGTGCATCAAATCTGTCCGGCCGCGACCAGTGGTTCGACGACGCGACGAGCCGCTTCGCTCGCGATCCGGCGCGCCAACTTCCCCGTATCGGTCAGGGGAAGAGCCTCGACGATCTCCACGTGAGCCGGGACCTTGTAGCCGCTGATGTGTCTGCGGCAGAACGCGATGACATCGTGGGCCGTCAGCTCCGCCCCATCGCGAACCGTGACTAGAGCCACGACGATCTGACCCTTAAGGTCGTGCTCGACGCCGACCACCACGACGTCGTCGACCTCGGGATGCGAGCGGATGGACTCCTCGACGTCGGCCGGCGAGATGTTGATCCCTGAAGACCTGATTAGGTCCGAGTGGCGACCGGCGAAGCGCAGCATGCCGTCCTCGCCCAGGCTGCCGAGGTCGCCACTGCGGTACCAGCCGTCGGCGCTGAACGGCGACGGCGTAGCCCCGCCGTCGAGATAGCCCTGCGCGACGTATCCGGAAACCTCGATCTCTCCGACGGAACCGGACGGCAGGAGGCCGCGCGAAGTCGGATCAACGATACGAACTCGGTTTCCGGGGAGCGGTGGACCCTGCGAGGTCGCTCGCTGCTCCAGCGGCAGGTTCCACGGGGTGACACAGCAATTCCCATACGTCTCGGTCGCGCCGTACACGTTGCAGATGTTGGCCACTCCGAGGTCCAAGGCGGCGAGCCGAACCTCATCGGCGCGTCCGATCGTCAGACCCTTGATCAGCCCTGCAACGGGACCGCCGCCCGCAGCCAGCAATCGGTGAATCATGTGCGGCAGCAGATATACGGCCGTGCACGACTCGGAGCGGAGCAGCGAAATGGCCTCGGTCGGTTCGAACGCAGCTTGCATGACCAGCGTCGCACCATGACTGAAGGTCGCCATCATGGCATTCGCGCAGCCGAAGCTCCAAAACAGTGGAGCCGCCAGAAACACGCGGTCCTCGCTTGTCAGGCCGAGCCGTTCGCCAATGCCATAACCGTTCTCCACCAACCCGTAGTGGGTCAAGGGGACGGCCTTCGGCCTCGCGGAGGAGCCGGAGGTGTAAAAGATGACGGCGGTATCGCCGGCGGACGATCGGTCCTCGTCGGGAGTCTGCTCGAGCCGTGCGTCTCGAAGCTGGGCGCTCCAGCTGAGCGCCCCAGCCGGTGTCGGCCACTCACCGGCCGAGTCGTCGCCACCCATTGAGACGTTGTCGAGGACGACGACATGACTCAAGGACGGGAATTCGGCCGAAGACCACTTGCCCCCATCAACCGACCAAAGTTCCGGTAGCAATGGTTGTAGCGGTTCGAGCATGCTCCTATTGCCGAAACGTGGCGACAGCACCAGCACGCTTACGTCGGAGGACCCCAACAAGTACCGGAGATCGCCGCTCTTTACCCAAGTGTTGAAGGCTGACACGGACGCACCGGTCGCCATGGCGCCGAGGGCAACCTCGATCCATTCGACGCTGTTCGAGCACAACAGCCCGATCCGCGAACCGTGGCCGACACCGAGCGCGCGCAGGACCGAGGCGCAGCGTCGGACACGCTCGTCGAGTTCGCGGTACGAGACCCGCTCCTGGCCTACGACCAGCGCGAGCCCCGCCCCCTGCTCCGCCTTCTCAGCGAGAAGGCCGGGAAGCGTGCGACTTCGCGGCAACCCCATCAGCACCACCTCTCGAATGACGGGTCAGGCCGTTGCCGGCGGCGCCGGGATGGTTTCGAACCAGTAGTCCAGAGCGTTGCCGACTGGCTCGTCGGCAAAGCGCGCAGTCACACTGGATCCGATGCTTAGGGCAGACACCGCCTCCTCGAGTTTGGTCAGATCGAGCTGGTTCACGTAGCCGACGAGAGCGGTGCTGGCACCGTCCAACGTCACATAGGCCAGGGCGTACGGGGGGGCGGGCAGACCCTTGAAGGGCTCACACACGATAGTGAACATCTCGATAGTTCCGAGCGGGCCAACTTCGCGCCAGTCCGTCGTCTCGGTGTGACAGCGGTCGCAGAATGCTCGAGGTGGCACGAGGACACGAGCACAGGCCGGACATGACCGACCAAAGATCTTCGCCTCCTTCAGCCCGGCAAGGAAGCGGCCAGTCGTGTGCCCGAGCGCGTGGGTATAGCTCAGATCCCACGTCTGGGAATAGAACGCCTGGGCTTCGGGTGGTGGATTGGACTCATACATCTATGCGATCTCCTCTAGCGTGTCCGCGACGACGGCCGTTGAATAGAACTGGTGGTCCCCTCCGATTGCGCTAGCAATCCCCACGCGCGCGCCGTCGACCTGATGGTCGCCGGCCCGCCCCAGAACCTGCATCGCCGCCTCGATGATGCGAACCAACCCCGTGACCGCAATTGGATTCGCACACATCACGCCACCCGACGGGTTGACGACCGGGCCCGGTGCATTGAGCGCGAACATTCCGTCCTTGATCAGGCGTGGGGCGTCGCCCTTCGCACATAGCAGGGCCGCCTCGATAACGTGCAGTTCCACATTCGAGAACGGGGCGTAGAGCTCGGCAACATCCACCTGCTCACGCGGGCGGGTAATCCCGGCTTGGACGTAGGCGCGTTTGAACGCGACGCTCAGCGCGTCGGCGTCGCCGTGGTCGCCTGCGTGCATCGGTCCGACCCGGTCGCCCATCCAGAACGTCTCAGTGTTCTGCGCCATGCCGCGGATCCAGGCAGTCTGCAGTCCCCGTCTCCGACAGAAGTCCTCTGAGCCGAGCACGAGAGCAGCCGCGCCGCTCGACGACGGGCACGCGTCACCGAGCTTGATCGGCCACGAAAGCACCCGGCTCGCCAGCACCTCTTCCTCGGTGATCGGCGATCGAAGGTGAGCGTTCGGGTTGAGGAAAGCGTGACGTCGGTTCTTCACCGCGACGCGCGCCATATCCAGCTCGTCGCTGTCGTAGAGATGCATGTAGCGCGTTGCCGAAAGCGCGAGCATGTTGATCGTATTCAGAGGGTAGGGACGTTCGTAGCCGACGTCCCACATCTTGTTCAGAACCGACTGCGCGGACCCTGATTCCGAGACGCGGTCGGCGCCGCAGACGAGGACCGACTCGAAGAGGCCGGATGCGACGTGAGTCCATGCCGCCTGGACAGCGGCCAAGCCCGTTGCGCCGCCGTTGTTGACCCGCATGAAGGGCTTACCCGTTGCACCGATGGCCTCAACGCACCATCGTTCACCGTTGCCGACACCGATCAGAGCGTCCGGCGCCAATGGGAAGACGACGGCGTCGATGTCGTCCATCGTGAGATTGCCGTCGACGAGCGCGGCGTCCACGCCTTCCTTGACGAGTTCCGGATAGGTGACGTCGGTGCGTTTTGTGACGAACCGAGTTTGCCCAAAGGCGCATACCCCTACGTTCCGAGCATGCATCGGACAATCACTCCTTATCAATCGACAGGATCGTTACTGTCGCGCCTTGGGATGCGAAACCATGCGTCGATGCGGCGACCGCGGTCGCCAGGGGTCCCCGCGGCAGATCAGCGTTCGGGCCATTAAGGCGACGCACGGCTCGCACGATGCTGGCGAGCCCGGCGGCCGCCTTCGTCCACCCGACGGCGCTATCCGTGATCGATCCAGGCCGCTCGCCGTCGCGATCGTCCGGTCGGATGTCGAGAAGGCGCAGGATAGCGTCGATAGCGACCGTGCTCGGGGCGTGGACCTCGACGACGCCCGCGTCAACGTGGCTCATCCCCGCCTGCGCCTTGGCGGCGTTCCATGCCAGGCGCATCGGTGAGAGGTCCTCAATATTGCGATCGCCCATCTCGTACCGGTCCATCGCCCAGCCGAGACCACGGACCCAGACCGGGCTGTTAGCTGTCACCGGCAGCGACGCCTCCTCGGCGAGGACCACGGCCGCGACGATGTCGGCGTCGCCGGGAAGCTCGCTGCGCCGCAGCGGCCACGCGACCATGTCTTGAACGGCGATCGGTCCGCCGGACACCCCCTCGTGCGCGTTCACCAGCCTGGACGCTTGAAGCGCGGCGGCGACGGTGTCGTTCATTCCGATAGGGCGCAGGACGAATGGTTCCGCACTGATCAATTCCGCATGCTCGGGGGCGATACTCTCGCTCGGCTTCCCCCAGCTCATCACCAGAATGCGCGTCGCGTGGCCCGCGAGCAGCTGCAGGTGGGCGAAAGCGAAGGCGTGTTCGCTCGCCGAGGCGATCATCATCATGTCTCGGCCCACCGCGCCGGCGGCACCGGCGGTCACCATGGCCGAGATGATGCGGCCGTCAACCTGATCGGTGGCGTTGAGGACAACGCTGTCGACGGATGAAAACGCAATGCCGGCGTCCAGTACCGCCTCCTGGGCTACCTCGAAGATCACTTCTTCCAAGCTGCACCCACGGTCAACTGCGATCCCCCGAATAGCGCACCCGATCACTGCGACGTTCTTCGTCAAGTGCTACTCCTGTCGATCCTGATCGTCACGACCGCCGACATCGGTGGTGATTTCACGGGCGGATTCGACGACCATGGCGGTGACAGCCGCTAGCCGGTCATCGAGCTGGCTAGCGAAAGATGAAGCGTGCACTGCGGCTATGATGCGGCTGCCCTGGTTCCACACGGGCGCGGCAATGCCCGTAATCCCCTCGAAGCTCTCACCGCGGCTCACGCTCGTACCACTTTCCCGGATAGATTCCAGCTCGGCCGTGAGTTCGTCCGCGCTGACTAGCGTGTTCGGTGTAAGCGCGCGGCGCGGCATCTCGAGCATTAGGCTGGCGAATGCGGGGTCGAACGCGCAGAACAGCTTGCCGACGGCCGTGCTGTGCAGAAACAGGGGCTGCCCGAGTTGGATATCCAGGTTGACTGGCATCCGTCCCTTGCAGCGGCTGGCGTAGTGGATTCGATTCCCCGCAGGAACCGCAAGATAGACGTCGAGCTGCGTCTTGAGCGCGAGTGCTTCGAGGTGCGGGCGGGCCGTGCGGGCAACATCCACCCCGCCGACGATCTCTGAACCGAGGGCGACAGCTGCGGCGCCCAAGGTGTAGCGCTTGCCGTCGATCATCCTGGTGAGATCAACTTCGCTCATGTCTCGGAGCAGATCGTGGCAGCTGCTCAACGGCAGTTGGAGCTGCACGCACACTTCGGAAACCGTCATCGGCGGGTTGTGGCCGAGGAATCGCAGGATGTCCACCGTCCGCCGGAGTCGGTCAACACCCCCCGTCCGAGTGCGAGTGGCCGCGTCTTGATGCGCGCCGTCTACTGTCATTTCGCGCACCTTTCGTGTCCGACCGCGTGCGGTCAGTGGCCGTCTGCGCCGTACCTCGGCTTGTTTCTGCCCATTGGACCCACACGTTGCCTACGTGTACTCCAGTGGTGCGCACGGTATCCGCAACTTTCGCGGACGGCAGTCCCCGACCGCCGCGACCACGCCGGAGGGCGGGCGAAGGACGTACGAAGTCCTTTCAGCCGTCCGGCGAAGCGTTTCCGAATCTGCGCAAGATGCTTCGGTAGTTCGGAGTGGAAATTAGCCCCGCGGTCGCGCAACTGTCAATAGGCGACGCCCACGACCAACGAAGCCCGGCCGGCGCGGGTCGAACCGCGGCCGGAACCGTGCGGCGGCGCCGTCCAGATCGTTCACTAACCCGCCGTAGCCGCCACCGCGGCCGGTTCTCCGAGATCCCGAAAAACTTCCCGGCTCACCGGATTCGTCCTTGACACAGCCGTGGGAGTGCGGATACGTTCCCCCCGCGATTTCCAACAGATTACGAGCTGCAGGCGCCGCGGTGTCGTAACAAGTCTGTTGTCCGAATGGCACCGGGCGACTGATAGGCCCGCCCGGGGACTAACGCATTGCGCGACGCGCGAACTGCACGCGCGCATCGAGCTCCGGATGTTAGGTAACGACTCGTCGAGTCATTTTTGACATGCCTGAGGACAGCTGGATCGATTAGACTCCATCGCCTTTCCGTCATAGGAGGTGACAATGCGCGACCTACTCCAATTCGCACTGCTCGGCCTGTCGATCGGAGGTCCGTACGGTCTCCTCAGCGGCGGCGTGATCGTTATCTACCGAGGATCCGGCGTCCTTAATATTGCGCAGGGCGCATTCGCCTTCATGGGCGCAACGGTTTACTACGAGCTAAGGACCAGCTACGGCTGGCCGACAGTTCCTTCGATCATGGCGGCCATTGCATCGGGCATGCTTCTCGGCGCAGCCACGCAGCAACTGGTCATGCGGCCAATGCGCAGATCATCACCGCTTACCCGGGTTATTGCCACGCTCGGGATCATGGTGTTCCTCGAAAGCTTTATTGACTGGCGCATCCAAGATCATTTCTATCTCGTGCCCAGCTTCCTCCCCGCGCACCCGATCAAGGTTGCGGATGGCGTCGTGGTGGGATCAGACCGGATGATCATCCTCGGACTGTCCTTGGCGCTGACGCTCGTTCTCGGTTTCGTCTACTCGCGTACGCGGTTTGGGCTAGTCACGTCCGCGGTGGCAACCAATGAGCAAGCGTCCTCCGCACTCGGACATTCACCCAACCTCATCGCGACGCTGAACTGGACGATCGGCGGCGGCCTCGGCGCAACCGCCGGAGTCCTGCTGGCACCGATCATCGGTGTCGCGCCAAACTCGATCACTCTTTTCATTGTCCCGGCGCTGGCCGCCGCCCTGCTCGGACGGTTCTCATCGTTCGGATTGATGATGGCCGCGGCACTCGCGCTCGGCGTTGCCCAATCCGAATTCACCCGGTACGCACCCTCCACGCCCGGACTCGGTTACGCGGTCGCGTTTGCGCTGACTCTGCTGGTCCTCGCCATTCGCGGCGAGAATCTGCCCGGCCGCGGTGCCGCAGCTATTTCCCTTCCAGCGGTCGGGCGTGGCGGGTTCCGGTGGAAGATCGTGCTTCCGCTCGTCGTCGTAGCCGCCCTTGTTTCGCATACCTTCTCGCCGACGTGGCAAACCGCCTTTTCACTCAGTTGTATTGGCGTGATTCTCGCGCTTTCAGTCGTTGTCATCACGGGCTTTGCCGGCCAGTTGTCGTTGTGCCAGTTCACCCTCGGTGGCATGGCCGCCTGGGTCTCCGGGCAACTCGCGATACATATCGGCCTGCCGTTCTCACTCGCGCTCGTCGTCGGACCGCTCGCGATGATTCCGGTGGGCATCCTCGTCGGTCTGCCTGCGCTGCGCACTCGTGGGATCAGCTTGGCCGTGACGACCTTGGGCTTGGCCGTCGTCGCGGACGCGATGATCTTCAATAATAGCAAACTCACGGGTGGATTGGGCGGAACCTTCGTCGGCGAGATCAAATTTCTCGGCTGGAGCGTGTACCCCGTGACCCACGAGTGGCGTTACGGCCTGATCACGCTGCTTTGCGCATTGCTGTGCGGATACGTCGTCGCGACCGTCCGGGACTCGCCAACGGGTCGACGTTTGCTCGCCGTTCGGTCGAACGAGAGGGCCGCCGCGTCACTCGGGATCAGCGTGCCGACAGTGAAGCTGTACGCGTTCACCGTGAGCGCCGTAATCGCCGGCGTCGGCGGCGTGTTGTTCGCCTACATCGAGCCCAACATCAACTACGCCGCGTTCAGTCCACTGGCATCTATTCTCCTTGTCCTGTTCGTCGTTCTCGCCGGCATCGGCTTCGCCTCCGGCAGCCTGGTCGCCGGTCTCATCTATACCGGCGGCGTCGTCACCCAGGTTGCCATCGACCTGTTCGCGTCGACGCAGATCTACGAGGCCATTGCGTCGGGGCTACTCGTCGTTAACCTCGTGCTGAGCCCCGACGGCCTGGTCAAGTTGCAGATAGACCAGGTCACCGCGATTCGCACGTGGTTGCGGCGTCGCCTGCGCCCCGGCTCGCAACCCCCGGCGTCGGACGCAGCTGATCTCGGCAAGGCCCGGCTTTCCAAGGGCGACGCTCCCTCGCGGCCGGCTGTGGCCGCGGGCCCTGCCTACGATATCGACCCGACTGCATCCGCCCCACCGTCGCGGATCGCCGACGCAGCCGACGTCGTTCTAGACGTGCAAGGTCTCACCGTCACCTTCGGTGGAGTGACGGCGTTGTCCGACGTGAGCTGCACGATCCGCGCCGGCGAGGTCGTCGGCCTCATCGGCGCCAACGGTGCCGGCAAGTCAACGCTGATCGATACGATTTCCGGTTTCGTGCCACGCTACAAAGGAACGGTCACCCTTTCCGGATTGACGGTCGACCGGCGCAACGCAACGCAACGCGCACGCCTCGGCATCCGCCGCTCGTTCCAATCGCTGGAGTTGTTCGAAGACCTCACCGTCTTCGAGAACATCGTCACGTCGTGTGAGCCCCGTACCAGAAGCGGTTATCTAGCCGATCTGGTCATCTCGCCGGCACCGCTCTTGACCGGTGAGGCCGAACTCGTCATCGACCAGTTCGGCCTCACCGACGACCTCGGGCGGCGACCCTCAGAACTTTCCTACGGCGCTCGCCGCGTCGCCGCCATCGCGCGCGCGGTTGCCGCTCCGATCAAGCTTCTTCTCCTCGACGAGCCGACAGCAGGCTTGGATGCCCACGACTCGGCTCAGGTCGGCAGTCTCATTCGCTCCTATGCGCGGCAGAGCAATACCGCAGTCCTGTTCGTCGAACACGACGTGGATCTCGTCATGGAGACCTGCGACCGGGTCATCGTCCTGGACTTCGGAATCAAGATCGCAGAAGGCACTGCCGGCGAGGTGTCGGGGCTTCAGGTCGTTCGGGATGCGTATCTCGGTCGAGAATTGGTCACGGTTACCGCCGACAGCGACGGCGGCGAGCGCCCATGACGCTACTCGCGGCCGAACGCATGTCGGCCGGATATGGTGGGCGCCCCGTAGTCACCGACATCAGTCTCTCGGTCGAGCCAGGCGAAATCATCGGCATCCTCGGAGCGAACGGGGCGGGCAAGTCGACGACCTTGCGCGCATTCGTCGGCGAGATCCCGGTGCTGGCGGGAACCGTTGATTGCCTTGGGGAGACCGGTCGATCTCCACTACATCGCCGTGCGCGAATGGGCCTCGGATACATTCCCGAAGACCGTGCGGTGTTTTCCGCCCTAACCGTCCGAGACAATCTTAGGCTAGGCCGCGGCAGCGTCGACGATGCCGTGGGGTTCTTTCCTGAGCTCGAGAAGCATCTCGGGCGAAAGGCCGGGCTGCTGTCCGGTGGCCAGCAACAAATGGTCACACTCGGTCGCGCCTTGGCCGCAAACCCCGAGATCCTCGTAGTCGATGAGCTCTCACAGGGACTTGCGCCGATCGTGGTCGGCCGCTTGTTCGCCGCGCTCACCGATGCCGCACGCCGCGGAGTAGGCATCCTGCTCGTCGAACAGCACGCGCGATTGGCATTAGGAGTCGCAAGCCGGGTGCTGGTAATGCGCCGAGGCAAGATCGTCTTCCGTGCTACGGCAGAGGTTGTGAACAACGATATTTCCGTTCTGCACGAGCTTTACTTGGGGGTGGACAGGACCAGCTAGATAACACCGAACGCACTGCACTCTGACGGCATTACCAAGAATCGCGTTTCACCGGGGACAATCGAACTACGAGATGGGACAGCCGAATGCGCACAATACTTACGCAAGGAACTAAGAAATCCCGCCGTCTACCTGTGTGTATTGCCAGCGCAGCGGTGACGCTGCTGGCGGCAGCATGCAGCAGCTCGGGCGGTGGCGCTTCCTCGCGCTCTATCTGCTCACCTTTATCCTGGTGTACGCCGCGCGTCCGTTCGCGCCGGTGGCCGCGCTAGGCCGCGCCTACCCGATGCTCGTGGTGCCGCTCGCGGTCACGATGCTGCTCCAGGCCACCAACCCCCT
>CAXTHY010000004.1:0-18652 GCA_964244175.1 uncultured Jatrophihabitans sp. | reverse complement strand
GGTGGCGGCACACCATCCACGACCCGAACGGGGACGTCCGCCAGCTCTGCTGGGGGCGGCGCCAGCGGACCGGCCGTGAAGATCGTCTGGATCTCGAGCATCCCCTCGAAGTACTACGCACCGCAGCCCGAGGACAAGGCCGCTATGAATGCGGCACTGTCTGTCATCAACGCCGCGGGCGGCATCAACGGCCACCCCGTCACCCTCGTGGTGTGCGGCGACAACGCCGACCCGAACCAGGCCCGTACCTGTGCGAACTCGGCTGCGAGTGACCCGAGCATCGTTGCCGAGGTCTATCAAAACAGCGTCGTCGGTGGCGTCATCGATCCGATCATGGAGAAGGCGGGCATCGCCCAGATCGGCATGGCGTCCTATGTCGGACCGGACTCCCAGTGTTCGACGTGCTTCCCCCTGACTGGAGGCGGCAGCGCGCTTGGCGCCGCCACCGCGCTCATGCTCAACAAGTTCGCCGGCGCGAAGAAGATCAATCTGGTGACACCGGCGTACGACGGCGCGAAGGCGTTTCTCGACAGCGCAAAGGGATCATTCCTCAAGGTCGTCCCGGACGGGAGCGTCACTGAGCAGTTCCCGGCGTCGATCTCGGCCGATCTTTCGAGCTTCGTGACGGGAAGCAGGTCAGCGGATGCCACCGCGATGTACACCGTCGACACCCTCACTGCTAACTGGGTCAAGACGGCGCAGGGCCTGGGCATCAAGCAAAAGCTCGGCCTCATCGGCGTTAATGTGACTCCCAGTCTGCTTAAGCAGGCTGGCTCTCTGCTCCAGGGCGATCTCGTTTCGCTGGACGCGGCCCCCGCAACATCGGATGTGCCGGGAGCCGTCGAGTTCCGGGGTGTCATGGCGAAGTACGCCAAGTCCGCCGCCATCACGCAGAACGCGATGTACAGCTGGATGGCCGTCAAGATGATCGGTGACATCGCCGCTCAGGCCAAGGGCACGGTGACCAGATCGACCATTCTGGCCGGCATGAAGGGCATGGTCGACTATAAGGGCTTCGGCGGGATCACCCCCCCGTACTCAACCAACAAACCGTTCACCGGTCTAGGCGGTCAGGCTCCTCGCCTGTTCAATGTGTCTGCGTATGCGGCGAAGATCGACAACGGGAAGCTGGTGCCGATCTCGGGATCGACGTTCTTCAACGCATTCACCGGCGAAAGCATCCCCACCTCCTGATCGCACATGGCGGGCCCAGCGGGACGAGCGAGTGCCGTCCTGCTGGGTCTCGCCACACGAATGTAGTAGCATTGACGGTTTTGTGCCGTCGCGCCGCAACGGGCACGTTCGATCAACTGCAATTCACAACGTAAGGAGTCATCTTGAACCTGCCAGGTACGGGTGCCGAACCGGAATCGCCGCAAGATTCGGTGTTGCTGTCCTCCGAGGGCAGAAACAGCACTATTACGCTCAATCGGCCGACGCGGATGAATGCGGTAGATCTGGCAATGCATTTGCGTCTACCGGAACAGCTGCGAGCAGCGGATCGCGATCCCTACACTCGGGTGATCATCATGACCGGAGCGGGCCGCGGTTTCTGCGCGGGCGGTGATGTCAAGGATATGGTAGGTGCGAGCACCTACGGAGAGACGATCGGCCGCCGCGCTGTCGTTCCACCCGGCAAGGAGCTTGTCGACACGATTCTTCGACTCGAAAAGCCGCTTATTGCCATGGTGAACGGTCCAGCTATCGGTCTCGGGGCAACCATGGCGCTACTCGCCGACGTCGTGATGATGGCCGACGAAGCCGTTATCGGAGACGGACATACTCGCGTCGGCCTAGTAGCCGGCGACGGCGGAGCATTGATCTGGCCAGCGCTGGTCGGCACGTCGAAGGCAAAAGAGCTGCTCATGACTGGACGCTCGATTTCCGGCCCCGAGGCGGAGCGGATCGGCCTAGTCTCCCGCTCCCTGCCTCTGGCGCAGCTGCGCGCAGCGGTGACCGAACTGGCGGATGAACTGGCTGCTTTGGCGCCCTACGCCGTCCAAGCCACGAAGGTGTCCTTGAACCGGTCCCTTCTGGCCGGCTCGGGAGCCTTGCTCGACACCTCGATCGCGTATGAGGAGTTGTCGATGGCGATGCAGGATCACCAGGAGGCGTTGCGCGCACGGGCGGACGGCCGCCTGGGTGATTTCACCGGACGGTAGTTCAGCTAAGGAGATCCAACGCCGGGGACGGCGACACGTCGGAACCCGATGTGACCCTTCATACGCCCGGCGAGATAATCAGGAAGAGTCGTTTCCGACGCGCAAAATAGCAATGAGCGCCCGTCTGCCCCGCCCAGTGCCACGCTGAGGGCCCAATGTCCTGGCAGGGCGAAACGGTCGGTGATCTCCCCACCCTCGCGCACGCGAAGAAACTCACCGGTCTGGAAAGACGCCACCCACGCCGCGCCGTCCGCGTCCAAGCAGATTCCATCGGGCCACTGACCCGGAACTTCCGCCCACACGCGCTTGTTGGTCAGCGCACCCTCGGGCCCAATATCCCAGCAGAGCAATCGGGCGCCATATGTCTCAGCGAGAATGAGCTGCATGCCATCAGGTGTGACGGCAACCCCATTTGGAAATCTAATGTCGGCCGCCACGACGCTCGCCATTGCCGAGCCGGACCTCACCAGGAGAAGTCTTGAATGCGGTCCGTCGAACGGCTTGTCATCAGAATATGCGCCGGCATACAAGTCGCCATTCTTCGTTACGACCATGTCGTTGAGCGAGTCGGCCCAAGGCGAAAGGTCTATGTAAGTTGAGACTTGGCCCTTCTCGACCCGCAGGATTCGCGGCTGGCTCATGTCGGAAATCAACAGCCGGCCACTCTGATCGAATCCGATGCCAGCCGGATGGTGAACGTCTGCGACCGTGGTGACCTGCCCGTCTTCGGTCACCGTATAAACCGACTCGCCCTGCTGATCCGAGAACCAAAAGCGCCCGGAATGCCATCGCGGGCATTCAGGAAACTTCAGGCCAGGAACATCTATCACGTCCAGAAGGTACCACCGAACATCTCACGAGCTCTAGAACCGTTCATGCCTACTCTTTCCGCTAACTCGGAAATTGCGTTGCCCGAAGATATCGTTGTCAAATGGTCGTATCGCGAGTATCTCTTTGCGCCATCGAGCCCGTGGTGCAGTCCGGCCGCATTTCGCGCATGCTGTCGCCGCCCTATCTCGGCACGACGTACTGGTGCAGGTGGGCGGCGATGTCTTAATTAGTTAGGGCGTCACTGTTTCGATGCGACATGACGGTCCGGTGGCTCGGCGCCGCGCTTGATCCCCCTCGAGACCGTCATCAGCTAGGGCCACGACCAGCACGCTCGCGTCAACGACGAGCGCGATCCTCCCGTGGCGCGGCGACGGCGACCTTCAACGACACGGATCCTCCGGAGCGACCACCAGCACGATCGAGCACTTCCTCGAGCGTTGGTTGACTCGCCTCGGCAATGAGTCGAGCGCGCAGATCATCGTCAGCCGTCTGAGCCGACGTGGGGGCTCACCCTGTTGCCCACGCCGCGGCCAGCTCGGCCCGGGCGTCGGCGAGCAGCTGGGGCAATACCCGGGTCTGTCCGACAACCGGCATGAAGTTCGTGTCGCCGCCCCATCTCGGCACGACGTGCTGGTGCAGGTGGGCGGCGATGCCGGCGCCGGCCACGTTGCCCTGGTTGATCCCCAGATTGAATCCATGCGGGCCCATCACCGAGCGGATCACCAGCATGGCCCGCTGGGTGAACTGCGCGAGTTCGAGCGTCTCGGCCTTGTCGATGTCGGGATAGTCGGCGACGTGCCGATAGGGCACGGTCATCAGGTGGCCCGAGTTGTACGGATAGAGGTTGAGCACCGCGTAGACGTGCTCCCCCCGGGCGACGATCAGCCCGTCCTCGTCCGAACGTTTCGGCGCGGCGCAGAACGGGCAATCGGAACCCTCGTCGCCGTGCGCCGGCTTGTTCTCGCCCTTGATGTAGACCATCCGGTGCGGGGTCCAGAGGCGGCCGAAATTGTCGGCCTCGCCGGCGAACGCTGCCGCCGGCTCCGCCGAGGTGGGGTCAGTCATACAGCTCGGCCGTCGGCGAGGCGTTGACGCGGCGGATGACCGTGTCGGCGATCTCGGCCACGGCCTGGTCGATCGGGATGCCGTTGCGTTGGGAGCCGTCACGGTAGCGGAACGAGACGGCGCCGGCCTCGGCGTCGGTCGCTCCGGCGATGAGCATGAATGGGGTCTTCTGGTGTTGCGCGGTGCGGATCTTCTTCTGCATCCGGTCGTCGGACTCGTCGACCTCGAAGCGGATGCCGTGCGCGCGCAGCCTCACCCCGATCTCGTACAGGTAGTCGACCTGCTCGTCGGTGACCGGGATGCCGACCGCCTGCACCGGCGAGAGCCACACCGGGAAGGCGCCGGCGTAGTGCTCGGTGAGGACGCCGATGAACCGCTCGATCGAGCCGAACTTGGCCGAGTGGATCATCACCGGTTGCTGGCGGGTGCCGTCGGCGGCCTGGTACTCGAGCTCGAAGCCGCGCGGCTGGTTGAAGTCGTACTGGATGGTCGACATCTGCCAGGTGCGACCGATCGCGTCACGGGCCTGGACGGAGATCTTCGGGCCGTAGTAGGCCGCGCCACCGGGATCGGCCACCAGCTCCAGCCCCGAGTCGACGGCGACCGCGCGCAGGACCTCGGTCGCGGCCGCCCACTCGTCGTCGGAGCCGATGAACTTGTCCGGCTTGGAGTCGTCGCGGGTCGACAGCTCGAGGTAGTAGTCATCGAGCCCGAAGTCGCGGAAGAGCCCGAGGCAGAAGTCGAGCAGGTGCTGGATCTCGGCCGGCGCCTGCTCCGGGGTGACGTAGGAGTGCGAGTCGTCCTGGGTCATCCCCCGCACCCGAGTCAGGCCGTGCACGACACCGGACATCTCGTAGCGGTAGACGGAGCCGAACTCGAACAGCCGCAGCGGCAGCTCGCGATAGGACCGCCCGCGAGACCGGTAGATCAGGTTGTGCATCGGGCAGTTCATCGCCTTCAGGCGGTACTCGCTGCCGTCGAGGTCGAGCGGCGGGAACATGCCTTCGGCGTAGTAGGGCAGGTGGCCCGACGTGTAGAATAGCCCCTCCTTCGAGATGTGCGGAGTGCCGACGTACTCGAATCCCTCTTCGATGTGCCGGCGGCGGACGTAGTCCTCCATCTCGCGCTTGATGATCCCGCCCTTGGGGTGGAACACCGGCAACCCCGAGCCGATCTCGTCCGGGAAACTGAACAGGTCTAGTTCGGCGCCCAGGCGGCGGTGATCACGACGGGCCGCCTCGGCCAGGCGGTGCTGATAGGCCTTGAGGTCGTCCTTGGTCGCCCACGCGGTGCCGTAGATCCGTTGCAGTTGCGGGTTCTTCTCACTCCCCCGCCAGTATGCCGCCGCGCTGCGCATCAGCTTCACGCTCGGAATGCGTCGAGTGGTGGGCAGGTGCGGCCCGCGGCACAGATCGGTCCAGACGCGCTCACCGGACTTCGCGTCCACGTTGTCGTACATCGTGAGGTCACCGCCGCCGACCTCGGTGGCCTCCTCGCCCGATGCGCTGGACTTCAGGCCGATCAGCTCGAGCTTGAACCGCTCGTCTTTGAGCTCGACGCGCGCGTCGTCGTCACTGATCGGGCGGCGCTCGAAGCGTTGCCCGGACTTGATGATCTCGAGCATCTTCTTCTCGATCGCGGCCAGATCCTCCGGCGTGAAAGGTCGCTCAGGCAGGAAGTCGTAGTAGAAGCCGTCCTCGATCGGCGGCCCGATGCCGAGCAGCGTGCCTGGGAACAGGTCCTGGACGGCTTGGGCCATCGCGTGGGCAGCCGAATGCCGCATGACCGCCAGGCCGTCCGGCGACTGGGCCGGCACCGGCTCGACGTCCTCGTCCTGTTCCGGGACCCAGGCCAGATCCTGCAACCTGCCGTCACCTGCGCGGACCACAACGGCGCCGTGGGGGCCGGTGAGCTCGACGCCCGCCTCCCGCAGCGCGTCCAGGGCCGTCGTGCCCGCGGCGACCCGGACGGTCTGGACGGGCTCGGCAGGACGGGCGCTGGCAGACAACGAAGTCTCCTCGGATGGGTCGGGACGAGCGGGGAATCCCCACCGTGGATGCTAGTGCGGTGCTGCGCGTGACCCGACCGCATATCGCCCTGACGGTGGCTCTCGGCGCGACGGCGTTGCTCGCGGTCGCGTGTACGAGTTCCGGCAGCACCCGGCCCGCCACGAACGCAGCGCGTCCATCGGCCCCGTCGGCCCCATGGACGACGTCGGCCCCATCGACGACGCGCTCGGCCTCCGAGCCAGCCAGCAGCGCCGCCCCTACCGTAGGGTCGTCCCGCTCGACCGCGTCGTCGTCCGGTGAGTTCACCATGTCCTTCGCCGGTGACGTCCACTTCTCCGGCCGCATTCGCACCCGGCTCGACGCCGACCCGAGGACGGTGTTCGGTGCGGCCCAGCCGGGCCTGGCCCGGGCCGACCTGACGATGGTCAACCTGGAGACTGCCGTGACGACCGGTGGCGACCAGCAGCCCAAGGAGTTCACGTTCCGGGCACCACCGCGCGCGTTCGCGGCGTTGCGCGACGCCGGCATCGACGTCGCGACGATGGCGAACAACCACGGTGCCGACTACGGCGCGAGCGGCCTGCGCGACTCGCTCGCGGCGATCAGCAAATACCACTTCCCGGTCGTCGGCATCGGCGCGGACGCCGCGGCCGCGTTCAAGCCCTACACGACCACGCTCAACGGCGTGCGGGTCGCGATCCTGGCCGCCGACCAGGTGCAGGACGAGACGACGCTGCGCCGGTTCAGCGCCGGCCCAGGGTCAGCCGGCGTCGCGAACGCCTACTCACCGCAGCTGCTGGCCGCAGTACGCATAGCCAAGGCCGCCGGGTACGTCGTCGTCGTGTACGTGCACTGGGGGATCGAGTACCGCACCTGCCCATCCGGCGACCAGACGCGACTGGCCGGCGAACTGGCCGACGCCGGTGCGAGCGCGGTCGTCGGCGCGCATGCGCATGTACTGCAGGGTGCCGGCTGGCGACCCGACGGCACCTATGTCGAGTACGGCCTCGGCAACTACCTGTGGTGGATGAGTTTCGGCAACAACCAGGACGACAACGGCGTGCTCACGTTGACGTTTCGGCACGGCAAGGTCGTCGCGAACAACTTCGCGCCGTCGCACCTTGACGAGCGGGGCGTGCCGGTGCCCGCGACGGGCGCCGAGAAGCAGCGCATCGCGGCGGAGTGGCGAGCTGACCGCAGCTGCACCGATCTCGCGGGCCGACCGCCGCACTGAGGCGAATCCAGCAACCCGTTGTGGGCGGGTCGGGGTGCGAGCGCACCCGTCGCCCGGGATGCTGATGCGGTGAACCTATTCGAGTACGAGGGCAAGCGGCCGGTGATCGCCGACGACGCGTTCATCGCCGAAACCGCGACCATCATCGGCGACGTGACCATCGAGGCCGGGGCCTCTATTTGGTACGGCGCCGTGCTGCGCGGCGACGACGGGCCGATCATCGTGCGTGAGCGCGCCAACGTCCAGGACGGCACGGTCATCCACACGACGCCGCAGGTCACGACCGAGGTCGGCTGCGGCGCCACCATCGCGCACCAGTGCATGGTGCACGGCGCAGTGATCGAGGACGAGGCCCTGGTCGGCAACGGCTGCGTCGTGCTCGACGGTGCGCGGATCGGTACCCGGTCGATGATCGCGGCGATGTCGCTCGTCCAGCCGGGCGTGCAGATCCCGCCGGGCGTGCTCGCCGCCGGGGTTCCGGCGCAGGTCAAGAGGGAGATCGCGGGCACCCAGGCGGAGTTCTGGGTGAACATGAATCCGGTGTATTACCCGGAGCTGGCGAAGCGCCACATCGCCGGAATCCGGCGCGTCGAACGATGAGACGGCACCCAGGGTGCGCCCGTAGGCTGCCCTCATGAGTGGACCCACTCCTGCACCCGGCTGGTACGCCGACCCCTTCGGTCGGCACGAGGCCCGTTACTTCAGCGGCTCGGCCTGGACCGAGCACGTCTCCTCGCACGGCCGGCAGAGCAGCGACCCACCTGGCGGCGGCAGCCACGTCCCGACCGTGCAGCGCGCACCCGAGAAGGTCCAGCGCGACGTCGAACGCGCCGGCAAGGCGGGCGTGGCCGGTTACGCGGGCGGCGGCACGATCTTCACCGAGCCGATCCTCGTGGTGAACCAGAAGGCCAAGCTGATCGAGATCAACAACGAGTACGCGATCTTCGATCAGAACGCCCGGCAGATCGCGGCCGTCCGCGAGGTCGGCCAGAGCAATCTGAAGAAGGCCGCCCGCTTCCTGACCTCGCTCGATCAGTACATGACCCACAAGCTGCAGATCGTCGACATGGCCGGCACGCCGCAGCTCACGCTCACCCGCCCGGCCAAGGTGATCAAGTCTCGCATCATCGTGCAGGATCCCTCCGGCAACGAGATCGGCCAGATCGTCCAGCAGAACATGATCGGCAAGATCCGCTTCTCGCTGGAGTCCGGCGGCCAGACGCTCGGCTCGATCAACGGCGAGAACTGGCGGGCGTGGAACTTCAATATCCGCGACCACACCGACACCGAGATCGCCCGGATCACAAAGACGTGGGAGGGGTTGGCGAAGACGATGTTCACTAGCGCCGACAATTACGTCGTACAGATGCATCAGCGGCTGCAGGGCCCGCTGCTCCCGCTCGTCATCGCTGCCGCCCTGAGCGTCGACACGGCCTTGAAACAGGACTCGCGCGGCTTCAACTGAGCCTGGCTAAGGTGGCAGACGGTCGACGCGAGCCGGCCCGGACAACGAGGAGACGATTCGTGCAACTCGAGCATTCCTTCACCGTTCCGACCGACATCGACGAGGCGTGGCGAATCCTGCTCGACATCGAGCGGATCGGCCCTTGCCTGCCGGGCGCGGCCATCGAGTCAGTCGACGGCGACGACTTCACCGGCTCGGTCAAGGTCAAACTCGGGCCGATCAACCTCACCTACAAGGGCAAGGCCAGCTTCATCGAGAAGGACGAGGCTGCGCACCGCGCCGTGATCGACGCTCGCGGGCGGGACGCGCGTGGCAACGGCACGGCCTCGGCGAAGGTTACCGCGACCCTCACCGAGTCCAACGGCCAGACGGTGGTCGACGTGCTTACCGACCTCGACATCACCGGCAAGCCGGCGCAGTTCGGCCGCGGCGTCATGGTCGACGTCGGCAACAAACTGATCGGCCAGTTCGCCGACAGTCTCTCGGACGTGATCAGGGGCAAGCAGGCCGGCACCACGGCCGCGGCGGCGAAGACGGCCGCGACGGCCAAATCCGCTGCGCGCGCCTCGGCCCGCAGCTCGGCGGTGCGCAGCGGTACGGCCAAGTCCACGGCTGCCAAGAAAACCACGCCGGCCAAGAAGACCGCGGTCCGGCCGGAGACTGACGCCCCCGCCGCCGCGCCCGACACCACGGCTGACACGGCGGCCCCCACCCCGTCCGCCGCTCCCCAGTCCGCCGCCGAGGAGCCCACCGTCCCACCGCCCGCCGACGACCCCACCGCCGACGAAGGGACACCTGCCTACGGCGTTCCCGGCGGAATTGTCGCCGCCGAACCCGACGAGGAGCCCTCCGTGAACGGCCACTCGCCCAGTACCCCTTCTCAACCTGAACGCGAGGTCGAGCCGATCGACCTGCTGCAGTCCGCTGGCCCGGCGATCGCGAAGCGCGTCGCTCCCGTGCTGGCGCCCGTCGCGGTGGCGCTCGTGTTCCTGCTGGTCGCGCGCCGGCGGCGCAACAAGCGCTGAGGCCTCGCCAAGGCCAACAGGACCAGCTAGGCGACAGCTAGGCGGGCGCGACCGCGGACGCGAGCCACTGCACGATCTCCTGGCCGGCCAGGATCCCGGACGCGGACGTCACGTGCACGTGCGGCGCGCGCCACCCGCTCGCCACCAGTTCGCCGTGCCGGGCCACGATGCCCCGGTCGGCGGCCTCGAGCAGGTCGGCGTCGAGCAACGAATCCCCGGCGGCGTACAGGGCGTCGGTCCCGACCCGGCGCGCGACCTCGGCCACCGCTGCGCTCTTGGTCAGGGCACGGGGCACCCAGTACAGCTTGCGGCCCTGCAGCGAGAGCTGCCAGCCGCGCCCGTCCGCCCACGCCGCGGCCTCGGCGAGAAAGCCGGCCGGCATCCGGTCCCGCTCGAGCACCGCGTAGCAGAACAGCCCCTCGGCGTTGCGCAGCGTGCGCGTCCAGTCCGGCCGGCAGATCTGCCCCGCGTGCCGCCACACCTCGTCCAACGGCGCCACGCTGGCCAGCACCTCGTCGACCACCGCGCGCCAACGCCGGTCGGGTGAGCCGTCCACAAGCAATATCCCGCCGTTGGCCGTGATCGCGTGCCGCGGCGGCGGCCCGGGTAACCGGATCCGCTGCCATTGCGCCGGCGTCCGGGTCGTCACCGGCAGCACCACGGCCGCCGCGGACAGTTCGGCGAACACCCGCGCCGCGGTCGCCGTCAGCCACGACGCGTCGACGCCTTCGTAACGCTCGACCGCGACGAGGTCGAGACCGGCCGGGCCGTGCGTCTCGATCGCCGCCCGCGAGTAGATCAGCGTCCGGTCGAGGTCGGTCGCTACCAGCGCGGTCACCGCGCCGCCGTCCCGTCGGCACCGGTAGCCCCACGGGTGTAGCGGGGATGGATGAGCCCGACACAGCTGTAGGTCAGCGCCGCGTGCTCGTGCACTGGCACCCCGCGGCGTTCGGCCAGCAGCCGCACGTGCCGCAGCTCGCTCTCGGCCCCCGGCCGCACCAGTACCGCCCACGGGACGCGCCGCAGCAGCACCCGGGTCGTCTCACCGACGCCGGGCTTGACCAGGGTGACGTCGCCGATGCCGTATTGCTCGCTCAACGCCTCGACGTCGGCCCAGCCGCTCCAGGTCGCCCGGCGGTCGGAGGCCTGCTGCAGCGGCCAGTCGCGCGCGACGTCCGCGGCGACAGCGTCGAACCGGGCGGCAATCGCGTCGACGAACCCCTGTGACACATCGGCGTCGGCGAGCGAACGGTAGAACTTCGCGCCGTGGAACTGGTCCGGGGCCAGGATCCGCGAGTTGAGCACCGTGCGCGACACGAGACCGGACACGGTCGAGTTCAGGCAGGCGGACGGGACGAGGAAGTCGTCACGCGTCCCGAATGTCTCGACGCACGAGCCGGGGTCGGCGAGCACCGCCAACGCCGGTGAGAACGCCGTCCCGAGAGCGCGGTTGACCTCGTCGACCGCGGCGCGCAGCTCGCGGGCAATCGCGCCCTTGCCCGTCCAACCGTCCACGAAGACGACGCCGGCCGGGTCGTGGTGCGCGGCCAGGTACTGCAGCGCGACGGTGTCGATGCCCCGGCCGCGCACGATGCTCACCGCGTAGTGCGGCAGGTCGAGGCCGTGCGCATGCGCGGCCCATCGGCGCATCAACACGCCGATCGGGGTGCCGGCCCGGGCGAGCGACGCCAGCACCGGACGCGGCCCGCGCTCGGCCAGCACCAGTTCGGTGACGACCCCGACCGCGTGCGCGATCCGGGCAGCGGAATCGTCCAGTGCCTGGGCGAACAGGCGCCGGTACTCGGCGTCGGGCTGGTACTCGATCGGCAGCGACTCGGCGTAGTGCGCCCCGCCGGACTGGATCGCCTCCTCGCGCTCCTCGGTGGGCGCCTCGAGCTCGACGTCAGACAGGTCGGTCAGCAGCCAGGCGACATCTGAGGCGGCGTAGCTGCCGAACGCAGGCCCCCGCAACGGCGTCGGCAACTGGTGGTGGCACGGGACCGTCACCACATGCACGCGCTCGCAGTGCCCGTGCAGCTGCTCGACCAGTCCCCCGTGCAACTGCGGGGTGTCGGCGTCGGAATCGACGACCACCACGATGTCGCTGAAGCCGCCGGCGACGTTGTAGGCGAAGCGCGGGCCCGGCCCGTCGGCGGCCAGATCATGGCTGGGGAACGTGACAGCACTGCGGATCGGGTAGCCCGGCTCGTCGACCACGTGAACCGGCGAGCGCGTCGTCGACGAGGTGCGTACGTACGCCACCTGCTCGCTCAGCGCGAGCGCGATCAGCAGCGGTGCGTACATCAGCTCCTCGGTGCCGAGCACCAGCACCCGCTCACCGACGAGATCGGTCCGGATCTTGCCGGCTACCGCCTCGGCCGCCGCCCGCGCCGCGCGCACGTCGTCAGGGCCGAAGCCGTGCCGCCCGCTCTCGCGCACCTGGTCCGGCCACACCCCGACGCTGCGGATGACGTCGCAGTTAGCGGTGTGGTCCGCCCGGCCGATGCGGGGCTCCGTGCGGGTACCCGGACGGACGACCTCGGCCGCCGCGGCCGGGAACGCCTGCGGGTACGACACGGTCCCGGCCGCCAACGACACGACCTCGATGCGTGCGCCGAGCTCACCCGCCACCTGCTCGACGCGGGCCCGGTCGGCGGCCGATCGCAGGTCCACGAGCGCGCCGAGTACGTAGTGCGCGCGCGGTGCGATCGCGTGCAGCGCCGCGATCGTGTTCAGCGCGGTGCGGCCGGTGGACAGCTCATCGTCGACGAGGACGAGCGGCTCGCTGCCACTGAGCAGGCCGGGGTCGTCGGGCAGCAGCCGGTGACCGGTCGCGTGGCTGTGCTCCTCCTCGAAGGCCGCATGCGGCTGCGCGCCGACGACCGTCCGACGGGTCGAGTGCAGGTACCGGGCGTCGAGCGCCTCGGCGACGCAGTGCCCGAGCCCGGTGGCCGTCTCGGCGAAACCGAGCACCACGGGCGGCCGATCGAGGACGGCGGCGATGCGCCGCCCCAGCGCCAAACCGGCGCCATGCACGCGCGTCGGGTCGGCCGGGATGTGCTTGCCCAGCACACTCGAGACCAGCAGGTGAGCGCGACGCGGATTGCGCCGCAAGGCCAACCCGACCAGCTCCGGCAACGCGTCGTCACCGTCGAGCTGCACATCGAACTGCTCGCTGACCCAGCGGCCGTTCCACGTGTCGCTCACGGATGCAAGCCTGCCCCCAGCAGGTCGACGAACGACACGCCCTCGCGCGCGACACCGAACGCGCGCGCCCGCTTCATCGTCCGATGCGCCCAGGCCGTGTGCGGCTTGCTCTCGTTCATCTTGTTGCCAAAGCTCGACGCCGCGGCGCCACCGCGGCCGGCGGTCGCGAGCACGTCGCACGCGTCGGCGTACTCCTCATTGGTCACGACCGACAACGCGTGCACCGCGGCGACGTGCACGGGGTGAATGACCGTCTTGCCGGTGAGCCCGTTCGCCCGATCGAGCACGACCTCACGGATCAACCCGTCGAGGTCGGCCGCGATCAACTGCGTCCGCAGGGCGCGCTCCTCGTGCGCGACGAACGGCGACTCGCGCAGCTGCGGCTTGAACATCCGCTCGGATGAGGAGAAGTACTCCCACACCGGACCGGCCACGACGTAGCTGCCCGCGTCGACCCGGCCGAAGACGTTGACGACGGCGCACAGGACGTCGGCCACGACCCGCAGGTCCCACACCGTGAAGTCCCGGGCACGCCGCAGCCCGTAGGCCGCCGACAGATCGGTGGCACCGACGCGCACAGCGGGCACGTACTCGCGGTACTTGTCGAGCAGCCGGCGCGTCGCGAGCAGGCCTTCGGCGCGGGTCTCGACGTAGCTGAGTTCGCTCGACTCGAGCACCGGCATGACCAGCAACCGCCGGCCGATCGAGGCGCCTGCGTCGACAACCGCGTCGAGATACGCGCCGCCGTTGTGCTGGCTGAACTTGGGTACGACGAAGCCGGTCAGGACGTGCGCGTCGTCGCCGAGCGCGGCCGCGAGCATCGGCACCTGGTCGACGGTGCGGACCCGCACGAAGATCATCGGCAGCGGGACGCCGCGCCGCGCCAACTCGCGCAGCTGCGTTACCGCATTGCGTTCGGCGCCGTCCAGGTCATGGTCGGCGACGGAGTCCTCGAGGCAGACCACGACGGCCACGACACCCTGCGCCGCACGTCGCGCGATGTCGTCGGCCAGACGCGGGCGGGTGGCCGGGCAGTAGAGGGTCGCGCCCATCGAGATGCCGAGCTGTTCCGGGTCGTCGTCGATGCAGAAGTCCTGCGGTGCGCAGACGAACAGCCGGTCTCGGTCCGCGTCGCCGAGGAAGGCGAAATGTCGCATCCGCGCATGGTCGCACGCGAAGATGTCAAATGGCTGTCCGCCAATTTACGAGACGGTCTCACCGGGTCGTACGGCTGTTGTCCCGCAACCCAGCCGCATGCGCCACCATGTGCTGATGACGACCATGGCCATGGGAGCGAATCTCCCGATCCCGGTGCCCGCCGTGCGGGCGTCGCTGCACTGGACCGGCGGCCCCGGCATACCCGACGTCGACGCATCCGCGCTGCTGCTGCTCGACAGCGGCCAGGTGGGCTCCGACGCCGACTTCGTGTTCTACAACCAGGCGCAACACGCCAGCGGCGCCGTCCGGATGGCCGGGAAGACCCCTGCGCCGCGGGCGTCGGACTCGATCGACGTGGATCTGACCCGCGTGCCCGCGCAGTATCAGCGCATCGTCCTTGCGGCGTCCGCAGACGGCGGCACGTTCGGCCAGGTGCCGGAGTTGCAGTTGGTGCTCACCGATGCCGCCTCGGGCCAGCCGGTCGCGTCCTTCCCGATGCGGGCCGATATCGAGACCGCGTTCGTGAGTGCCGAGATCTATCGCCGCAACAACGCCTGGCGGATCCGGGCGATCGGGCAGGGGTACTCCTCGGGCCTGGCCGGGTTGGCCACCGACTTCGGGATCTCCGTGGGCGGCTCCGCACCGCCGCCGCCCGCACCCGCGCCCATGCCCACGCCTGCCGCCCCGCCCGTCCAGCCCGCGGCACCGCCTCCCCCGCCGCGTCCCGCTCCGTCGAGGTCAGCGTCTCCGTCGACGTCGGGGAACCTCCTTGACCTCGACACCCCGCTCTGACTCGATGGGCCCATGACCACGAATCCCGTCACGATCGCCAAAGGCGCCAACCTGCCGATCGAGGCCGCGGCGGTGCGCGCCTCGCTGTCCTGGTCCGGCGGTGCCGGGGTGCCCGACATCGACGGTTCGGCCCTGTTGCTGCGGGACACGGGCAAGGTCGCCTCGGACGACGACTTCGTCTTCTACAACCAGGCGCGGCACCCGAGCGGCAGCGTGCGGCACACCGGCAAGTCCGGCACCGTCGACACCGTCGAGGTCGACCTCGCGGCGCTGCCCGCGGAAGTGGAGCGGGTGGTGCTGGCCGCCTCGGCCGATGGCGGCACCTTCGGCCAGGCGCCCGGCCTACGACTGGTGATCTCCGACGTCGCAGCCAACGCGCCGCTGGCTGAGTTCGCCATCGACGCCGCCGAGGAGACGGCGATGGTCTGCGGCGAGCTCTACCGCCGCAACGGCCAGTGGAAGTTCCGCGCCGTCGGCCAGGGGTACGCCAGCGGTTTGGCCGGGCTGGCCACCGACTTCGGCATCTCGGTCGGCGAGTCTCCGGCCCCGCCACCGGCCGGGACGATCCCGCCACCCCCACCGGCTGGCACCGTGCCCCCGCCGTTCCCAGGTGGCGCTCCGCAAACACTCGACGCCGGCCCGGTGAATCTCGTCAAGGGCGCGCGGGTCAGCCTGGTCAAGCGCGGCGCTCCGGCGCTCACCCACGTCACCATGGGACTCGGCTGGGACCCGGCCCGGGGCCGTCGCAACATCGATCTGGACGCCTCGGCCATCGCATTCGACTCCGGCGGCCGGGCGCTCGAGCTCGTCTGGTTCAGCCACAAGAACGCCCTGCGCGGTGCCGTGCGGCACGGCGGGGACAACCTCACCGGCCAGGGCGGCGGGGACGACGAACAGATCTTCGTCGACCTGCAGGCGATGCCGCCCGAGGTCGCCGCGCTGGTCTTCACCATCACCTCGTTCCGCGGCCAGAAATTCACCGACGTCGCGAACGCGTTCTGCCGCCTCATCGAAGCGCACAGCGGGGCCGAACTCGTCCGCTACAACCTCAGCGACTCGCAACCGGCCAGTGCCGTGCTCATGGCAATGCTGCGGCGGGAGCCGTCCGGCAACTGGGAGATGCGGGCCATCGGCGAGTTCCATGACGCCAAGACGGTGAAGAAGTTGGTCGACCCCGCGGCGCGGCACGTCACGCTGCCCTAACCGCTACCCAGCGTCAATGAAGGTCGTTCTCCCAGCTGGAATCAGGCAGCTGCAGGTCCACGAACCCGGTCAGTCGGCCGATGAGCCTGCGCGCCACGTCGAGGTCGGCCGTCAGATCGCGATCACGCCGGTCGTCGGACAGGTCCGCACACGCCGCCAGCACCGCACCGAGCGCGCCCCCCGGCCACGCGTCGCGCATCCGGTTGGCCCGCACCGTCGTGAGCAACTCGGCCGCCACCAACAGTTCGTAGCTTTCGGCACTGACGAGCAGCTGCCGGGCGGCCAGGGACGCGAAGCTGGCCGTGTCCTCCGCCCCACGTGACAAGCTGGTCGTCTGGACAGCCGCGGGTCCGGCCGCCGAGCGCAGGTCACCGAGCACAGCCGCCGCGACGTACTCGACAAGCATGACTCCGGAAGCCCCTGGTGTCCCGTCGCCGAGAAACGGCGCGAGGTTGGTGTGCTGCGGCTCGCTGAGGTAAGTCAGGCGGTGCAGCACGAGCTGCGCAGACTGGACGGCGGCGTTGCGCACGGTGTCGCTGGCGACCGCCAGGTAGGACGCATGGAAGCCCCCGTGGTGGGCCACCGCGCCGTCGGGCAGGACGACCGGGTTCTCCGACGGCGCGTTGACGTAGGCGTTGACGGTGTCGCGCAGCGCGGCGAGGGCGTCGAGGAACACGCCGTGGGTCTGGGGCAAGGCCCGCAGCCCGTACGGGTCCTGGATGCGCAACGCCTTGCTCGCCTGCGAGCCGATCAGCGCGCGCATGGCGCGGCACGTCGCCCGGGCCCCGAGCATCGGGGTCACGCGCTCGACGACAGGCGAGAAGGCCTCGAGATTGCCGTCGAGGGCGGAGAAGCTCAACGCGGCCACGGCAAGGCTGGCGCGAGCCGCGCGCGAGAACCGCGACAGGCCCAGGCCGGCGTCGGCGAGCGCGGCGGCGTTGCTCGACAGGAACGGGAGGGCGTCGTCGGGGCCCAGCACCAACGGTTCGGCGTCGCCGGTGCGTGAGTGCTCCTGCATCGCGAGAGCGACGGCGGCCAGCGCCGAAAGGTCGGCCGTTCCCACGCCGGTGTGCTCGTGGATCACCGGCAGCGCGTCGTCACCGATCAGGCGGGCCAGCGCGGTGACGACCGCGGGCGCGACGCCCGACCCGCCCGCGCACAGCTGGTTGAGCCGCACCAGCAACAGCGCCCGCACCCGCTCCGGGCTGCGGGCCGGCCCGGCCGACGTGGCGTGACTCGCCAGCAGCGCCTGGGCCGCCTCGACGCTCGGCTCGATGAGCACCTCGCGGTTGGCGCCGACGCCCGTGCTGCGTCCGTACATCGGCCGCTCGCCGCGCAGTCGTACCGCCCACTCGTGCGATCGGCGAACTCGCTCCATCGCGTCATCGGAGACAGTCACCTGCAGCGGGGCGTCGGCCAACTCGGCGAGTTCGTCGACGGACAGATGCTGACCGTCGACCTGCAGAGATCCCTTCACGGCGATGATGATGCTCTCGACGCGCGATAGCGCGCCCAGGGGATCAGCGTCGGTCAGTTGCCGCCGGGCGGGTGCACCGTGCCGCCGAACTGAATGCTGAATGCGGGTGCGAAGGTGACATTGGCACCACCGCCACCACGCGGGTCGGCCGTGACGGTGCCCTCGATGCCGAGGAACAGTTGGGCGCCGTGGATCTGCAGGACGCGGTAGTCGATCTGGGCATGCGCGCCGAGATCGATGCCGCCGCTCTGGTGCAGGTCCATGACCCCACCGACCAAGGCGTGCACGAGGTCGCCGCTGCGGTCGCTGATCGTCGTCTCGAACGCGTTGAGGGTCAGGTGCGTGCCGAAGCCGCTCATCGGCTCGCTGAAGTACACGACCTTCGGCACCTCCCACGAGAACGACTGCAGATTCGTCTCGAACTCCTCGAACGTCCCGCCGTCCCACTGGAACTCGAGGTGGAGGTGGAAGGGCTCGACGTGCGTGGTGAGCGCCGGGGGCGCCGCCGGGTCGCTCACGCGTAGGCCGTTGCGCCGTCAGCACCGTGCTCGCCGGTAGCCGGATTCAGGCTGGAATCGACACCGCCGACGAACGACGGCGCCGCGGTGTTGAGCGCGTACTCAACCCAGTCGTGGCCGTAGTCCTGCGCGGCGCCGAACGCCGCCTCGGTCTGGAACTGGACCGGCTGAGGTTCAGGGGTCTCGGACATGGCCCGAAGATACGACCGCGAACCCACCTGCGCCGGGGGCCAAGGGGCACCCGATCGGGCAGAGCTGGCGGTCGTAGTTCGGCTTGTGTTTACCGAACACTGGCTTCACACTGGCTGAAGATGCGCTTTGGGCGGGAGAAGCATGACGAAATCACTCGGTGGGCGTGTTCGCACGCGCCTTCTCGCGACGCTGGCCGCCGCGGCGACGACGGTGGCGCTCTGCGCGGTCAGCTCGCCGCCCGCCGGTGCCGTGGGTGCCGCCCAGCCGACGTTGGTGAGCGTGACGCCGTCGGCGTTGACGCCGAATGTGCTCAA